>JAJYFA010000069.1:0-6166 GCA_021790995.1 Acidobacteriota bacterium
GACCTGAGCCTTTATCGCTGGGTGAGGCGCAACTTGATCAAGCCGCGCATCGACCGCCAGATCCTGATGCTGTTTCTGATCGCGATTCTGGAGATGGCGCGCGACTGGATTCACCATCTTTTCCCGCATCGCCTGTTCGCGCTCGTTTCCGATCAGCTTTGGCTGCAGGCGCTGGTCTGGCTGGCTGCGCCGATCAACGTGGGCATCGCGCTCAAGGTGTGGAACGCGCTGCGGGTGGAGATGTCGTTCGAAGAGCAGAAGCGCCTGCTGCTCGAAGCCCGCCTGGACGCCTTGCAGCGGCAGATCAATCCGCACTTTCTGTTCAACACGCTCAACTCCATCGCCTCGCTCGTGCGCAGCCAGCCCGAGCAGGCGCGCACCATGACGGTCAAGCTCGCCAACATTCTGCGAGCCTTGCTCAAGGACCACGATACCTACGTTCCCCTGCGCGAGGAGATTCGCTTCACCGACGACTATCTGGACATCGAGGTGGTGCGCTTTGGGGCCGACAAGCTGCGCTTCGAAAAGGAAATCGACCCGCGCACGCTCGATGTGCTGGTGCCGAGCATTCTGCTGCAGCCGCTGATTGAGAACAGCATCAAGCACGGTCTGGAGCCGCGCCTCCACGGCGGCACGGTCACGCTGCGCAGCAGGCTTGAAGGCGACCGCATTTCAATCGAAGTAGCGGACGACGGCGTGGGCATGAGTGCGCGCCCCGCTTCCGCGCTGCGCCGCCGTGGCGCCGGTATTGGCATGAAAAACGTGCAGGAGCGGCTGGAAGTGCTCTACGGCAATCAGGCGCGCTTTAATGTGGTGTCGAATCCCGGGCGCGGTACCGTGGTTTCCATTGAGATTCCTGCGGATTTGAGCGGCTCGGCGTAAACGGACCTTGCGCACAGCCGTTCGCGGTATGCTCAATCCATGGTTCGTTTCACGGTGCTGGCTTCGGGATCGAAGGGCAATAGTACGGTGGTTTCTGGTGGCCACACACGCATTCTGGTCGATGCGGGCCTGAGTTGTCGCGAGTTGTTCCGGCGCATGAATCTGGCCGGCGAAGATCCCCAAACCCTCGATGCCATCGTTATTACCCACGAGCACCAGGACCACGTGAACGGCGTCGCCGTGACGGCGCGCAAGCTTGGGATTCCTGTGTATTTTACGGAGGCGACGCACCGCGCCTGGATGCGCTGGCTCTCGCCGCGACGCCAGATGACCTATCGCCAATGGCTGGAAATGTGCCACAAGCAGGCTGCGGAACGGCAGGCCGAGGCGGAATCCGTGGAAGAGACTGATTCTGCGGACGATCCTGAGGAGGATCTTGTGGAAGACGCGGATCTGTCCTCCCCGGCCAACCTCCCGGAGACTGTGGCGGAGTTGGCTGCTGACGAGGCCTCCGATCGTCAGGCTTCACCCAAGGACGATCCCACGTGGCTTCCAGCGGTCGAGTACTTTCGCCCCGGAGAACCGTTTTCGATTGGCGACATTGATGTGCAACCCTTTACGATTCCGCACGATGCGGCCGATCCCGTAGGCTTTGTCTTTGCTTCTGAGGGAGTTCGCATGGGTTTTGCCACCGACCTCGGCTACGTCGCGCCAAACGTCAGGGAACAGCTCAGGAACCTGGATCTGCTTCTGCTCGAATCCAACCACGATCTTGAAATGCTGCGCGACGGGCCTTACCCGTGGTCGGTCAAGCAGCGGGTGCTGTCGCGGGTCGGCCACCTTTCGAACGACGCCGCTTCGCAGTTCCTTGCCGAGGACTATGACGGCCAGGCTGCATATATAATTCTTGGCCATCTCTCTGAAAATAATAATCTTCCAGAATTGGCAAGGGTTGCGGCTGAGCGCGCACTGACGGGGCGGGCCAGCCTGTTGGCGAATCGGCTACTGCTTGCCGAACAGCACCAGCCACTTTCCGCTATTCGTTTCTAAAGAAAAGGTTACAATAGTTAGTAACGGCCAGTAGCTGAAGGCGAATGATGGCCGTTGTTCGGCGCTGTGCAAAGCGGAGCCGTTGCGCATTGTGAATATTCTGCAACTGTTCCCTAGGCAGCACGTCCAAAGAAACAGCTTCTGTTCATAACCTCCACGCGGAAGCTCAACGGTTGTAGTGAGTTCTTTGCAGGGTGGTTCTTATGTCTACGGCAAGAATGCAATGCACAGACAGGGTCGTAGGCGCAATTCTGGCAAGCTGGCGATATGACATCTCCGGTATTTCCCCGGAGATGCGCAGAGACTACGAAAATCATTTTGCCGAATGCGCTCGTTGCAGATCCCGGCAAAAGTTTCATCGAAGTCTCGATGTCGCGCTTGCGGTTCTTACGTCGCTCGCGGCTCTTTTCTTCCTCTTCGCGCTCGCGGTCCTGAAGCACATCAGGCCTCTGGAGCATGTCGCCTTCAATGTCTTCGGGCTGGATGTTCAGGATACCTATCACATGCTGATTTCAGCCGGGATTGCGGGGCTTGTCTTTTCCGTAATTGCCCTGGCGCTGGTGCTGATGGCTACGTCGGCGCCGTCCTACCTGAGCGATATCGCCCAGTCGCGTGCGCGGCTGATCGAGGAACGGCTGCCAGCAGCTATCAAATCCCTGCGCTCGCGGTGATCCCGCGCAGCGAAGTGATTTTCCATTCTCGCCATGCGGGTCCGTTGCCTGAGGCGGTAGTGGGTCAGTTTGAAATCTGATCCCGCTTTTTGTAAGGTCCGCGCTTTTTCGCGACTGTCTCAGGCAGAAGCGAAATCAGTTCTTCGGCGCTCCATACATGATCGGATAGACCAGCTTCCATCGCTGGCGTCACCCGCAACGTCTGATGAACTCGGCAGAAGTTGTAGTAGGCAAAGTAGAGCGCAACTGCATGGCCGTGGTTTTCAACCTTCCTTGAAAACCCGTTTGTGAGGCGGGTAAAACGCCGCATGGACATTCTCATATTGAGGTTCTGACGCTCCACATAAGACGTGCTGACGTGTTTGGGGTCGGGTACGCCGCTGACGGTCTTCATCTCACAGCCGATGCACGTTGCGGGGCTATACCGCGCCTCATTGGCTTCCGACGCACCGTAGATTTTGTGGAGTTGCGCATAGTGAGGTTTTGTTCGTCTCCGATCCGTCAGAGGACTCTTCTGTGCTCAAGTGTCGTCTCCTGACCGATCGCGTCCGCGGCGTAGACTTCGCTTTACGCCGCACAAATAACACGAGGGGACGACAGTCCCCTCGTGTTATTTGTGCGGCTGAAAACTTGAACTACTCGCCGTAGTTGAGGCTCTCTAGACCGAGGTAAACGGCGCCGGAGCCTAGCTCTTCTTCGATGCGGAGAAGCTGGTTGTACTTGGCGATGCGGTCGGTGCGGCTGGCGGATCCGGTCTTGATCTGTCCCGCGCCGGTGGCCACCGCGAGGTCGGCAATGAAGGTGTCTTCGGTCTCGCCGGAGCGGTGCGAGATCACCGAGGTGTAGCCGTAGCGGCGTCCGAGCTCGATGGCTTCCAGCGTCTCGGTGACCGAGCCGATCTGGTTCACCTTGATGAGAATCGAGTTGGCTACGCCCTCGTCGATGCCGCGCTGCAGGCGCTTCACGTTGGTCACGAACAGGTCGTCGCCGACGAGCTGGACGCGGCTGCCCAGCTTATCGGTCAACATGCGCCAGCCCTCCCAGTCGTCCTCGGCCAGGCCGTCTTCGATCGAGACGATGGGGTACTGGCGGGTCCAGTTGTCCCAGAAACTCACCATCTGTTCGCTGGTGTGCTCGCTTTTATCGCCCTTCTTGAAGACGTACTTTTTCTTTTCCTTGTCATAGAACTCGCTCGACGCGGGATCGAGGGCGATGGCGATCTGTTCGCCGGGCTTGTAACCGGCCTGCTCAATGGCTTCGAGAATCAGCTCGACAGCCTCGCTGTTGGCCTTGAGCGAAGGCGCGAATCCGCCCTCGTCGCCAACCGCAGTGTTGTAGCCCTTCTTCTTGAGCACGCCCTTGAGGGTGTGGAAGGTCTCAGCGGCCCAGCGCAGCGCCTCGCTGAAGCGCTCGGCGCCGACGGGCATAATCATGAACTCCTGGAAGTCCACGTTCGAATCGGCGTGCGCACCGCCGTTCAGAACGTTCAGCATGGGCGTGGGCAGCACGCTCGCGTTCACGCCGCCGAGGTAGCGGTAGAGCGGAACTTCGAGGGTCTGCGCCACGGCGCGCGCCGCAGCCATAGAGACGGCCAGAATCGCGTTCGCGCCCAGCTTGCCCTTGTTCGGCGTGCCGTCGAGCGCGATCATTGTCTGATCGAGGAGCCGCTGGTTCGAGGCGTCCATGCCTTCCAGTTCGGGCGCAATCACGGTCTCCACATTGGAAACCGCCTGCAGAACGCCCTTGCCCATGTAATGGCTCTTGTCGCCGTCGCGCAGCTCCACGGCCTCATGCTCGCCCGTCGAAGCGCCCGAAGGCACAATGGCGCGGCCCATGGCGCCGCTTTCCAGAATCACATCCGCCTCAACGGTCGGATTGCCGCGTGAGTCCAGAACTTCACGCGCACGAATGGCAACAATTTCAGTCATATTATTCCTCACAATGTGGTGTTGCAGCCGGTCGTTCAACCGGGGACGGCGATCGACGGCAAGAACTTCTCCGGCAGCGCTTTGAATGGTGTGCACAAACCTCTGCGCGCTCAATCGGCACTCTCCGTCGTGCAGGAAAAATGCGGAAAACTACTGTGTCCCTTTGAATTTTAGCAAATGAGCCTCCAGATCGCTGTGTGGCAGCGGTCACAAGCCGCGATCAACTCTCAGCTATCAACCAATGTCCTGGAGCGAACAGCACACAGCGAGCTTCTGCTATCCGCATCCCCGATGCCTGTCCGATGAAAGCTGTCTCCTGGCTTTCGATTTCTACCGTTAACCCTGTTGATTCTTGCCGCAAGAGGCACCTGCCTGCGATGCGTCTATCAGGGTGAATTGATTGCGCGTTACGCTTAACTTGGGCTGGTTCTCAGATGTGGCTGGTTGGCAGTGTGACTTTCTCCCGTCCGGCCGGGTTAGGACTGAGAAAGTGGAGTTTGCCCAGCTAAAGGAGATCGGGATGAAACGAACTCTGTTTGTTTACGCTTTACTGGCTGCCACTGCGGTCGCGCTTGGGGCGCAGGAAGCAAGCCAGTCGAACTCGTACGAGGGAACGTCGAACCCGCCGCCCGACAGCACCATCACCACCCAGGCGCCGCAAGCCGCGGTGCAGTTGAAGCCTTCGCCAAGCCGCCGTGCCTCCGCTGCGCCTGCTTCGCAGCCGAAAGCTTATGTCGCGCCCAAGGCCCAGCCCGCGCCGCCACCTTATGCCGCGGAGACGGTTCCCAATGAGACGCTTTCTGCTGCGGACAATGTCGATGGCACCGATGCAGGCATCGTGCAGATTGCTCCGGCTGACGGCGCTGCCCAGCCGTCGCTGAACCGGCGCGCCGAGCTGTCCGATCCTGATGGCGACATTGTGCATGTCGCTCCACCTCCTCCTGGCGAGCTTCCCGTGGGCACCACGATTCGTACGCGGCTCCTCGGTCGCCTGTCGACAGCCGAAAGTCTCTCCGGCGACCCTTTCCGTGCCAAGGTTGCCTCGGACGTGCTTCAGGGCGGCCAGGTGCTGATTCCCGCCGGCTCCGAGATCGACGGCAAAATAGCTTCTGTTTCTTCGGGCCACACGGGCGGCCACGGTTCGATGCGTCTGCTTCCTGAGACGGTGATTCTGCCCAACGGTTCGCGGTTCCATCTCTATGCGCAGCTCTCCGGAGCTCCGGAAACCAGAGACCGCGTCGGCTACGAAGGCGTGGTGACGCCGGGATCGCGCTTGAAAAAGGATGGAATAGAGTACGGCGGTGGAGTGGGTGTGGGTGCAGTGACGGGCGCGATTCTTGGTGGTCCCGGCGGCGCGCTGGCAGGAACCATCGTGGGTGCCAGCCTGGTTTCGGTGCACCTGCTGGTGAGCCATCCCCAGGCAACGCTCGATTACGGCACGGTGCTGCTCTTTACGCTGAGTGAACCACTTAACCTGGTGCCTGCGACGGCAAGCGGCAGCTAACCCGAATTTTTCCCACCCAGTTCTGCCAGGGTGCGCAATCCCTTTGGAACTCCGGCATCCTGGCCGGCTGTCATGCGGGTGTACACGCCCGCACACTTGCCGCGCGATTCAGCTGTAAACGCAGGTGGCCC
>JAJYFA010000069.1:6176-19885 GCA_021790995.1 Acidobacteriota bacterium
CCCAAACAAAGTCTTTGTTTGGGGCAACTTGGCTGCGCACGCTCGCGATTCCAGATGCTACAGGCTAACTTTCCTGCGGTGATTTGGGCGCGAGAGGAATGCATTCTTCTTGGGTTCCGGGAATGGGCTGTGGAAGAAGCGTGGACAGGTGTTTGCTCGCGGCTGCGAGGTGTGAAGGGTCGATTTTGCCGCGCTGGCCGTGGCAGCGGTTGTAAAGTTCGAGACCGAACTGGGTTGGTGTGATGTCAAAGCGATCGAATTCGCTGTATGAGGTAAAGTCGAAGACGTTCTGGATCAGCCCAAGGTTAAATAAATAAGCAAGATCGGTGGCGATCCGCGTTAAGTCGTGCATGCCCGCGACTTGCACAATCTCGTCGGGGTTGAGAACGACGGAAGCGGAGCTGAGATCGAAGGGCGCTGGCGTGGAGTCCAGGACGCGCTTACATGCGTGAGTGAAGATCGCAGCTTGACGCGGCGTGATGTGAATGAGCACTTCGGCAAAGATCTCGTTGGAGTCGTCCGCTTCATCAAGCGAGCAGGACGAGACGAATAGGCCCTTCCAGAGATTTGTGGTCAGTTCGTCGGGAGCCCAGGAACCTTCACGAAGAATGCTTGCCACCAGTTTAGGATGGGCTCGCATGCGCTCGTAATTGGGATCTGCGGCGAGAGTGTCCTCAGCTACGAAGGCGATTTTAAAAAAGGTTTCCGAACGGTTTTGTTCGAGATTCCCATGCAGCAGAGCAATGGCATCCTCTGCCCCTGAGGGACAAATCCGGCTCAGGAACAAGACGGTGCGGAGGGTGCGAAACATCTGGATGACATGCTCGGGATCGGTGAGAACCACGGTGCCGCGAACAAGAACCTCCCATAGGGCAGGGTTGAGGCCTGGAGGCGGAACAAACATGAGACCAATGCCGAATTCATCCTTGCGAACAACCTTGGCTTGAATGGTAATCTGCAGATCCGAAACCAGCTTGGGGTCACCTTCCAGTTGGAGTTTGAGGAAGAGCAACTGCCCTTCCGCGAGGGATTCTTCAGTCCCGAGGTAGATGCCGCCTGAGCTGATGTTCTTGATGAAAGCGGGCGTGGTGGGCGACTCGGCGCCATAGAATGCTGCGATCTTGCTGACTGGCCATCGATCAGGTCGCGGGACGACCGGGTGCAATTCGAATCGTTTGAGTAGATGCTTGAAGTTGCTGAATGAAGGCATTGCAGGTGACTCCTGATTCCACACCACCGCAGTGCCAGTCTGCGGGCCCCGAAGCTCCATACAGCGTTCATCGCATCGGACTGTACATGCGGCTCTGCTAGAGGAATCTAGAAAGTACGATAGCATCTCTGCTGGAAAACGACGATGAATTTTGATGGCCGAGGATAAGCCTCGCCACCTGCATGCGGCAGCGGCCCGGAGGATGTGATTTGCATCTCCGGGCTGGGGCCCTTGCCATTTGCCCGGGCCGCTGCACGAGAAGGGATTTTGCGGGATTTGAGGCTTTTTGAGGGCGGAGGCGGTGGAGTTTATCTCGCTAAGTCTATGATATAAATTAAGATAAGATTGGTTATCTACGATCTGTCGCCGCGCATTTACACTGGAACGTTAACGATCCGCTTCCGGCTCCTGCTG
This sequence comes from Acidobacteriota bacterium, assembly GCA_021790995.1. GTDB lineage: Bacteria > Acidobacteriota > Terriglobia > Terriglobales > Acidobacteriaceae > Telmatobacter. Next base: position 7,801 of record JAJYFA010000069.1, read on the forward strand.
CAATGGGCGAGAACTCCCGCGCACAGATTGGAGCGGGAAGCCTGGAGTCAGAAGCTGCCTTTTCATGGATAAATTCATCATTCGCGGAGGCAATCCGCTGGTTGGCACGGTGCATGTTTCTGGCGCCAAAAATTCGGCTTTGCCGTGCATGGCCGCCGCCATCCTCACCGAGGAGGAGGTCACGCTCGAGAACATTCCCCAAGTGCGCGACATTGCGACCGAGCGGCGTTTGCTGGCCTCCATGGGCGCTGCCGTCGAACTGCATGAGCCCGTCACGCCGGGCGATGGTTTTTCCGCCGCGCCGCAGAATCACACCACGATCAGTTGCCGCTCGCTCTCCGATCCCGTGGCGCGCTACGAGATTGTGAAGACCATGCGCGCCAGTTCGCTGGTTCTCGGCGCCCTCATCGCGCGCACTGGCGCGGCGCGTGTGGCGATGCCGGGTGGCTGCGCCATCGGCGGCCGTCCCATTGACCAGCACATCAAGGGTCTTGAAAAGATGGGCGCCGTGATTGTCCAGCAGCATGGCTATCTTGAGGCCAGCGCTCCCCGGCTGCGCGGCGCGCACATTGTCTTCGACCGCATCACCGTCACGGGCACGGAGGATCTTCTGATGGCCGCAGTACTGGCCGAAGGCGAGACGCTGCTAGAAAATTGCGCTCGCGAGCCGGAGGTCGTTGATCTGGCTGGGCTGCTTGCGGCCATGGGCGCGAAGATTCAGGGCGCGGGTACGTCGATGATTCGCGTGCAAGGCGTCGCCAGGCTGCACGGTGCGCGCTACCGCATCAATCCAGACCGTATTGAAGCAGGAACCTTCCTGATTGCCGGCGCGATTACGGGCGGCGACCTGATCGTGGCCAACTGCAACACGGAGCACCTTGGCGCAATGATCGCCAAGCTGAGCGAGGCGGGCGCGCGGATCGATGCGCTCGGCCCCGATTCGGTGCGCGTGCGCGGTGCCGCGCAACTGCGATCCGCAGATATTTCGACCGAGGAGTATCCCGGCTTTCCCACTGACATGCAGGCGCAGTACATGGCCCTGGCGACGCAGGCCGAAGGCGTCAGCCTGGTGCGCGAGAACATCTTTGAAAACCGCTTTATGCATGTGCAGGAGCTGGTACGCATGGGCGCCAGCATCAAGGTCGACGGCAACACCGCAACGGTGCGTGGTCCGGCGCGGCTTTCATCGGCCGCTGTCATGTGCTCTGACCTGCGCGCATCGGCCTCGCTGGTGCTGGCCGCACTGGTGGCTGACGGCGAGTCGGTCGTCGATCGCGTCTACCACATGGATCGCGGCTATGAGCGCATCGAAGAGAAGCTGCGCGGTGTGGGTGCGCAAATCCAGCGCATGGGAAACGTCTTTGCGCCGAGGCCGGAGAAGCCTATCAACCAGCCTGCATAGGATCTGTCCACAAGACGTGTTCAACGGAATCGCCCAACAAAAAAGCGGGGCCGAACCCCCGCTTTTTTTGAACGCTGCACCCTGACTTACTGGATCTCAATTACATCGGTTGCCGCTGCTGCAGAGGCCTCGGCCTGTTGCATCAGTTTTTCGGCCGCCGCATAGAACGGAGCTGCGTGCGGGCTCTTTGGTCCGGCCAGCGCCACGGGCATTCCGCTGTCACCACCCTCGCGAATCGCGGGAACCAGCTCGATCGACCCCAGAAACGGCACGCCAAACTGCTTTGCCGTGCGCTCCGCGCCACCACGCGAGAAGATGTCGATCTCCTGGTGGCAGTGCGGGCAGGTAAAGTGGCTCATGTTTTCGATGACGCCGAGCACGTCCACGTTTACCTGGGCAAACATCTCCAGCGCCTTGCGCGCGTCTTCGAGGCTCACGTCGCTCGGCGTGGAAACCACCAATGCGCCTGTCAGCGGCACGGTCTGCACGAGCGAAATCGCCACGTCGCCCGTACCCGGCGGCAGGTCGACCACGAGGTAGTCCAATTCGCCCCAGTTCACCTGCTGCAGAAACTGCCTGACAATCTGATGCAGCATCGGCCCGCGCATCATTAGTGGCTTGTCTCCGGGCGAGATGTAGCCAATCGAGATGGTCTTGATGCCGTGCGTCAGGTTGGGCTCGATCATGTTGTTCGGGCCCACCCTCGGCTGCGCGGAGGATCCCATCATCAGGGGCACATTCGGGCCGTAGACGTCGGCGTCGATCAGGCCCACGCGCTGGCCGAGCTTTGAGAGTGCAATGGCCAGATTCACGGCCACTGTGGTTTTACCCACCCCACCCTTGCCCGATCCCACAGCAATAATTTTTGATACGCCGGGCAAAGCTACTGGCTCCGGCATGGCATGTCCATGCGCCATATCGAAAAACTCCTTCCTGATTTGTGCGGGAACTCGCAGCTTCCCGCGGGAACTGGTCCGCTTTTACCCATCTCACCCAGCGGCGTTCGCGATCGCTGCGTCAAAACAGTCTTGTTAAATTTTACAGGAGCGCGGCGCGCGCGATTTCGCTGCGTGCGACGGGCCGTTCTACGGCTCGATTGCGCCGGCATCCTTCAGCGTTGCCGTCACCAGCCTGGCTTCGCTGCGCCTCGTCTTCTCCCGCTCGCGGTGTTCGCGCCGCCGCAGCGCGTCCTCATGGCGCCGGATCTCGTCCGGCGTCTCAGGCTTGAGTTGCGGAACCTTCTGCACACGCCCGTGTTCGTCGACGGCCACAAAGACCATATAGGCGCTGGCCACATGCGACACCGAACCCGTGCGTGTATTCTCCGCCCATACTTTCACGCCCACTTCCATCGAGCTGGTGAAGGCCCGGTTCACGCTAGACTTGAGCGTAACGAGGTCTCCCAGCCGAACCGGCTGGATGAAATCGATGTGATCCATGGCCGCCGTGACGACGTGAGTTCGCGCGTGCCGGTAGGCCGCCATGGCGCCCGTCAGGTCGATAAAGTGCATCAGCCGTCCGCCCAGCAGGTTGCCCAGCATGTTTGTGTCGTTAGGGAGAATGATCTCAGTCATCTCCGATTGCGTGCTGTGGACATTTCGCACCATGGGTTGATTCTCTTGTTTACTCATGCCGTTTCGGATACTCTCCTGTTTGCCTGGCATCTCTCGTCGTTTGCATCTCCGGCCAGCTACAATAGAGCCAGAAGCAGAAATCAGCGGATAGCCGGCTTGCCATATCCAGTTCCAGTTTCGGCAATCCCCGTCATTTACGCAAATCCCCCATGGCCGATCCTCTGTGATTGTGCCGGATATGAACACGATGGATAAAATTACAGGACTGAGGGAAATTCTTCGCCTCGACCCCGGAAACAGCTTTGCCCGTTACGGCATCGCGATGGAACTTAAGAATCGCGGTGAGGTCACGGCTGCGCTCGATGAGTTCGACGTGCTGTTGACCAACGATCCGGACTACACGGCTGGCTATTTTATGTCCGCTCAGGCCCTTGCGGGCGCCGGCCGAAAGGCTGAGGCGATCGAGCGGCTCAAGGCTGGGATCGGCTGTGCCGGGCGCACCGGAAACAGCCATGCTATCAGTGAGATGCAGGCCATGCTGGAAGAGTTGGAGCGGTAGGAGCCAAGGGGCCTGGTGGGCTGATTTTTGATGGGTGCGTCCTTTCCCTCTGCACTGCATCCAAGGTGCTGGAATCGTTTAAAGAGTGTAACGTAAGCCTTATCGGGTAATTCGGCGTCTAAGGAATCAATCATGACGAAATATTCGATTGTCGTGCCGTTTCACAACGAAGAAGAAAATGTAACGGTCCTCTATGCGCGCCTGAAGCAGGTGATGGAGCAGGTGGGCGAGCCGTTTGAGCTGGTTTTTGTTGACGACGGCTCCGTTGACCGCACGTATAAGCTTCTCGAAGAGATCGCCGCCGTTGACAGCCGCGTGCTGATCGTCAAGCTGCGCCGCAACTTCGGTCAGACCTCGGCTCTGGCCGCGGGCTTCGACCATGCGTCGGGTGAATTTGTCCTCGCGATGGATGGCGACCTCCAGCACGATCCCAACGATATCCCCGCGTTTCTCGAAAAGCTCGACGAGGGTTATGACGTTGTCTCCGGATGGCGCAAGGTCCGCATCGATAACTTCATCTTGCGGCGTTTCCCTTCTGCCTGCGCCAACTGGCTCATGGCGAAGCTTTCCGGCGTGAACATCCACGATTTCGGGACTACCTTCAAGGCTTATCGCCGTGAGGTGATCCACAATATTCCCCTCTACGGCGAGATGCACCGGTTCATTCCCGCGCTTGCCAGTTGGTATGGCGCGTCAATCTGCGAGATTCCCATACGCAATGTGAATCGCGAGCGCGGCAAGAGCCATTACGGCATCGGACGCACCTTCCGCGTTTTCTTTGATCTGTTGACCATTCGCTTCCTGCTCCGCTACATGGGCAGGCCTCTGCACTTCTTTGGCGGGTTCGGCGTGCTGGGTATGTTGACGGGGGGCGGCATGGCCTCGACGTTACTGGTTATGAAGATCCTCAATCCCCGGATGAATGTGATGGATCTTCACGGTCCCATGCTGGTCTTCGCTTCAGTGCTCCTCGTGGCGGGCATTCAACTGCTGGCCATCGGCCTGCTCGGCGAACTGCAAGTGCGCCACTACTACACCAGCCAGCACCCTGCATCCTACACCGTCGATCGACTGGTGCGTCTTGCCTCTTCAGACGAGCAGAGTCTTCTGTCCGAGCGCCGGAACAGACTGATGTAAAAGCAGGGAATCGGGAACAGAGAGCAGCCGGCTCCTGGTGTACGCTTTCGCTTCTCGATCGCAGCCTCCGCTCCCCACGCCTTACTGGCCATTGGCTACCCCCTATTTTCTTGCTTTTGGCTCCCCTCAGGGTTCATCCTTATCGCAGCCATGAAAGCCGTTCAATTTCACTCGACAGGCGGGCCTGAGGTTCTCACGCTGTTCGATCTGCCCATTCCCGAGCCGGGTCCGGGGCAGGTATTGATTCGCGTCGAGGCCATCGGCGTCAATTTCATCGAGATTTACTTCCGCAAGGGTGTCTACAAGACCGCGTTACCCGCGATCCCCGGCAGCGAGGCTGCGGGCACGGTGGAAGAGCTTGGTCCCGGCGTCACCGGCTTTGCCGCCGGCGATGCGGTTGCCTCCACGAGCGTCATCGGCAGTTATGCCGAGTATGCGCTGGTTCCGGCCGCGCAGCTTGTCAAAATTCCGCAGGGTCTGAGCATGGAAAAGGCTGCGGCTGCCATGCTCCAGGGCATGACTGCGCACTATCTTGCCTATTCGACCTGGCCGCTCAAGGCCGGCGAAACCGCGCTGGTGCACGCCGGAGCCGGCGGGGTGGGCCTGCTGCTGACGCAGATCGCCGCGGCGCGAGGCGCTCGCGTGATCGCCACCGTCTCGACCGAGGCCAAGGCGGAGCTTGCGCGCGAGGCTGGCGCATCCGAAGCGATTCTTTACACCGAAAGAGACTTTGAGGTCGAGGTCAAGCGCCTAACCGGCGGTAAGGGCGTTGACGTGGTTTACGATTCGGTGGGCAAGACCACCTTTGAGAAAAGTCTCAACTGCCTGCGCCCACGCGGTCTGCTGGCGCTGTTCGGCGCGGCCAGCGGTCCCGTTCCGCCCTTCGATCTCATCCAGCTCAGCAGCAAAGGCTCGCTCTTCATAACGCGCCCTACGCTCTGGCATTACATCGCCACGCGCGCGGAACTCGAATGGCGCGCCAGTGAAGTGCTCAACTGGGCAGCCAAGGGTGAACTCAAGCTTCGCACCGAGTTCAGCTATCCGCTCGCCGAAGCTGCTCGGGCGCAGATCGACCTCGAAGGGCGCAAGACTACGGGGAAGATTTTGCTCGTGCCGTAAACCAGGTGTCAGTGGTCAGTTTTCAGCTTTCGTCCCAGGGGGCGGGTCCACTTTGAAACGGGATTTTCGCGGGCTCTTGCTCTTCCCAATCTCGGATCAAAAATCATTAATCACTAATCACTAACCACTAACCACTAACCACTGTAATGTCCATTCCCATTGCCGTCACCGATCGCGTCTTCGTCCTTACTGGCGCAGGTATCAGTGCCGAGAGCGGCCTGCCCACTTTCCGCGCGTCGGACGGTTTGTGGGCTGGCTACAACGTGGAAGAGGTTTGCACGCCCGAGGCGTTGCGGCGCAATCCGGCCCTGGTCTGGGAGTTCTATGCGAAGCGCCGCGCCGACTGCCAGAAGGCCGCTCCCAATCTCGCGCACTTTGCACTGGCCGAACTTGAAGCCAGGCTCCCCGGACGCTTTTTCCTCTGCACGCAGAATGTCGACGACCTGCACGAACGTGCCGGCTCGCACAATCTCGTGCACATGCACGGCGAACTCGCGAAGTCCCGTTGTGAGCGCGAGTGCGGCCGTCCACCGGTTGAGGACCACGTCATCTACGCGAACCTCGATCAGGTTCCGCGCTGCCCCTGTGGCGGACGCTTGCGCCCACATATTGTTTTCTTCGGGGAGATTCCGCTGGAGATGCCACGCATCGAGCGCGAAATTGCCGAATGTACGCTGATGCTTGTCGTTGGCACCTCTGGTTCGGTGTACCCGGCGGCGAACTTCGTCCACTGGGCGCGGCAGGCTGGCGCACGCACGGTCTACATCGGACCCGAGGCGCCGCTCAACGCGGGAGCGTTTACGCACATCGTCGAGGGCAAGGCTGGCGAGGTTCTTCCTGGGTTATTCACCGTAGCGTGATGCGCGCGGATTCCTCTATGGCGTTACATGGTGAGTCCGAGAGTTCGCTAAAGAACAACCGCATACCCTTCGACTCCGCAAGCCGGATAAATCACGGCCCGTTGCGCTCGGGATGACAGCGGTTTCGATGCTGCGAACTTCAGAGTCAGGACGTTCACTGGCCACGTCCGGTCTGCCTCAAAAGTGGAATTTATACCGCATCTCGGCCGCAAGCATTCGTGGATCGTTGAAGTGGAATCCTCCGACTGTGATCGAGTTGTCCATCAGCACGCGATGATTGGTCACATTCACTGCTGTCAGCGACAATTTCCATCGCTCGCCGAGGGTGCGGCCCAGCGATGAATCGAAGGTAGTGTGCACCGGTAGATAGTTTCCGTTGTATGGGCCCTGGTTGGCTCCGGCCAGACCGTTGTGGAAGCCTGATCCGTAGTACACATTTGTCGCGAACCACGTGTGCGCCGGAAGGTTGGCCGTGAAACCCGCATTGAGCGTGTCGCGCTGGTCGTGGTCCACTGGGAAGTAATTCGGTCCCAGGTCGCACGCGGGGTCGGTCGCGATGCTGCATGTAAATCCGCCGATCACATTCCCGCGCTGCTCGGCGATCTGGTTCGCGTAGGTCACATAGAACTGTCCTCTTTGCCACAACTCCGGTGAGTGCAGTGTCATCTCCCAGGCGCGTACCAGCGCCCCATCGACCGCGATCGGGAAGTACATGTTCGATTCGCCCAGGTTGGAGTGATCGAGGAAGTTATTCACCCGAGTCTTGAATGTGTCCACATTCAGCATCCATCCTTTGTAGGGAATTTCGATGCCGAACTGGTGTTCCTCGTCGCGCTCCGAGGGCAACGGAGTGAAAGTGTTCTGCCCGCCGCCCAGACTGCCCGCGTAGTTCAGCACCGAACTGGAAACCGTCAGAATCGGCGCCGGTTGGAAAAAGTGCCCATAGAACCCGCGCAGTACCCAGTTCAGCCTCGGAATCCGCACCGTCGCGCCGATGTGCGGATAGATCGCGGTCTCGTTGAGCCATGCGCGGTAGATCGAAAATCGCTCGCCGCCCAGCAGCGTGATATACGGTCCCAGTCGGAGATGATCGCCCAGGTAGAATTCGGCCAATCCCGCATTGGCGCTGGCAGGTGTGTTTGGCTGCGATGGTGCGCTGCCGTCGTTGATCCGCACGCCGAAAAGATCATTCTCCTTCTGGAAGAACGAGTAGAGACCGCCCGAAAAGCTGTTCCACCCGGCGTCCAGGCGGGCGTCTGCCTGCGCGCCAACGTAATTCGAGCGCTGATGCCACGTGGTCGAGACCGGATTGTCTGTCGGCTTCGAGTCGTAGCTGGACTGGTTGAAGTGGAAGAACGGCGCCATCGTGACCAGCGCCTTCGGCGACAAGGTATGAACCCAGTTGACAATGGTGAACGCATCGCGCTCTGTCTGTCCATCGCGCAATCCCCATGAGCAGTAGTAGCCCGAGGTGCATTCGTAGTCTGTCTGGCTGGGATCGTACGGAATCTGGAAGAAGTCCTCGCGGTACTGTCCATCCACGCGCAGTTGATCTTTCGCCGTCTGGTTGCGCAGGAGAGAAACGAAGCCGCTCTCGGAATTTGTTGCATCGTGGTAGATCGCCGTGACCGGCGTCTCCAGCCCGTAGTTCGAGCGCGAATCCGTGGCGCTCGTGTACCACGCTGTTCTCTCCGAATGGTTGCCCAGCGATACCTGAGCCTCACCGGTGTACATGTTGCCCGCATAGAGCATCAACTCACCTTCACGGTTGAACTCGAAGCCGTTGCGCGGTAGCACGTTGAACATGCCATAGGTGCGATCGCCGAGGTCGGCGTCGTAACTGCCACTCATCGTCTCCAGCGAATCGATATCTTTGGGGTCGATCTGCTGTCCCACGTTCGAGTCGATCTTGGTGTTCGGAATGGCCACGCCGTCGATGAGCCAACTGGTCTGGTGGCCGCCGCGCATGTGCAGCATGTCGTGCGCCATGTAGGCGCCGGGAACGTAGTCGGTGATCATCTCCGTACCCAGCGTGCGGTCCGCGCCCGGCGTCTGCTCAATCATCTTGCGTGTAATAAGCGTGGTTGGCGTTACCGTGTCGGACGCGCCTGGCGAGATGCTCTCAACCACCACGGACTGCGTTGCACCGGCCACACGCAGCGGAAGATGCAGCACCGGATTGGTTCCCGAAGCAATGCTGACCGCTTCTGTCTCTGTTTCGAATCCGTTTGCCTCGACGGTCAAACGATACACGCCGATCGGCGTCTTCGGTAGATCGAATTCTCCGTTATTGTTGGTCGTGCTGTGCAGTACAAATGCCGAGTCAGCGGCTTGCAGGGTGATTGTGGCTCCGGGGACGGGCCGGTGCTGGGGATCGTGCACAACGCCATGCACTGTGGCAAACACAGTTGCGAACGCGGGAAGGGTAGCGGCCAGCAGCATTGCTGTGACAAGAATTGTTTTCAACATCAACGAGGACTCCTGTAACTTGCTTGCTCAGACGCCGGCAGACACCGCACACATAAGAGCGTGCGCAATGTGGAATGCCCTGCGCCGTTTGCGAAAAGAGGGTGGGAGGTCACATCGCTCTTTTTTGCCGGAAGAATAGAAATGCTTTGCGCAGCCACATGAGGCGTATTGCGCAGACGCCAACATGAGTGCGTGCCGATGCCTCCTGCGCACCGCCTGCACAGGTTATCTCGGCCTTCTTCGCTGGAACCGTTCTTTGACTTGATTTTTAGATGAGATTGGCGGCTGGAGGTCCGCGCCCGGCGTGGATGCGCGCGGGAGTCGACGCGGGCGTAGCGTAATCCCCGGCCGCAATGTCGCTCTGCTTCTGCGCCACGTGCAGCCCGGCGGCCGAAGCCGTCAGCGCAGGGGCTGGCGCGGCAAACAGCGTAGCCAGACCCGGATACTGCTGGCACGTCATGGGCGCCCCCATTGCCGGCATCTTGCCCGGCGCCGCATCGCGCATCATCGCGGCCATCTGCATGGCCATGGCGCAGTGGTGCGTTCCGTGACGCCGGCAGCAGGGCGGCAGATTGGCCTCCTCGCTCTCGATCAACACCGACAGCGGCCCAAGCCCAAAGAGCAGGATCAGAAAAATGGAGGAAGCGCGGCGCATCTGCTTCGATGCTAGCAGACAGTGAACAGTGCACGGTGGACAGCTCTTTGGCCGGCGATCGCCCTCATCGATGCTTCCTGTCCACTATCCACTGCCCACTGTTTACTGTTCACTATCGCTTGCTTTTCTCATTTATCATCGAACTATCGCGGGCTTTCGCCGCGTACCCCAAGCCCAGGAAAGTCCCCGTGTCCGAAGCGAACAAATCCGCATCGCCGCTCGACGCATCTGCCGCCCGCAACGCCCTCTCCTCGCGTCCCTTACGCATCGCGATCTTTGGCTTTGGCACGGTGGGCAGCTCTGTGGCGCGCATTCTGGTTGAGTCCAGGCCGCAGGGTCTGGAACTGACCCACATCTTCAATCGCCGCGTGGCGCGCAAGCGCGCCGACTGGGTGCCTTCGAGCGTGGTGTGGAGCGAGGACGCCGATGCGGTGCTGGCCTCGGATGCCGACGTTGTGGTTGAGCTTGCCGGCGGCCTCGATCCCGCGGGAAGCTGGGTGCGCCGCGCCCTTGAATCCGGTAAGAGCGCCGTTACCGCAAACAAAAAGCTCATCGCGTTTCACGGCATCGATCTTGAACGCCTCGCCGCGGCCAAAGGCGGTCATCTCAAATACGGCGCCGCCGTCGCAGGCGGCATTCCCGTCATCCCCGGCCTGGAGCAGGGATTGGCAGGTGATCGCATCGAGCGCATTCAAGGCATTCTCAACGGCACCTGCAACTTCATCCTGAGCAAGATGGACGCCGGAGCAGAATTCGCCCCAGTGCTCGCCGAGGCGCAGGCCCGTGGCTACGCCGAGGCCGACCCGACGGAAGATGTTGGCGGCTTCGATGCCCGCGCGAAGCTGGCGATTCTCATGCGTCTTGCCCTGCGTGTCCAGATCGATCCCGAGGAGATTGTGCCCCGGCCCATCACCGCCATCACTGCTGTCGATTTTAGTTACGCGCGCGATCTAGGCTGCACGATTCGTCAGATCGCCCGAGCCGAGCAGACGCAAGGGTGTCTGGCTGCGGCAGTCGGACCGATGCTGGTCTCATTGCGCTCGCCTCTCGCCTGGTCGCAGAGCACAGAAAATATGGTCATTGTCAGAGGACACTACGGGGGCGATGTGGTCTTCTCCGGGCATGGCGCGGGAGGCCATCCTACGGCGGTCGCTGTGGTGAGCGATCTGCTCGCTCTTGCACACGGTTCGCGCCGTGTTGAAATTCCCTCGGCGCCAGCGCACGTAGGCGCCGAGTTCGAGGTTCCGCATTACATCCGCTTCCTTGTCAAAGACCGCCCCGGCATTGTGGCCGCCATTACCACTTCGCTGGCTAACGAGCAGATCAACATTCGCGCCATCGTCCAGAAGCCAGGCTACCCTGCGGACGCGTTGCCTTTCGTGGTCACGGTCGAGCCCTGCAAGACCTCCGCACTCAAGCGCGCTCTTGCGCCCATCCGCGCCATGGACTGCATGTTGGTTGAGCCCCTCGATCTCCAGATGCTGGAGTAAAAACAGGGGGCGGGCTTCAGTGTGAAGAACTGTTCACCCGATTCAGCGTAGAATAGGAATACGCAGCACGAGCCATTCGGCTCCGTGTGCATCTGCCTGCGGCCGCGAGGCATCCAATATGTGGCCGCAGAATGTGGGGGCGTCACGGTTTCGACGGGATCGATTGCGGCAAGGGAGACATGTCGGGGGGTGGGCACCCGTAATCGCCTGCAAAACAAAAGTTGCCAACCAAGAACTGGCACTTGCTGCTTAATTAACTAAGCAGCCGTTCTCCGCGGCTTCGCCTGTGGGCTGCGAGAGAGCGTCGCACAGCAGGCTGGCGGAAGCGGCTCGGTCCGGGCGGCTGAAGCGAGATCAATCGGACTAGTTTCCGGCGCATCTTGTCCGTTCTTAAGCGCCGCGGAGCGAAACCAATCGAATCGGACACAGCATGGACTCTCCCGGCTGACAGCGATTTCGGACGCGGGTTCGACTCCCGCCGCCTCCACCAACTTATATTATTGATTCCATTTGCCTTAATGGATAGCTTGAGCTGTCTGTGTGTGTAATACGTGTGAAGTATTGGCTTGGTGAGGGCTGGCGGCAATTCCGCCGCCTCCACTAATTCGCGCCCTAAGCGATGGGCGATCCAGACACAGATTGCTCTGACGAGATGCTATGCCGTGCACTTCCGTTCGCCTATCGGTCAAAGTACGAACCCATTTAACTAAAGCACTGGATAGTAAGGGACGGTCAATCACCTGAGTAATTGATTACAAAGGGCGGGAGTAGTTCAGTGTAGACCGTCAGCTTCAGCACTGACTCCCGAGGACCTTCCGCC
>JAJYFA010000243.1 GCA_021790995.1 Acidobacteriota bacterium
CATGATTTACCCTCAAGATCGGCATGAAAATTCAGCACACGCTTCTCTTCTCAGCCCTTATCGCGGGTTGCGCGGCTTGTGCGGCCCTGGTTGTCTTTGCGCAGCAGTCGCCCGCACCCGCCAGCGCAGACATTCCTGACGCGCCGCAGGCAACAACCGAAGCCTTGACCGTTCCCAACGGACCGTTCGCGGTGATGGATACCTCGATGGGCCGCATCACCTGCCAGTTCTACCAGAAGCAGGCGCCCAACGCCGTAGCCAACTTCATCGGACTGGCCGAAGGCACAAAGGACTGGATCGACCCCACTACCAAGCAGGTCCAGCACAACAAACGCTTCTACGACGGCACGGCCTTTCACCGCGTCATTCCCGAGTTCATGATTCAGGGAGGCGACCCCACGGGCACGGGAATGGGCACTCCGGGCTACTCGTTCGACGACGAGTTCGACTCCAGCCTCAGCTTCGACCGGCCGGGACGGCTGGCCATGGCCAACAGCGGACCCAACACGAACGGCAGCCAGTTCTTCATCACAGAATTGCCTTTCGAGTCGGGCGACCAGCACTACACGATCTTCGGCCAGTGCGATGACGCAAGCGTTCAAGTGGTGAAAGCCATTGCCCGCGTGCCTCGTGACGCCAATGACAAGCCGCTGTCGCCGGTGGTACTCGAAAAGGTCACCATCGTGCGCGAAGATCAACCCATGCCGCCGCTGCTCCCTGGCGAGCCGCAGGCGCCAGCACCAGCGCCGGTACAAGCGCCAACGCCCGCGCAATAAAACTGCTATCAACCGTCAGCTTTCAACTTGCTTGCTGCATCCATCGGCGGCCGCAACAAGCTGAGAGCCGAAAGCTGATGGCTCAATGCTCAATAAGGAGAATTCATGGCACTCACCGCAGGAACCTACGCCGTCTTCACCACGACCGAAGGCAAGATCACCCTCCGCCTCTTCGAGGCCGATGCGCCCATCACCGTCAAGAACTTCATCGAACTCGCCGAGGGTGCGAAAGAGTGGGTACATCCCAACACGCGAGAGAAGTCCAGGAACAAACTCTACGACGGCACCATCTTCCATCGGGTCATTCCAGACTTCATGATCCAGGGCGGCGATCCGGCCGGCAACGGCATGGGCGGTCCGGGCTATCACTTCCAGGACGAGACCAAGGGCTCGCCGCACCGCTTCGACAAGCCGGGCAAGCTCGCCATGGCCAACGCCGGACCCAACACCAACGGCAGCCAGTTCTTCATCACCGTCGCGCCCACGCCGTGGCTCACCGGCAATCACACCATCTTCGGCGAAGTCGTCGAAGGACAGGACGTTGTGGTCGCCATCAGCAGGGTAGCGCGCAATGCGCAGGACAAACCGCACAAGCCGGTCGTGCTGGAGTCGCTCGTTATCGAACGCATCGGCTAACGTCCCATGCCGCCACAACGTCACGCCACCCGCCGCAGTTTTCTAAAGAGCGCCGTGCTTGCTGCGGCGCCGGCGCTGGCCGTGCCCACCGCGCAGGCCGCTATCCAGGAGTCCGAAACGGCGGCTGCGCGGACCGGCGCGGCAGACCGCGCGCAATGGCTTGCTATCGTCGAGCGCGTGGCGCAACCCGTGCTGGAAGCAATCAGCCAGCAAAAGCTGCGCGCGACCATGCCTGTAGAATGCGCTCCGGGGCAGAAGGAAGCACGCAGGCAATCGACGCATCTTGAAGCCGTGGGTCGCCTGCTCTGCGGCCTCGGGCCGTGGCTCGAAGGCGAACCGGGCAGCGATCCCAAAGAAGAAGCCTTGCGCACCCGCTATCGCGAGTGGGCGCGGCTCGCCATCGAGCACGGAACTAACTCTCATTCGCCCGACACGCTGAACTTCGGCGCCAATCCGCAGTCGCTCGTCGATGCGGCCTTTCTGGCGCTGGCCGTCGTCCGTGCGCCCAACCAGTTGTGGTCGAAGCTCGACGCGAAGACGCAAGAAAATCTGGTGCGGGCGCTCGCTGCGACCCGTACCATCCAGCCCGGCTTTAACAACTGGCTGCTCTTCAGCGCCATGATCGAGGCGTTCTTCTGTAAGTTCGGCCAGCCATGGGACACCCTGCGCATCGACTACGCGCTCCGCCAGCACCAGGAGTGGTACAAAGGCGACGGCGTCTACGGCGACGGCCCCGAGTTTCACTGGGACTACTACAACAGCTTCGTCATTCAGCCCATGATGCTGAACATTCTGGACGCCGTGGAGCCGGCCACCCACCGCTGGTCTCCGCTGCGCAAGCCTGTGGAGGCGCGGGCGCGCCGCTACGCGGCCATTCAGGAGCGGCTCATCAGCCCCGAAGGCACGTTTCCACCCATCGGCCGCTCGCTCGCATATCGATTCGGCGCCCTGCAACTGCTGGCCGAGATGGCCTTGCGGCGCGATCTGCCTGAAGGCGTCCACGCGGCGCAGGTGCGCTGCGCGATGACAGCCGTGATGATGCGCATGATCGCCGCCAGGGGTACATTCGACAGCAAAGGCTGGCTGACGATCGGATTCGCAGGCCACCAGCCGGCCATCGGCGAGAGCTACATTTCGACGGGAAGCTGCTACCTGTGCTCGGCCGCGTGGCTGCCGCTCGGGCTCGCCGCAAGCGACGAATTCTGGAGCGCGCCCGCCGAGCCCTGGACCTCACAAAAGGCATGGAGCGGCGTGAACATTAAAACCGACCACGCGATCGCGGATTAGTTCCCCGCTCGCTCCGTTCTGTTCGTCCGTCGTGAAAGGCGCGTTATCATGCCTTTGCAGCGCGAACCGCCGCCGCGCACAACTTGAGAATTGCCCCGCCAAATCGCTCAGCCTTGGCAGCGCCTATGCCATCGATTGCCAGCAGTTGCTCCGTTTTCGTGGGCCGCGCCAACGCCACCGCCTGCAAGGTGCGGTCGTGCAGCACGATGTAAGCAGGAACTCCCAGCCGCTTCGCTTCGGCGTTGCGCCAGTCACACAATTGCGCAGCCAGGGCTTCGGAGGCTGGCGTCGGATGCGGACTCGGTTGCGGCGCCTGGGCGGCTGGAGCCGTCGGTTTGCGTGCGGCAGCCTTGGCCGGCTTCGTGCGCCGCGGAGGAGCGCAGCCGGCATCGAACTCACCTGCGATGCCGTCGCCAATCAGCAGTGTCAACGGCGTTGCGGGCCGCAGATCCTGTCCGGCATCGGTAAGCCGCACCTTGCGGTAGCGCAGAACCTGACCGTTCTTCTCAAACTCCGCGTCCTCAATCTCAATGATCTTCGCGCGAACCATCGCGTCGAGCAGGCAATCGAAATCGCTGCGGCTCAAACGGCCCACCAGTTCGAGATTCCGCTGCAAAGTACCAGCAGCCAGATAATGCACAGGTCGCAGCTCTTCCACGATCGCCTGCACGATCCTGCGCTCGTGCTGCGAGGCGTGACGGAACCGCCGCAACTCCGCGCCCGCAGGATCGCAGATATCGCAGATATCGCAAGGGCGCGCCGCATCGTGCACATCGCCAAAGTGCCGCACCAGCGCGGCCATGCGGCAGGCACTCGAAGCCGTAAACTGCAGCACCTTCTCGAATTGCTCAGCCCGATGCTGCGCCTGAATCGTGTAGCTCTTCTTCCATCCCGGGCCACCCCGGCTCACATTTCCGCCAAAGTCAACGCGCGCGCCGCCGTGGATTTCCAGCTTTTCGAGCGCCTTGTCGAACTCTTCCTCGCCCAGCTTCGACGCGGCACGAAGCTCCTCAGCTGGCTGAGCCTCTTCGCCCAGCGCCGCAAAGACCTCATTCAGGTTTTCCACCGGCGGATAATCGCGGTTCAGGAAGAAGTCGTGCGTGCGCTGGTCGGCGTAGGAGTGCATCAGGTAGACGCGGCTCGGAGCACCGTCGCGGCCCGCGCGGCCAATCTCCTGATAGTAGCCTTCGAGCGTACCCGGCAGCCCGGCGTGAATCACGGTACGGATGTTGGCCTTGTCGATGCCCATGCCGAAGGCGATCGTCGCCACCACAACCTCCAGTTCGCC
>JAJYFA010000002.1:0-45442 GCA_021790995.1 Acidobacteriota bacterium
AGGCAAATCATTTCGAGCAGCAGGTCGAGCTTTAACCGCTTTTTGGCGGAGACCTCGACGAACACCGTGCCCTCCTGGCCCGCACCCGCCCACTCTTCGGGAATGAGGCCGCGGTCGGCAAGCTGTTTTTTCACGCGATCGGGATTGGCTTCAGGTTTGTCGATCTTGTTGACGGCGACAATGATCGGAACCTCGGCGGCTTTGGCGTGGTCGATGGCTTCGAGGGTCTGCGGCATCACGCCGTCGTCGGCGGCGACGACGATCACAACGATATCGGTGACCTTGGCGCCGCGTGCGCGCATGCGCGTGAAAGCTTCGTGGCCCGGCGTGTCGAGGAAGACGATCTCGCGGCCGGAGGCCGGAGAGCCTTCCTTGGTGAACTTCACCTTGTAGGCGCCGATGTGCTGCGTAATGCCGCCGGCTTCGCCCCCGGCCACGTTGGTTTCGCGGATGGCGTCGAGCAGCGAAGTCTTGCCGTGGTCGACGTGGCCCATGACCGTGACCACGGGAGCGCGCGCCACTTCGACCATTTCGGTTTTCTCGGTGTCGAGCACCTCTTCGATAGCCTGGTTCTCGAGCTCCTCTTCGTAGGTGATGACGTTGGCGGCGGCGCCAAACTTGGCGGCCACCTCCTTCACCATCTCGGCGTCGAGCGACTGGTTCACAGTCACGAAAACGCCGCCCATGAGCAGCGAGGCGATGAGATCCTTGGCGCGGACCTCGAGTTTTTCTGCCAGGTCCTTGACGCTGATGCCCTCGGTTACGGTGATGTCGCGGGTGATGGGCACGGGCTCGTTGCTGTATTGCATGCCGCCATAGCGCGGGGGCGGCACAAAGCCCTTCATCGGGCCTTCTTTGGTCTTGGGATACTGCTGCTGGCCACGGCCGCGGCCGCGCGAAGGCGCGCGCTGCGGGCGCTGCGTTTCCGGCGGAGGCGCGGCGCCGCCCGGACCGGGACGCTGACCGAAGCCGGGGCGCGCTCCAAACCCGGGACGGGCGCCAAATCCAGGCCGCGCACCGGCGCCTGCGGGTCCGCCGGGCTGGAATCCGCCTGTCGTGGAGCGCGTTGGATGCTTAGGCCGCGGACCTCCCGCATAGGGACCGGGAGCGCCAGGGCCGCGCTGGCCGGGTCCACCTGCGGGTCTGCGATCGAAGATCGGCTTGCCGCGCTGAATGCCTGCGGCTCCGGCTGGCGGAACTCCGGTTGGAATGGAGGCTTTGTAGACCGGTCGCGGACCGGTTTGCGGCATCACCATGCGGCGCGCGGGAGCCGCTGGTGGCACCTTGGCCTTCGGGCTTGGCGCGGAAGCGATCGTCGACTCGGCGGCAATGGTGGCAACTGGCGCTGCCGCATTTGCGGGAGCCGCTGGAACTTCGGGAGCGGCCTCGGCAGGTGCTGCGGCTTCAACTTCGGCCGCGGGCGCCTGCGCCTCAGGCGCAGCAGACGGTTTGGCCGGCACGGGCTTTTCTTCGTGCGCAACCGGAGCCGCTGGCGGCTTCACACTCACTGGCGAAACCTTGTCCGCGGGAACCGCTGGCCTGGCTACGACGGTCGCAGCCGGAGGCGGCGCGACCACAACCACCGGGCGCGCACCGGCAACCGCGCCGGTGTGAGGCTTCGCGGCCACAGGCGTTGACTTGTCCACGGGGGCCCCTGCGGGAGGCTTGGCCACAACAGCGACAGCCGGCGGACGGCTGGCAATCGCCGGAGCAGTTGGAGGCGGAGCAATAATCGGCGGGGCCTGACGTGGCTGAGGAACAATCTTGCGCGGCTCCGGGCGCGCCTGAGGTGCAGGTGCGGCCGGGGGGGCGGTGTGAACGGCCGGCGCAGCGTGAACCACAGGCTTGGCCGGCTGCGGCGGCACTGCCGGCCTGGCCGCCACGCGCGCGTGGCGCGCCTCTGCTTCCTCTTCCTTCTTCTTGGCCAGGATGGCCTTCATCACATCGCCGGGCTTGGAGATGTGCGACAGATCGATCTTGGGAACTATCGCTTGCGCGCCGTGGCGGCCAGCCGCAGACGCTGCTTGCGCTGCCGAACGCGAATCCTGCTCAAAATGCGCACGAACCTTGTCTGCCTCGTCGCCTTCGAGCGAGCTGGAGTGCGTTTTGACCCCAGCTACACCGAGTTCCTGAAGAATGTCGAGAATCGCGCGAGACTTAACTTCCAGCTCTTTCGCGAGATCGTTGATACGAACCTTGCTCATCCGCCTCTTTTCAATTCAGTGCCGCCAAACTGCCCCTTAGTCGCTCATAGCTACCTCATGGCCCTGGCCGCTTTCACTTGCGTTAACGTATGCCTGGCTCAAAAGAATGCGCATTTTACGCGTCATTCTCTTCAGCCGCCTGCTTCTCGCCTGTCTCTTCTTCAGTTGCGGCTACCTCCGCCGCGATCTCCTCATCGGAGTCCTGCGTGTCTGCCGCTTCAACGGGCGCTGCCTCTTCCGCCGCGCCCTCAGATTGTTCTTCTGTGCCCTCTGCCGCGGTCGCTTCGCCAGCCTGCTGTTCCGCCGCGTCTTCGGCTGCCGGCTCCGCGCCTTCAGTTACCGGCGCTGCCTCGGCTTCTTCAAACTGGCCAAAGTAGTGCCGCACGGCCACGGAGATCTTTTCGAGCGTCTTTTCGCCGATGCCGGGAATCTCTTCAAGCTGTTCAGGCGTCATATCGGCCAGCGCCTCGACAGTGGTAATGCCCGCCGTCACCAGCTTCTGGATGATGCTTTCGCCGAGTTCGGTCACCTGCTCGATGGGCGTCGTAGGCGCGCCGGCCAAAGCCTGCATCTGCTGCTCGACCTCCTGGCGCTTCTCCTCTTCGCTCTTGATGTCGATCTTCCATCCCAGAAGCTTGGCCGCCAGGCGCACATTCTGGCCCTTCTTGCCGATGGCGAGTGACAACTGCGTGTCGTCGACGATGACCTCGAGCTGCTTCTCTCCCAGGTCCGTGATCGAAACGCGGCTCACCTTAGCCGGCTGCAGCGCCTTCTCGGCGAAGGTCGTAATCTCGTCGCTGTACTCGATGATGTCGATCTTCTCGCCGCGCAGCTCGCGAATGATCGACTGCACGCGCATCCCCTTCATGCCCACGCAGGCGCCAACCGGATCCACATCCTTGTCGCGCGATTGAACCGCGATCTTCGTGCGCTCGCCTGCCTCGCGCGCGATGGCCTTGATCACGACCGTATTGTCGTAGATCTCGGGAACCTCTGACTGGAACAGGTTCTGCACCAGCTCCGGCGCGGCGCGGCTCACAATCACCTGCGGTCCCTTGGCCGCGCGATCCACCTTGAGCAAGACCACCCGCATGCGCTCTCCCACGCTGAACTGCTCCAGCCGCGACTGCTCGCGCCGTGGACAACGCGCCTCGGCCTTGCCAATGTCGAAGATGACGTCCTGTCCCTCGACGCGCTTCACGGTCGCGTTCAGCACTTCCTTTTCGCGGTGCGCGTACTCCTGGAAGACTGTATCCCGCTCAGCCTCGCGCACCTTCTGGAAGATGATCTGCTTGGCCAGTTGCGCGGCGATGCGGCCCAGCGGGCTGGTGTCGCGATAGATGCGGATCTCGCTGCCCACCTCCACGCCAGGCGCCAATTCGTTGGCCTCCGCCAGCGTGATCTGGTTCACCGGATCCTCGATCTGATCCTCATCGGCGACCACCGTCTTGTAGATGTAGGCTGTAATCTCGCCGGTCTCCTTGTTCAGTTCCCCGCGCATGTTTTCCTGCGTCTTGTAGTACTTGCGCGTGGCCAGGGCAATAGCCTCCTCCACCGCACTCACAACGATGGCGGGGTTGATGCCCTTTTCCTGGCTCAGGAGTTCGATACTTTGATACAAAGCGCTGGTGGCCATAGTTCTCTCTCACTTGTTTGCAGGGAGCGAGAATACGTTCAATTCTGCTCCGCGAACTTCTTGATAACGGGACTGCGGGCACGTGGGACTGCGAAACCAAACTCGCCGTCCATGTTTCAGATTCCCGCCAAATCCCGGCCGTATGTCAATCCTCTTCCCGATCCCCGCACCTGATCGGTAGTCCCACAGGCCCGCCCTTCAAATCTCCGGTACCAGATTCGCCTTCTCGATGTTGCCGAGAGCGATCTCCACCGTCTCCAACCCACTCTTGCGGCTCTTGCTGTTCTGCTTGATGGCCGCAAGGTCCAGCGTGATCTTTCCAGTTGCTGACGGGGTTCCTTCGCCTGTCACCAATCTTCCCTGCCAGTGCCTGTTGTTGCGCACCGGCTCAAAGGTCCGCACCTTCACCAGGCACCCGACAAACCGCTCGAACTCTTCCGGGCGGGACAGCTTTCGGTCGAGTCCCGGAGAACTTGCCTCCAGCGTGTACGACTCGTCTGGAACCAGATCCTCCACATCGAGCAAAACCCCAAAATCGCGGCTAAACTCCGCGCAATCCTCGTGCGTCACACCGGAAAGCTGCTCGGCGGCTAGCGTTCCCTCCAGAAGCTTCCCCGGCAAGTCCTTCGGACTGCCCTCGTTCCGGAGTACCTCGGCGCGCGCCTTGAGATCTGCCCGGCCAGCAAGGTCCTTTTCGAGCGTTACGCGCAGGATGCGGTCCCGGACCGGCCCGGTCAACTCGATATCCACGACCTCAAGTCCGTGCGAAGCAGCCACTCGTTCCGCCGCTTTCCGGATTTCGTCCAGTCCGACTGTCATCACGCCCCGCTGCCCGTCCGGCAGCCAGATTTCCCGTATTCCCTGCATTTTCAGGGTTTTCCGGGCAGAATTTTCCGCAAATAAAAAGTGGGCTTTCGGCCCACTCATCTCTCCGCCAGCCGGTGCGCACACGGAAGAACCGGCGGACAAACGCGTCTGCTAGCTAAGAATACTGCGATTTGCGTGGAAATTCAACCTGTAGCGGCGCCTGATCGTTCTTTCACCCCGGCCCAGGAGCCATCCTCAATTCTCATCGGCTCCAGTTACGTCGTCTTCGCCTTCGACCGAAATGCGCAAGGAACGCAGAAAATGAAGATCGTTTTGCGTGAAGGCGCCCGTTTTTACTTCGGCTTCGGCCGCCGCCTCGTCCAGATCGTCTTTCTTCTCCCGCGCCGCAACCACTTCATTCAGACCGATGGTTGCTTCCAGCATGAGCAGCACATCGAAGCCGTATTTGCGGATGTCCTGCACCACGCCCGCAATCTGTTCGCTCTCGATCACGGACTCATGGATCGCTTCGCCCAGTTGCTGAATCAGTTCGCGTAGACGGGACGTCACAGCTACCTCCGCAAGCGGCAGCCCAGACCACGAGGCACGGGTGGCAGCTTGAATTCTCTCTACATTACTGCCAATCCCGCGGAAGAGCAACCCTGGATACGGCTGTGGTGACCCCAGGTGACCGAGGTCGCTGCTACCATCATAGACGGAATGAGACCTCGAACGATTGGCCGAGCTATGGGGATCGGAGTACGCGTCGCGGGGCGCATCGCCGGGCAGCGTCTGGCAGCCTCGGCGCGATCCACAGCTACCCCTCCGGGAGCCCGTCCAGCTGCTCCCGTTGCCGGCTCTGGAGTCCAAACCCAGGCTGACAGCCAAGCGCCAGTCCGCGCCACATGGCAAACCGGGCAGCCCTTAAACCAAACGGGAAAATCCGTAAGCCGCGGCGTAGGCGGCCTGCTGCATCCCTTCCGCCGCGTGGGCGGCATTCTCTGGCTGGAAGTGACCGGCGTCTTCTTCCTGCTTTTCGCCCTTGTCTTTACCCGCGGCGTCGTGAACGGCATAGCCAACTACGCCCACACCTCCGGCCACGAAAGCCTGTGGGGATCGGCCGGGGCGATCGTCGTATTTCTCTATTTGGGAATCAGTTCGTTCTGGCGGGCGAATCGCCGCTGAACAGGTGATTGAAAAACCTGCATTGTGAGAGAGAGTTTTGTCAAAAGGGCACGATTTTTGAGGTCGCGCCCTTTCGCTCTCCGGTCTCTAACGGAGCCTGCTAGTACTACAGTGTTACAAACTTGAGTCCAGATCGGAGCGCAACGATTTTCGCCAGTGTTTACGCGGTTTGTAGCACGCAGCGTTCCGTTTCTGTTAACCCTCATGGTTCGACGTAACCTGCTGATTCTGCATCGTTTGGGTTTTTGTAACACTGTAGTACTAGGATGCCTTCACTTCCACATGCGAAGCGGCCTCAACGAATGTGGCGATCGCCGAGTGGTCCAGGTCGCCCTTGCCGGTGGCGACCAGAGACGCAATCATCTGCTGCACCAGCGCCGTCAGCGGCAGGCAAACGCTGTTGGCCTCGGCTGTTTTGAGCGCATTGCGCAGATCCTTCTGGTGCAGATTGATCCGGAATCCCGGCTTGAAGTTGCGCGCCATCAGCATGGGCGCCTTGGCATTCAGCACTGCGCTGCCGGCGAGTCCGCCCTTGACCGCGTTAAAGACCACCTCGGGATTCAGCCCGCAGCGCGTGGCCAGCGTCAGCGCCTCACCCATTGCGGCGATATTGCACGCCACCATAATCTGATTGGCGAGCTTCGTCGTGTTGCCCGCGCCGACCGGTCCGGTGAGCGTAACACTCGATCCCAGGCACTTCAGAATCGGCTCGGCCCCGGCAAACGCCGCAGGGCTCGCGCCCACCATGATGGCCAGCGTGCCGTCGATGGCCTTGGGCTCGCCGCCGCTGACCGGCGCATCGACAAAATCCACACCCTTTTCGGCGCAGGCCGCGGCGATTTTCTGCGATACCAGCGGACTGATCGAGCTCATATCGATGATGAGCGAGCCGGGCTTGGCTCCCGAGAGGATGCCGCCCGCGCCCAGCACCACCTCTTCCACTTCAGGCCCGTCGGGCAACATGGTGATGACGATCGGCGCGCGCGCGCCCACATCGGCGTTGGATGCGCCGCGCTGGGCGCCGTCGGCCACTGCGGCGTCGAGCTTTGCCGGAGTGCGGCCGTAGGCAACGACCGTGTGGCCGGCCTTCAAAAGGTTCCTCAGCATGGGACGGCCCATGATGCCGAGCCCAACAAATCCAATGATTGCCATCGTTCGTCTCCGTTCGCCGAATTTAAGATTGAAGTGGTGCGCAACTACTTCAACTATTTTACCGAGATCGAGGAGCGCTTCCAGCAACGGCGCGGTTCGATCCTGCTGCTTTCCACGCTCGATTGGGCGCTGATCGAGACCTGGCGCGAGGCCGGAATTCCGCTCGAAGCAGCGTTGCGCGGCATCGACGCGGCCTTTGATAAATACGAGGCGCGGCAGAAACGGGCGCGCATGCAGCGCGTCAACGGCCTCGGGTGGTGCGCACAGGCGGTGATCGAGGCCGCAATGGAGATGAGCGAGGCTTCAACTGGATCGGCCGGCACGGCTTCTACGCGATCCGCGCCAGCCGAATCCGGCTTTGAACATGAGCGAGTCGCAGCGCATCTGGCAGCCGCCGCGAATGCGCTCGACGCCGCGCAGGATGCGGCTGCGGTGGCTCCGGACGCCTGCCGCACCACAGCCGTCCGGCTGCGCGAGATGGCCGCCGAAGTCTCCGCCTCAAGCGACGGAAAAAGCGCCGCCGTCGATCTGGAATCTCTGGAGCGAGCGCTCACCGTGCTTGAAGAGAAGCTGTTTGCCGCGCTCACCGCCGCCGCTCCCGAGGAGCTGCTCGTCGCTCTCAAGGCGCATGCGGCCCGCGAGCTTGCGCCCTACCGCAGCCGCATGGGAGCTGTGCAAATGCGCCAGGTGGAGCGCCAGTTCGTGCAGAAACAGTTGCTGGTTCACTACAATCTTCCGCGGTTGAGCCTGTTCTACATGAGCCAGCAATGAAAAAGCAGCCGCGGAAGTCGTTGGCAAAGCGCAAACCAGGAGGGGGCAGGGAAAGCTCCTCGCCATCCCACCTTTTCCGCAAAGGACGCGAAAAGGATAGGGCACGGGACATCGAGCGATCGCCGGCCGCGGCGCAACTGGTGCGCATTGAAAAACCCATCTACGGCGGCGCGTTTCTCGCGCGAGTCGAAGGCAAAGCGGTGTTTGTGCCCCTTGCGCTGCCCGGCGAACAAGTACGGACCCGCATCGTCGATGCCAAACGCGGCTACGCGACCGCAGAAACCGAAGAAATCGTCGCTCCCTCGGAGCAGCGCGTCGCGCCCTTGTGCCCGCACTTCGGCGCCTGCGGTGGCTGCGACTATCAGCACGCAAACTACCCGGCGCAGCTCGCCTTCAAGCAGACGATTCTGCGCGAGACGCTGGAACGTGGCGGCGTCCACCCGCCGGAAGACATCGCCGTGCTTGCCGCGGAGCCCTGGGCCTATCGCAATCGCATCCGGCTGGCGCTCGATGCACGAGGCAATGCAGGCTATCGCGGCCGGCGCTCTCATGCGGTCGTTTCCATCGCTCAGTGCCCCATCGCCGCGCCGCTTCTGGTGCGAGCGGCTTTGGCCGCCAGCGAAATCCTGCGCGAGCCTACCACCAATCTGCGCGCGAGCGAGATCTCTCTGTTCTGCGACTCCACCGAGTCCGCGCTGCTCGCGAGTCTGACGCTTGCAGGCAGCGCTAAAGGCTCGTGCGACGGCCTTGCGCAAACGCTCGCGGCCAGGATTCCGGAGTTGCAGGGTGTGGAGTTCGTCGCCGAAGACACCACCGGCCCTGAACCGCGACTTCTCGCGCGGTGGGGCGCGCAATCCCTCATGTATCGCGCTGCCGGCATCGATTATCGCGTGGACCAGGGTGCATTCTTCCAGGTCAACCGCTGGCTCGTGGATGCGCTCGCCGAGCGCGCCACGGCGCACGCCAAGGGCACGCTGGCCTGGGACCTCTTCGCCGGAGTCGGCCTCTTCGCGCGCCGGCTCACCGGCCGCTTCACGCGTGTAATTGCGGTCGAATCCGCACCGGCATCGATTGCCGCCCTGGCACACAACCTGCGCGGCACAAGCGGATCGGCGGTGAAAGCCGCCACCCTCGATTTCCTGCGCCGAGGAGGCACGGACGAACAGCCCGATCTGATTATCGTTGACCCGCCGCGCACCGGCCTGGGTCCAGAGACTACCGCACTCCTCGGCGAAGTCAGCGCGCCGGAACTCGTCTACGTCTCCTGCGACCCGGCAACCCTGGCGCGCGATCTGCGCGCGCTCGTCAGCGCCGGCTACGGCATCGATCAGATCACGCTCGCCGATCTCTTTCCGCAGACCTTTCACCTGGAAACCGTGGTGCGCCTGCGCCGGTAACCGCGCGTAGTTCGATGCGGAGTGCATGGAAGCGCGGTTCCTGATACGCTTGAAGCCAAATCCACATCATTTTCGGGCCTGATGTCAACCGTTTCCACGAGCCCCGCGCCGTCTGCATCCGATCGGGCAGCCGTCCCACTTTTTCATGCTGCGTGGCTGTTTGCCGCGGGCATTGCCTGGGCGGGCTTCGTCTGGCTACAGCCCAGCGTCGTACTCCTCGCGCTGGCACTCATCGCCCTTGTGTGTGCCGTGGCGGCGCTGCGCGCGCAACGCATCGCATGGCTGCCGCTGGCCGCGCTTTGGATACTGCTGGGAGCGTGGTGCGGCGAGATGGAGCCGCACCCGGCGCCGGCGCCCGCGCTAGCAGCACTTTCCGACGGGCTGCTGCGCACCGTCGAAGGAACCGTGATCGACTCGGGGCCTGTCAGCACGGACCTCGAACAGAATGTCGACGAGCCGTTAACCACATCCAGCGCGCAACGCATCGACCTGCGCGTGGAAAATGCCGAAGTGGTGACGGACCGGGTCGACACGCAGGAGCCTGTGAGCGGCAGCGTGCGGTTGATCGTGCGCTCGCGGGCTGGCGCCGCCGTGGCGCCGTTCGCGTGCGGAGAACGCCTGCGCGCCGTGGTTCGCCTGCTGCCGCCCGAGGTCTATCACGATCCTGGCGTATGGAGCCGCGCGGATTTTCTTGTCAACCAAGGCATTACCTCGACGGCCACGGTGGATGTGGATCGCGTGCAGCCGTTAGGGCGCGCTCCCGGCGCCTTTTGGCCGTGCCGCCTGCACATGTGGCAGCGTGCATTCACCGCGCGGCTGCTCGCCCTGCCCGCCACTATGCGGAAACTGCCCGCGCCGCTGCGGCTCTCGGAAGACGACGCAGTAATGCTCTCGGCAATGGTCGCCGGCGACCGCACTTATCTCACGCACTCCTTGCGCGTCGGTTTCGAGCGCACCGGATCGTTTCACATGCTGGTGGTTTCGGGCCTCCATCTGGCCATCGTTGCGGCTTTTCTCTTCTGGATCTTCAAGCGCCTGCATCTGCCGCGCGTACCGGCAACGCTCCTCACCATCGCTGCCTCCTTTGCCTACGCGCTCTTCACCGGCTTCGCCACACCTGTTCAGCGCTCGCTCTGGATGGTGACACTTTACCTCACCGGCCGCCTGATCTACCGCGAACGCAGCCCACTGAACACCATCGGATTCGCCGCACTTTGTCTTTTGACGGCAAGCCCGCGCAGCCTCTTCGACTCGAGCTTCCAGATGACACTGCTGGCCGTGATTGCCCTTGCCGGCGTAGCTGCGCCACTGCTGGAAGCCACGATCCAACCCTACGCAGCCGCCACGCGCGACCTCAAACTGGTCGCGATCGACATCAAGCTCCCACCGCGGATAGCCCAGTTCCGCGTGCTGATGCGCATGGTTGCCGGCCGCCTCGAACGCGCGGCCAGCAGTATGATCGCGTGGCGCATCTTTCCCAGAACGATTCGCTTCGGACTTCGCATCGTCGAGCTGATCGTAATTTCGTGCATCGTCGAGTTGGCGATGACCCTGCCCATGGCGCTCTACTTTCATCGCATCACCCTCTTCGCCTTGCCCGTAAATCTGCTGATTGTGCCGCTGCTGGCCGTGCTCATTCCCGCGGCGCTCGTTACATTGCTTCTGCTGGCCGCCTGGCCCACGGCTGCCGTGGTTCCTGCAATGGTGGTTGCCGTGGTGATGCACATCGGCGTGGGCCTTGTGCGCCTCTTCGGCAGGATGACGCTGGGCGATCTGCGCATTCCCGGCCCGCTGCTGTGGCAGTCGATAACTTTTTGCGTGCTGCTGGGAGCGGCCATCGTCCTGGCGCGTGCGGGCATGAACCAGAAAAACCGCTGGCTGCGCCGCGGCGCATGGCTTGCGCTCACCGTGGCCGCGCTGGTTGCCGTACTGCCGCGTCCGATCGACAGGCCGCGCGGCGATCTGCTCGTCGAGGCCATCGACGTGGGCCAGGGCGATTCCCTGCTCATCATCACGCCCGACGGCAAGACCTTGCTCATCGACGCCGGCGGATTTGGCGGCGGCCCGCGCCAGGCTCCCCAGAACTTCGACATTGGCGAGGAGGTGGTTTCGCCCGCGCTGTGGGCGCGCGGCATACGCCATCTCGACGCGGTGGCGCTCAGCCATGCGCACTCGGACCACATGGGCGGAATGCCTGCCATCCTGCGCAACTTCCATCCCGGCGAACTCTGGGTGGGCAACAATCCGCCCATTCCGGCTTACCGCGCTCTGCTCGACGAAGCGGACATGCTGCACGTCCGCGTGCGCAGTTTTCACGCCGGCGACGCCTTCGCCTTCGGCGACACGCAGGTGCATGTGCTGGCGCCCTTTAGCAGCTATCGACCCGGCCCCACGCCCACCAATGACGATTCAATGGTGCTGCACATTCAGTACGGCGCAGCCTCCGTCCTGCTCGAAGGCGACGCCGAAGCGCCAGTCGAGCAGGCCATGCTCACCGAACCGGGACTTGCGAGCACGCTGCTTAAAGTCGGCCATCACGGCAGCATCACGTCCACACAGCCGGCGTTTCTTGAGCGCGTGGAGCCGCATTGGGCGGTCATCTCCTGCGGCTTGCACAACCGCTATGGCCACCCGCGAGAAGAGGTGCTGCAGGAGTTGCAGCAGGCGCGCGTGCGTACCTACCAGACCTATGCCGGCGGGATTGCCTGCTTCCGTCTCGATGCAAAAGGCACCGCCAATGCCGGGTGCGGCGCATCCGGCCCCTGACGAAGTGGCATGCGTAGTTCGACAGAATAAGCAAAATTGTTTATAGCGAGGTAGTTCGGCGAAGAGCAGCGAGTTCAAACGATGGCTGGCAGCGCAGGGAGCAACCTTCAAGCCGGGCAAGGGCGGCCATCCGCGGGTGGAGTTGAACTGCAAGATCTCCGTTCTGCGGTGCATTCGAAGGACATGAAAAAAACCGCAGAAGGCATAAAAAACAGGTCGGATTGCAGTATCGAATGATGAGATTCCCCGCAAAGTTCAAACCCTCGCCGGAAGGCGGGTTCGTCGTCACCTTTCCCGATATTCCCGAGGCGGTCACGCAGGGAGACGATGAGGCAGAAGCCATGCGCGCCGCCGAGGACGCGCTGGAGGCGGCGCTGAGCGGCCGTTGCAGTCTGACCGCAGGCCGGATGTGCCGCCGCACCCCCCACCGCCGGCTGCCCAAATCCCCCTCGCCGCGACATCGTCCAAAGCTTATCGACGGATTACGGTGTTCCGATTTTGCGTGCGTCCAAAGTGAAGTGAGAGTAATCTCATCTTCACGGGGAGTTGATCTCCATGCCGTCCTTCTTTTCGACCATCCCGGCCGAAACCGAGCGCAAGGCGCCCGGAACAGGAGGCAAACCGCCTGTCGATCGCCGTCCGACCGGCGGGGGAGGCGGCGGAGGCGACGACGACTCAAAACGGCCGCACCGCGAGCCCCGCGAGACATTGAACCGCATGCGCGTCTTTGTCTTCTGTGCTCTGGCCGGCGACATGATGTTCTTCGTCGTTCTGGTTGTGCTCTTCTATGCGCGTCAGGCGGGCATGCACATGGACCCGCGGACTCTGCGCCAGATCGGCGACTGGCATCCGGTCCTGCTGCCCCCAATCCTCTTCCTGAATACCGCTGTTCTGCTACTGAGCAGCCTCACTATGGAGCGGGCGCGACAACACATCTTCCGCGAGTTCGACGTGCTGGAGGAGTGGCTCGGCCTGGGGTACCCGGCTCTGCGTCGCACACTGCCGTGGATTGCGGCCACGCTGGTACTGGGAGCGGCGTTCCTTAGCGGCCAGGTTCTTGCCTGGAGGCAACTGACAGCACAGGGCTTTGCCTTCGATCGCTGGGCCACGCCGGCAAGTTACTTTTTCTATGTCATCACCGGGCTTCATGCCGCCCACGTCATCTTCGGCATATTGGCGCTGCTCTTCTGCCTGTGCGCCCTCACGTTTCTGAAGCGCGTTGAGGCCCGGCAGATCATCGTGGACTCGACCGCCTGGTTCTGGCACGCCATGGGCTTCGCCTGGCTGGTGCTGTTCGGAGTTCTGGTTCTCGGGCAGTAGAGGCAAACGGTAAACAGCCAACAACAGACAGCGAAAGATCTGTTCACTGTTGGCTGTTTACTGTCTATGTCGTGCGCGGGCGCATCCAGGCGCGGAACCGCTCGACGAAACTCGGCACTTCGGGACAATTGAAATAGATCTCGCGATTGAGCCCCATCAGCAACTGCACCGCCTGCACCTGTGGGTCGTGCGCCGAAAATGCTCCGCCTGCATGAACAAACTCATCGGTTAAATACTCAATTGCGTGCCCAAGAATCTCCAACGCACGGCCGGCTTCGGGTGAAATCCTGCGCCGTCGGTGCGCGCGCCTGCCTGCTCCCACGACAGGAGCCTCAGCTCGAATCGAAAAATCGCACACTACTGAAGAGGTCGCCATGGTTCCATCCTCACCCAATGCATCGGCAACAAGGAATCGAATCTTAAGGTCACGAAGGTACTGTTCTGAATCGATACAGATTCCGTGATACACAACTCAAATTGGGATTTGGCGTGACGCGAGTCACAACGAAGCGCACGAAAGTCACCCCTGCGCTCTTTTCATCCCGCCATGAGCAATCTTTAGCGCGATCAGGGACTTCTTTGCCACTGATCGGCTTGCCTGCCTTGACGGGACCGGCCTGAAAACCTAATCTCAATTTAGAGTCCTGTTGGCCTGGAGTTTTTCTGGCGCAGGGCGCATCCTTATATTTCTTTTCGAGCTGAGCGGTGATGAATCCCTACTACTGGCAATATCTCCCGCTTTTGATGCAGATTCTAGCCGCCTTCCTTCTTGGCGTGGGAATGGTGGTTGCATCCTGGTTTGTCGGCCGCCATCGCAACACCCGTGTCAAGCTCGACGTCTACGAGTGCGGCATCCAGGCCAGCGGAGACGCGCGCGGCCGTTTCAGCGTGCGGTTCTATCTGGTCGCGGTTCTCTTCATCCTCTTCGATGTGGAAGCTGTGTTCATGATGCCCTGGGCGGTGATCTACAAGCGCCTGCCCGCGCTCACCGGCTGTTCGCGCCTCTTTGGCTTCTGGGAGATGCTGGTCTATCTCGGCTTTGTGGCCGTTGGTCTCTACTACATCGTGCGCAAAGGTATCCTGAACTGGAGCCAGGACAAGGCGGATCTTTAGGATGGCGAATCAAACACCTACCCTCACAGGCAAGCAGGCCGTCCTTCAGGAGATGCCGGACCATCCTGCAATCAAAGCACTCCTCGCCTGGAGCCCGGAGGCCTTTACAGACGCCAGGTTCGACTTTGGCGAACTGACGCTCACCGTCGTGTCCACCGAGATTCGCGCTGCGTGCGCCACCGTGCAGGCCGCGGGCTACAACTTCTTTGAGGATATGACGGCCGTCGACTGGTTTCCGCAGTCGCCGCGCTTCCAGTTGAGCTATCACCTTCTTTCGCACGCGTTCAGAGAGCGCATCCGGCTTCGCGTGCTGCTCGACGAAGCCGAGCCGAGCGTCGACTCCATCACGCCAATCTGGCCGGGCGCCAACTACTACGAGCGCGAAGTTTTCGACCTGTTCGGCATTCACTTTGCCGAACATCCCGACCTGCGCCGCATCATGATGCCGGACGATTGGAAAGGTCATCCATTGCGCAAGGACTACCCCGTGGAGGGATACCGCTGATGAGCGAGAAATCCGGCGCGCCTGTCCTCGAATTGCCCGCGACCGAAAGCACAGTGCCGCGGCAAATGGTTCTCAATATGGGCCCGCAGCATCCGGCTACGCATGGCGTGCTGCGCCTGGTTGTCGAACTGGATGGCGAGGTGATTGTCAGTGTTCGCCCCGAGATCGGCTATTTGCATACAGGCATCGAAAAGACCTGCGAAGCCAAGTTCTACCAGCAGGTGGTTCCGCTCACGGACCGCATCAATTATCTCGATCCGCTCTCGAACAATCTCTGCTATTGCCTGGCAGTCGAGAAGCTGCTCGACCTCGAGATTCCCGAGCGCGCGCAATGGATTCGCGTCCTGCTCACCGAGTTGAGCCGATTGAACTCGCACCTGATCTGGCTCGGCACGCACGCCATGGATATTGGCGCGCTGACGGTCTTTCTCTACACCTTCCGCGAGCGCGAAGAGATTCTGCGGCTCTTTGAAGCGGTGGCCGGTCAGCGCATGATGACCAGCTACTTCCGCATCGGCGGTCTCTCGATGGAACCGCCGCCGGGATGGTTTGAGCGCGTGGCGGCATTTATCCGGGATTTCCCGGAAAAGATCGACGAATATTCCAATCTGCTGACGGGCAATCCTATCTTTATCAGCCGTCTAAAAGGGGTTGGCACTCTGTCAGCGGCTGAAGCTATTGCGCTTGGCGTCACCGGACCGCCACTGCGCGCCTCCGGCGTTGATTTCGACCTCCGCCGCGACATGCCCTACTCGAGTTACGAAAAGTTCCAGTTCCATGTACCGATCTCGACGGTGGGCGATACCTGGGCGCGGTACGAAGTGCGGCTGGTCGAGATGCGCGAGAGCACCAAGATCATCCAGCAGGCGCTCGACGGCATGCCGGGCGGCGCCATCAAGGCCGATGCACCCAAGATCGTTCTGCCGGACCGCGAAAAGATGAAGACGCAGATGGAGGCGCTGATCCATCACTTCAAGATCGTCAGCGAGGGATTCCATGTGCCCGCCGGCGAGGTCTATCAAGGCATTGAATGCGGCCACGGACAGGTAGGCTACTACGTGGTTTCCGACGGCACCGCCAAACCTTACCGGGTTCATATGCGCTATCCCTCGTTTGCCACGCTGCAGGCGGTCGAAACCATGTGCAAGGGACGCCTGATCGCGGACCTGGTCGCAGTCGTGGGTTCGATTGATATTGTGCTGGGCGAGATCGACCGATAATTGCGAAGGCGGTGCGAAGGTTCGCCTTTGCCGAAAGGAAAGCACCATGAAGCGGCTGTTTTCGATTGCAGTGATGACGTCTGTTCTCTATTCCGCCGCCTTCGCGCAGGACACGGCAGCCAAACGAGTGGCAGCGGAAAAGTCGGCGCAAAATTGGCTGGTGCTCGTTGACAGCGGCCACTACGGCGAAAGCTGGCAGGAGGCCGCGACATTCTTTCAGTCGAAGGTCTCGAAGGCCGATTGGCAGACAGATCTCAAGCAAGTGCGCACGCCGCTCGGGCCCGTTCGCCAGCGCGCACTCCTCGGATCTATTTATCGGTCTGATCTCCCCAATGCGCCGAAGGGAGAATACGTTATTGTTCAGTTCAAGACTGAGTTTGCAACCAAGGGTGCGTTCGTTGAAACCGTGACACCCATGCTCGACAAGGACGGAAATTGGCGCGTATCAGGCTATTTTGTGAAGCCTGCGCAGTAACTATTGCGAAATTGCGATGTGATCGATCGACCGATAGAGGGCCACGTGGTGAATTACCAAGAGTTAGCGGAGAGATTAAGCGTTCAGCAAGCGCACGACCGACAGACCCAGAAGAAGCCCGCCCTACGGGGCTCCCATGCTACGAGGATTTACGAGCGTGTAAAGGCTGTTGTGGATCATGAGATCGAAAAGGCCAACGTTGAACTGAAGATGCGGAAGCTTGCTAGTGTCGAGCGCGTTCGCGCGCCCTCCTACTTTGGCAGGCTTTGCTTGAGTTTCGGATCGGATGTGCTCTGCGCCGTCGATTTAGACGAGGTGCAAGGAGAGATCGTGGCGGTGATCAGCGGCCCGCCAAATGCCCAGGAACTTGCGCGAAAGGCGTTTATGCTAAGCGAGTACCAACCCGAACAGATCGCGGAGGAGCTTGTTTCAGGGCTTCTCGTAGGAGAATTTTCTTAACGATGGCCGCCTGTAACACAATCGAAGCCCCTGACGGAGTCGGACAGGCCGCAGCGGATCGGCGCGTGTTTGCCGAGTTGTGGATTTCGTTCGCCTCCCTGCTCCGCAGCTATCTGGCGGTGCACGGACTCGGCGCGGATCGTCAGGCAACCATCGAGGCGAACAATGAGAAAATAGTGATTCGCCACAAAGAAAAGCAGCTTTGTCTCGAGCGCGACGGCGCAATCGTCCGCTGGACGCGCGAAAATGGAAGTGGTGGAACCATGCAGATCTCCGAGGCTGGCAGGCTGTGGAACGGCGAGAGAGAAGAAGAGATGGATATGACGGCAGAAAACTGGGCGCGGGAGATGATGCGATGAGCGCAAACTCCGAAACCTTGCCGGTTTTCTCGTCCGCATTGGCAACGCGCTTCGATGCGTTGGTCGAAAAATATCCCGTCAAGCGTTCGGCGCTCGTTCCCATGCTGCTCTACGCGCAGGATGAGGTGGGCTATCTCTCCGATGCAGTAATCGCCGAAGTTGCCCGCCGCATCGGTATCACGGAGCTTGAAGTGCGCAACGTCGCGACCTACTATTCGATGCTTCGCTTCAAGCCTGCCGGCAAGTTCAATATTCAGGTCTGCACCAACATCGCCTGCATGTTGCGCGGCGGCTACGAAATTTACGAGCGGTTCCAGCAGGAGCTGGGCATCGGTCCCAAGGGCGTTACGCCCGACGGGCTCTTTTCGCTCGAAGAAGTGGAGTGCATCGGCGCCTGCTGCTGGGCGCCTGCCATTCAGGTCAACTACGACTTTCACGACGAACTCGATCCCGATCTTGTGCCCGGCATTCTCGACCAGTACCGGAATCCAATTCAAAACAAGGGAAAAAATGCCTAGGCTCGTCTCCCATCCCGATGAAGTGAAGATCGTCTCCAGCCGCTTCGGCAAGGGCGCGGCGAATATCGATCGCTATCTCGAACTGGGCGGCTACGAGGCCGTCAGGAAGTGTCTGGCGCAAGGCCCCGAGTGGATCATCGAGGAGATGAAGGCCAGCGGCCTGCGCGGACGCGGCGGCGCCGGCTTCTCGACGGGCATGAAGTGGTCCTTCGTGCCCAAGCAATCAGCCAAGCCGAAATATATCCTGGTGAACGGCGACGAGAGTGAACCCGGCACCTGCAAAGACCATCTGATCTTTCTGCACGATCCGCATTCGATCATCGAGGGCGCGATCATTGCCGGCCTTGCGGTCGGCGCGAAGATGGGCTTCATCTACCTGCGCGGCGAGTATCGCTACCTGATCGAAATCATGGAGCGCGCCGTGGCCGACGCCTACGAGCGCGGCTTTCTTGGCAAGAACATTTTCGGCTCGGGCAATGAGTTCCAGGTCATCACGCAGACCGGCGCAGGCGCCTACGAAGTGGGCGAAGAGTCGGCGCTGATGGAGTCGCTCGAAGGCAAGCGCGGCGTTCCGCGCATCCGCCCGCCCTTCCCTGCCGTCGTCGGCCTCTACGGTGGGCCCACGGTCATCAACAACGCCGAAACCATGGCCAACGTGCCTCACATCATCCGTATGGGTGCGGCTGCATACGCGGCCGTGGGCACGCCGCGCAATGGAGGTACCCGGCTTTTTGGTATCAGCGGCCACGTGGAACGGCCCGGCGTCTACGAGCTTCCCATGGGCTACAACCTCAAAAAGATGATCTACGAAGTCGGAGGCGGCGTGCGCGGAGGGCGCAAATTGAAGGCCGTGGTTCCCGGCGGCTCGTCCACGCCGGTTCTGCTGCCGGAAGAGATTGAAAACCTCGGCATGGACTTCGACCAGGTAGGCAAAGCCGGTTCGATGCTGGGTTCGGGCGGTGTTGTTGTGATCGACGATCGGACCTGCATGGTCGAGTTTGCCTTGCGCACCATCAGCTTCTATCAGCACGAGAGCTGCGGCTGGTGTATTCCCTGCCGCGAGGGCACCGACTGGCTCAAGAAATCGCTCACGCGCTTCCATGCTGGATTCGGCACGGCAAGCGACATCGACAACATTCAGTACCTGGCCGAAAACATGCTGGGCCGCACCTTTTGCCCGCTTGGCGACGCCGCGGCCATGCCGACACTGGGATTTGTGAAGAAGTTTCGCCAAGAGTTTGAGGATCATTTGAACGGCAAGCCCTGCCCGTACGCGAGAGAAGGCGTGCCGCAGTTGACGGTGGTGTAAGAGAACCACGCTTTTGAAAGATTTTTGAATGGGGCTTTCAGCTCCCAAGGAACAGCGAAGCTAGAATGGCCGATGTAACCTTCATAGTCGATGGAAAGAAGCTGACCGCTCCGGCGGGGACGCTGCTCATTGACGCCTGCCGCAAGGCCGGCATCGAAATTCCCGCCTTTTGCTACTATCCCGGCCTTTCGTTGCAGGCCGCCTGCAGGATGTGCCTGGTGCGCCAGGAGAAAGTTCCCAAGCTGCAAACCGCCTGCACCACCACCGTGGCGGAGGGTCAGATCTTCTACACCAGCACGCCCGAGATCGAGCAGGCGCGCAAGGCCATGATCGAGTTGCTGCTCGGCAACCACCCGCTCGATTGCCCCGTCTGCGATGCCGGCGGCGAGTGCGAGTTGCAGGACATGACCTTCAAGTACGGCGCCGGCGAGAGCCGCATGGTCGATGTCAAGCGCCATCGCGACGAGCAGCAGTGGTCGCCCGCGGTCTTCTACGACCGTCCGCGCTGTATCCTCTGCTACCGCTGCATCCGCATGTGCGGCGAAGGCATGGACGTGTGGGCGCTGGGCATTCACAACCGCGGCGCGAATTCTGTCATCGTGCCCAATGACGGCCACCAGCTCGACTGCGAACAGTGCGGCATGTGCATCGATGTGTGCCCCGTTGGCGCGCTGACCAGCGGCACGTATCGCTATAAAACCCGGCCATGGGAGATGAGCCATGTCTCCACGGTCTGCACGCACTGCGGCGACGGCTGCAAGGTGACGCTCGGCGTGCGCTCGACAGCCGAGGGTGCGGAGATTGTGCGCGCGGACAATCGCGACAAGAGCGGAATCAACGGCGACTTCCTCTGCGCCAAGGGCCGATTCTCCTTCGACTTTGTCGCGAGCGCCGACCGCTTGACCGAGCCGCTCGTGCGCAACGCGCAAGGCAAGCTCGAGCCCGCCACCTGGGAGCACGCGATTCGCGTCGCAGCCCGGAAGCTCAAGGAGATTCGCGATGCCCGCGGCGGCAGCGCCATCGGCGTCATCGGCTCCAACCGCACCACCAACGAAGAGAATTACCTGCTGCAGAAGTTCGCGCGCACGGTGCTCACAACCAACAACATCGACCACGCACGCAGCACGGATTACGCAGCATTCGCCCGCGCCCTTGCCGGGACCGAAGGCAAGACCGCGAGCCTGCGCGACATCGCGGCGGCGAGCGCAATTCTTCTTGTGGGCGGCAACCCCACCGAAGAGCATCCACTGCTGGCGTGGCTCTTACGCACCAACGTACGCCTGAATCGCGCCAAGCTTTATGTCGCCAACTCGCAGCCCATCAAGCTTGACCGCCAGGCCAAGGCGACGCAGAGGCTGCCCGTCGGCAGCTATAAGGATCTTGCCGCATTTCTCGTGCAAGGCGAGTCCGATTTCAGCAAGGCTCTGGCTGCCGAGGAGTCGCTGGTCGTCATCTTTGGCGAGGAGTTCCGTGGCGACGCTGCGGAGAATCTTGTGGCCTGGGGCCTCAAGCGCGGACCCAATCCCGATTCCGTCCGCTTTGCCTATCTCGGCGACTACGCCAACTCGCGCGGCGCAGCCGACATGGGCCTGTTCCCTGACCTGCTGCCCGGCTACGTGCCGGTGACTGCGCCCGGAGCATTTGCAGAGTACGCGAATCTTCCCGCCACGCCAGGCAAGTCGATGCCGCAAATGCTTGAAGCGGCTGCGAAGGGCGAACTCGGCGCACTGCTGGTTGTCGGCGCCGACACCGTCTCACGTTCAAGTCTTGATTCCGCCGCGCTCAAGAACACTTTTGTTGTGGTGCAGGATCTGTTCCTCACCGAAACCGCTGCGGTGGCCGATGTGGTTCTGCCCGCGGCCAGTCTCTACGAGAAGTCTGGCACGGTGACCAACACCTACGGCGACATCCAGATGGTGCGCAAAGCTGCTGACCGCGCCGGCGTCAAACCGGATTTTGAAATTCTGGTCCGTCTGGCCGGAGCCATGGGTGTCGATGTCGCCACTCTGGTGCCCTTCAGTAAGCGCGGCACAACGGGCGACCTCGGTCAGTCGCGTGGCGCGCAGGCCGGCGAGGCCGACCGTCACGCCGTATGGCTCGAAGCCAACGGACTCGAACCCAAACTCAGCCCCTTCGACCCGCTCGCGGTTTTTGATGAAATTGCCCGGCTCGTTCCCGGTTATACCGTCGACAGGATCAACCTTTTCGCAGGCAACGATGTGCATACGGAACCCAGGGCCACGCCCGGATTTGTGCCGGTTGGCGCGATCCAAAGCCCCAGCCTCGTGGTTCCCGCGCACGATACGCTCTTCACCTCGGGCACGCTCGGGTGCTACAGCACTACGCTCCGGCAGCTCGAAGAACATCAATCGAAGGAGCTGGCGAAGGCCGCGGCCGATTGAAATGATCCATACCGCCGCTGCCGATTCGCTGACTTGCTAACTCGCTGACCAAAGAAGGCCAAACGCTCGTGACGATCCTCCCATTTATACTCTGGAGCCTGCTCAAAGTCGCCGTGGTGACGGTGGTGATGTTGATGGGCATCGCCTACACCGTACTGCTCGAGCGCAAGCTGGTTGGCCGCATCCAGAACCGCTGGGGACCCAGCCGCGTGGGCCCCTTCGGACTGTTGCAGCCGCTCGTGGATGGCGCCAAATCGTTCCTCAAAGAGGACCTGATTCCCACTGCCGTCTATCGTCCGCTTTATCTGCTCGCGCCCATCATCTCCCTGGGCTGCGCACTGATCTCCATCGCCGTGATTCCCTTTGGCGCCTCGATGGGGCCCAAGGGCATGGATCTTTTTGAGATTTCCAATCTCAACGTCGGCCTGCTCGTCATTCTCGCCGTCACCTCCGTAGGCGTCTACGGCATCGCGCTGGCCGGCTGGTCGTCGAACAACAAATACTCCCTGCTCGGTGCGCTTCGTTCCTCGGCGCAACTGATCAGCTACGAACTGGCGCTCGGCCTGTCGCTGGTCGGCGTGGTGCTGCGCGCCGGATCTCTGAATCTTCGCGACATCGTCAACCAGCAGGCCACGCTCGGCATGGCGACATGGAACATCTTCGGCGGGCTTCAGTTCATCGCCTTCTTCATCTATCTGATGGCCGCCTTTGCCGAAACCAATCGCTCGCCCTTCGACCTGCCTGAGGCCGAAAGCGAGCTGACCGGCGGCTATCACACCGAGTACAGTTCGATGAAGTTCGCTATGTTCTTCATGGCCGAGTACGGCAACATGATTAACGTCGGCTGCGTGGCCACGCTGCTGTTTCTCGGCGGCTGGACCAGCCCGCTCGGCAACCTGATGGGACCATTCGACAACCCCATCATCAACGCCGTGCTGCCGATCTTCTGGTTCGTGCTCAAGGTATTCTGTTTTCTCTGTCTTTACGTCTGGGTGCGCGGAACGCTTCCGCGCCTCCGCTACGATCAACTGATGAACTTTGGCTGGCGATTCCTGCTGCCGCTGGCCATGCTGAACATTGTGGGCACGAGCCTCTGGCTTGCGTACCACTGAGGGCGGGTTTGGCGTTTTGCTGAAACCCTCTCATTTACAATCGGGAGTGAAATTCCGAATTCGCGAGTTGGAGACGCAATCTTTTCCCCTCAGAACTGCCGGCTACGGGGTCCAGTCCGGCACTAACCAGTTCACCAGGCAACGATGCACCTGATTCTGTTCTTTCTTTTTGCCGGACTCTGCCTCGCGGGAGCCATCAATCTCCTGTTGCAGACCCATCCCATCAACAGCGCCCTTTCGCTGATCGTGGTGATGACCTCGCTGGCGGTGCTCTACCTGCTGCTCGGCGCGGAATTTCTCGCCATCGCGCAGATCATTGTTTACGCGGGCGCCGTCATGGTGCTTTTCACCTTTGTGGTCATGCTGCTCAATGCCGGCCGCGAGGAACGCACACTTGGCAGCCGCGCAGGCGCACGCGTCGGCTTTCCCGCGGTTGCCGTTCTTCTGGCCGTCCTGGCTACGGTCCTTCTGCACGCACAGGGATTGACAGCAGCGCATCTCGGCGCCGGGCTGACCGACGCAAAGAGCGGCACCAACCTCGACATTCTCAGCCAGGTGCTTTTTCACGAACTGCTCTTGCCCTTTGAAGTGACCTCGGTGCTCATCCTCATCGCCATTCTGGGCGCGGTTGCTCTGGCCCGCGCCGACGGTTCGAAAACAGGCGGCGCGGAAGGGACGGCTGAAAAATGAGCTTCCTGCAACACGATGTCCCTCTGAACTGGTACCTACTCCTGAGCGCCGCGCTCTTCTCGCTCGGCGTCGTTGGGTTCCTCATCAAACGCAACCTCATCACCGTCTTCATGTCGATTGAGCTGATGCTCAACGCCGTCAATTTGTCCTTTGTCGCCTTTGCCTATCAATGGCACGCGGTGAAGGGGCAGATCTTTGTGTTTTTCGTCATGATGGTCGCCGCCGCCGAAGCTGCCGTCGGTCTGGCCATCATTATTGCTGTCTTCCGCGCACGGGCCACGCTGGCCGTCGACCGTATCAATTTGATGAAACTATGAACCCGTCTCTCCATCTCTGGCTGATTCCGCTCGCGCCGTTTGCCGGCTTCCTTTTGAACGGAGTCCTTGGCGCGCGGCTGCCCAAATGGCTCGCATCCACGATCGGCCTGGCTGCGCCCCTGGTCTCACTCGCGGCTGTGGCGAATGCCTACGCGCTCACGACGATCTCGGCCGCCACGGCTCTGCCTTACGTGGAGACATGCCCGCAGCCGTGGCTCGCTGTTGGAAACCTGCACGTCGACTTCAGCCTTGTGCTCGATCAGCTTTCGCTCGTCATGCTGCTGGTCGTCACCGGAGTGGGCTTCCTGATTCACGTCTACTCCGTCGGCTACATGGCCCACGACGAAGGCTATGCGCGCTACTTCAGCTACCTCAATCTGTTCCTTTTCTTTATGACCACGCTGGTGCTGGCCGGCAATGTGCTGCTGATGTTCGTCGGCTGGGAAGGCGTTGGCCTTGCATCCTATCTGCTGATCGGCTTCTGGTTCCAGAAGCCATCGGCTGCGGCGGCCGGCAAAAAGGCATTCATCGTCAACCGCATCGGCGACTTCGGCTTCCTGATCGGAATCTTTCTGATCCTCGCCAACTTCGGCACGCTCAGCTTCAGCCAAATCTCCGGTAAACTTGCAGCTTCTCCGGCGTGGACGGGCGGCGCCCTCACCGTCATTTGCCTCTGCCTGCTGATTGGCGCAACCGGCAAGAGCGCGCAACTGCCGCTCTACGTCTGGCTGCCCGACGCCATGGAAGGCCCCACACCGGTCTCCGCCCTCATTCATGCGGCCACCATGGTTACAGCCGGCGTCTACATGATCTCCCGCGCGCACTTCCTCTTCGATCGTTCGCCGTTTGCACTCGGCACGGTGGCCATCGTGGGCGCGGCCACGGCCTTCTTTGCCGCAACCATCGGCCTGGCTCAGAACGA
Organism: Acidobacteriota bacterium; assembly: GCA_021790995.1. GTDB lineage: Bacteria > Acidobacteriota > Terriglobia > Terriglobales > Acidobacteriaceae > Telmatobacter. The sequence goes on from JAJYFA010000002.1 coordinate 24,640, forward strand.
CATCAAGCGGGTGCTCGCCTACTCGACGATCTCGCAGCTCGGCTACATGTTTCTCGGCTGCGGAGTCGCAGCCTACTCGGCGGCCATCTTCCATCTCATGACGCACGCCTTCTTCAAGGCGCTCTTGTTCCTTGCCGCCGGATCCGTCATCCACGCCATGGGCGGCGAGCAGGACATGCGCAAGATGGGCGGCCTGCGCAAGAAACTTCCCATCACCTTCTGGACCATGACGGCTGCCGTATTTACCATCGCGGGCTTTCCGCCGCTGGCGGCGTTCTTCTCAAAGGATGCCATCCTCTACGCCGCGTTCGCGCAGGGGACGGGCGGCAAGGTTCTATGGGTTGCCGGCGTGGGAACGGCGCTGCTCACCTCGCTCTACATGTTCCGCCTCTGGTACATGACCTTCTTCGGCGAGCTGCGTACCGCCGATGCCCATCCGCATGAGAGCCCCTGGTCGATGCGTGTGCCGCTTATCATCCTGGCGCTGCTCTCGGTTTGCGGCGGCTGGATCGGCATGGAGAAATTCGGCGCCTACCTCGAGCCTGCTGTCGGTTTGCATCCGGCAGTTTCCACCACTCCGCATCTCGAACTGATCCTCAGTATCGTCGCGGTGCTGGTTGCACTCGAAGGCTGGCTGATCGCGGATAAATACTACCGGCGCAAGACGGAACGGCCTGCGCAACTGGCAGCCGCCATGCCCACCGGCTACAAGATCCTCACCCACAAATACTACGTCGACGAGATCTACCAGGCGACGATCGTCAAGCCGCTCTTTGCCGTCTCGCAATACATTCTCGGCTGGGTTGTGGACACCGCAATCCTGGGCGGCGCGGCATGGCTGCTGGCCGCATCCGCCAACCTCTCCGGAATGATCCTGCAGCGATGGCAATCAGGCAATCTGCGCTCGTACGCGGCGTGGCTCACGGCTGCGGCCGCGGCAGTTCTGCTCTTTGTGCTGCTCGCACAGGGAGCGTTACCCATGCCGGAACCGCTAACACATAGCTTGCGCATCATGGGAGCGGGGCACTGAGACGATGACAGCGATCGACCAATCCATTCTCACCCTCATCCTGCTGGTTCCGCTCGCGGGTGCAATCCTGGTCGCTCTTTTGCCCGATCGCGCCAAGCTGCCCAACTGGATCGCCCTCTTCACCACGCTTGTCACTTTCGTTCTTACGCTGCATCTTCCCGCGCATTTCGTCTCCGGGCAAAGCGGCTTCCAGTTCGAGGTGAACATTCCCTGGATTCAAAGCCCCGCCATTTACTACCACGTGGGCGTCGATGGCCTCAGCATGTGGCTGGTTGTCCTGGTAGGCCTGCTTGCTCCCATCGGCGTGGCCGCCAGTTGGAAGGCCATCGAGACGCGCCGCAAGGTCTTCTATTCGCTCTTCCTCGTGCAGCAGACGGCGATGTTCGGCGTCTTCGTCTCGCTCGACCTTATGGTTTATTACGGCTTCTGGGAGCTTTCGCTGGTGCCCATGGCGGTTTTGATCGCCATGTACGGCCGCAAGGACGGCCCCAGGGCTGCGCTCAAATTTTTCCTCTTCACCTTTATTCCCTCCGCGCCATTGCTGGTCGCAATCCTGTGGCTCTACGCACGCACCGGCACCTTCAACTTCAGTGATCTCCAGTACTACACCGCAAGCGGCGTGCTGCCCGCGGGAGCGATGTTCTGGGTTGCACTCGCATTCCTGTTCGCCTTTGCCGTCAAGGTGCCTGTCTTCCCGCTGCACGGCTGGCTGGCCGATACGTACAACGAAGCCCCTGTCGCACTGGCCATGGTGGTCGCCGGCAAGCTCGGCCTCTACTCGATGATGCGCTTCCACGTCGGACTGTTTCCTGCCCAGGCGCGCGCCCTTGCGCCCCTGCTCATCATTCTCGCCATTGTTGGCGTTCTTTACGGAGCATGTCTGGCTCTGGTGCAGCGCGACTTCTGGCGTCTAATGGCCTTTGCCGCTCTCAGCCACCTCAGCCTCATCGTGCTTGCCATCTACGGCCTCACCCTTACTGGCTGGTCCGGCGCGGTCTACCAGATTCTTTCGCACGGCGTGGTTGATGGCGCGCTCTTCCTTCTGCTCGGCGTGCTCGAGGTCCGCTACGCAACAAGCGCCATTGCTTCCTATGGCGGGCTGGCGACAAGGCTGCCTCGCGCAGCAACCTATTTCGTCATCGGCGCCCTGGCCATGATTGGCCTTCCCATGCTGAGCGGATTCATCGGCGAGTTTACGATCCTCTCCAGCACCTTCACCGAGGTCAGCCGCAGCGCGGCCATCTGGGCGGCTCTCGGTGTGATCCTGGGCGCGGCTTACATGCTTTCGCTGGTGCAGAAGCTCTTCTACGGTCCTGAGAGCACGCTCACCATCTCCAGGCCACCAGCCGATCTCAAGTTCGGCGAACTGGCAATCCTCACGCCACTGGTGGTTCTCATGCTCGTCATGGGGCTGGCGCCATCGCTCTGGTTCAATGCCATTGAGCCTGGCGTGCATCCACCAGCCTTGCGCAAAAGCCTTGTTTCATTGCCGGCTCCTGCAAGGGGGCAGGTCTTGCTCCTTTGGCGCAATGGATCGCAACAGCCGGTTCAAATTACAACGCACACGGAGGGCCAGCGGTGAATCCCGTTCCCGACATCTACCGCATCCTTCCCGAGGTGATTCTCACCCTCACCGGTGTCGCCATCATGCTGGTCGACGCTTCGATCCCGCCAGCGTGGCCGCGCCGCTACCTTGGCTTTCTCGCCGCTATTGGAACCACCATTGCTATCTGGGCGAGCGTCTGGCAGCTTTCGCTGCCGGAAGGCACAGGCTTTTTCGGCACCGTCGAGACCAGCGCCTTTACGGTCTTCTTTCACGTTTTGATCTGCGGAATCGTGCTCGCTGCCCTGCTGCTTTCGCTCGACGCATTGCCCACATACAGCCACCACCAGGGCGAGTTTTATGCGCTGATCGTCTTCGGTGCGGTTGGCATGTGCCTGCTCACGAGCGCCGTCGAGCTGCTGCTGGTTTTCATCGCTCTTGAGATCTCCTCGATCTCCACCTACATCCTCGCCGGCTACCGCAAAGAAACGGGCCGCGGACCGGAAGCCGCCATCAAGTACTTCCTCCTCGGCTCCTTTGCCACCGGCTTCCTGCTCTACGGAATCGCCCTGATCTTTGGCGCCACCGGAACCACGCAAGTCTATCAGGCCGCGCGGCTCGCACCCGTTGCGCAGAACCAGCCGCTGGTCCTTGCCGCCATGGCGCTTATGCTCGTGGGTATCCTCTTCAAGGTATCCGCCGCACCCTTCCACGTCTGGACACCCGATGTTTACGAAGGCGCGCCAACGCCCGTTGTTGCCCTGATGAGCACCGCGCCCAAGGCGGCTGCCTTTGCTCTGCTGCTGCGCGTGGTCTATGAGATATTCCCCCATCTCCGCTCTGTCTGGGAGCCTCTGCTCTGGATCGTTGCCGTTCTCTCCATGACGGTCGGCAATCTCGCTGCGCTGCGTCAGCAGAACGTCAAGCGCATGCTGGCCTATTCGGCGATCGCCCATGCGGGCTATCTGCTTGCCGCCTTTGCCGGCATTGGGTCCATCGGCATCGCCGCCGCAGCTTTTTACACCGCAGCCTACGCAGCCATGAACGTAGGCGTCTTCGCCGTAATTGTTCTCGTCGCCGGCTACGACGAGCAGCTCTCCCTTATCGGCGACTTCCGCGGTCTTATCTACCGATCGCCTCTGCTGGGCAGTTTGCTGATCTTTTTCCTCATCTCACTCATCGGCATTCCCTTCACCGGCGGCTTCTTCGGCAAGTTCTATTCCTTCAGCGCCGCGGTTGGCGGGGGGGCGATTGCGCTGGCTATTATTGGCCTGCTCAACTCGGGATTGGCAGCGGCGTATTATTTGCGTTTGGCACTCGTCACGGCGCAGCGCCCGGCGGAAGACGAGCCGGCCCGGCCCATGCCGCACGTTGGGCCAGCCGCTATCGCTGCCGTAGCCCTGGCCGTTCTCGTCACGCTCGTCCTCGGCATCGTTCCCGGCGCAACGCTCCATGCCGCGCAATCGGCGGCGCACACACTTCAGGTTCCACCGCAACCGAGCGAAGCTCCCGGCATTCCGCTACAATCAGGTCAATGAAATTAGGCGAATTGGCAAGCCGCTTGGGCGCAGAACTGCATGGCGATCCCAATCTTGAAGTGACCGGCGTCAAGGGCATTGAGGAAGCCGGGCCCACGGAGATTACCTTCGTCGCAAATCCCCGCTACACGGCGCTGGCCCGCGCCACGCGCGCGGCCGCAATCATCGTAGAGCCGGAGTTCCAGGAGATTTCCGCGGCCACGCTGCGCATCAAGAACCCGTATCACGCCTTTTCGCGCGCGCTCGGACTTTTCTATCAGCCGCCGGCATATCCGCCCGGCATTCATCCCACCGCGGTCATTGACTCCACGGCGCACATCGGCGCAGAGGCGCACATTGGCGCCTACGCGGTAGTCGGCCCCAATGTCCGCATCGGCAGCCATGCCACGCTTCTGCCGCACGTTGTGCTCTACCCCGGCGTTCAGGCCGGCGATCATTTCTTTGCCCATGCGCACGCCGTGGTCCGCGAGAACTGCGTCCTCGGCGACCATGTCACGCTCGAAAACGGCGCCATCATCGGCGCCGACGGCTTCGGCTTTTCGAAGAACGAGGCCGGTCAATGGGAGAAGATCCCGCAATCTGGTCCGGTGCGGATTGGCAACTGCGTGGACGTGCAGGCCAACGCCACCATCGACCGCGCTACGGTCGGCGCAACCGAGATCGGCGACGGCACCAAGGTCGACAACCTCGTCCAGGTGGGGCACGGCTCGCGGGTCGGCAACAACACGCTGCTCTGTGCGCAAACCGGTCTGGCAGGCTCGTCGGTCATCGGCAACAACGTGATTCTAGCCGGCCAAGTGGGTATTGCCGGCCATTGTACTGTCGGCGACGGCGTCATCCTCACCGCGCAGTCGGCCGTCTCGCACGACGTACCGCCAGGCAAAATGATCTCCGGCTCCCCGGGATTCGACAATCGCATCTGGCTGCGCGCCGTGACGATCTTCCAGCGCCTGCCGGAGCTGGCTAAACGCCTCGATCGCCTGGAAAAAGCAGTGACTAGACTGCTTCCCGGTTCGGAGCCAGGGCCACCCGATACAGAGGACCGCAAATGAACCGGAGCGCCGGATTCCGCGCCTCGCTGTGCGCGTCGACCCTCCTCGCGGCGCTCATGTTCTCCGGCTGCCACTCGTATCACATCGACTCAACCATCGAGAATCGTACCGGCGCCGCGATCCAGTTGCTGGAAGTCGACTATCCGAGCGCCAGTTTCGGCGCGGATTCGCTGGCCAGCGGCGCGGATTTTCATTACAGGTTCCAGATTCGCGGCAGCGGTCAGCTCAAGATCTCCTATACGGCAGCGAATGGCCAGACGGTTCAGATCAAGGGCCCCAATCTCAGGGAACGTCAGCAGGGCAAGCTTGAGATTGTGCTCGATCCGGACGGCAAGGCCGAATTCCATCCCCAGTTGACCCCACCGGCTTAATCGCCTGCACCTGGAATCGCACCAAAACAGTTATCAAGGCGCGAAAGATCCGGCGGAAATCAATCCTCAATCGCCTGATGTTCCCGGAAAACCCTCCGATAAAAGCAATAGGAGGGTGAGTTGCGTACGATCTCTGCGACTCGTCACAGGTCTCCATTGGCACGATGGCCCCGGCCATTTGCCTTTGCGCTTCATCTCGCGGGCTGCTTCATCGGCGTGGGACTAACGGCGCTCCTTGCCGGAACGATCGCAGATGGGGATTTGATCTGGGTCGCCAATGGTGTACTGCTTGCCTATCTTCTTCTGGTTCCGCGGCGCCTTTGGCCAGCCTATCTTGCTGCCGGCCTGTTGGGGCATGCGCTTGGCAGCTTCTTCATTCATGCGCCCTGGCAGGCTCGTCTGGTGGCTACACCACTCGATGTTGTTGAGGCGTATCTCGGCGCGCTGCTTCTGCGCCGCCGCTCGGCACAGCTTCCTAAATTCTCTCAGGGCGGATACCTGCTCCGATTCATCGCATACGCCGTTCTGGCAGCTCCAACTGCCGCGGGACTTTTGTACTCCGTGATCGCCTTCCTATGGTTTCACGGGGCGATTCTGCACACCTGGCCGCATTGGATTGCGACCGACGGTCTTGGTGTGTGCGTGGTTACGCCGGCATCGATTGCGATCTTCCGCACCCGGTTCCACCGCTCCGTTCTTTCAGGAAAAGTCTGGGCCCGCATGGCGCCTCTTGCCGTAGTCACCTTGCTGGTTTTCTCACAGGCAAAGGCGCCACTGCCCTTCGTTCTCTATCCGCTTCTGATTCTTGTTCTCCTTCGGCTGGGTCTGGGATGGGCGGCCGCGGCAACACTTTTCGTAGCTGCCGCAGGAGGCTGGTTTACCGTCCACGGCGAAGGCCCCTTTGCGGCAGCCTTGACGGCTTCAAAGCTGCATTCGGCCGTTCTATTGCAGATTTTTATCGTGGCAGCCATGTTCATGCTCTATAGCGTCTCCGTCGTGATTGAAAACCTGCGCGCCACGGAGCGCCGTCTGCGGGAGATTGCCTCCCTGCATCAACTGATGACAGAAAACTCCCGCGATGTCATCATCATCACCGACTTTCAAGGAAGACGGAGTTTTGTATCGGCCGCGGGAAGCACCTGGGGCGGCTGGAGCCGCGAGGAGTTGCTCGGCAGAACAAGTATGGAATTTGTCCATCCCGAGGACAGAGCGCGAATGGCAGCGATCGTCGCCGAACTGCGCGCCGGCAAGGATGACGCGTTGGTTGAGTGCCGCGTCAAGACTCGCGATGGCGGATACGTCTGGGTCGAGGCCAGCCTGCGCACCATTCGCAATCCGGTATCGGGCATTCCCACGGGAATCCTGAACAATGTCCGCGAGATCACCCAGCGCAAGCTGGCTGAGCAGAAACTTGCTGAAGCCTACCACACCGTCGAGGCGATGGCCATCACGGATGCACTCACGGGGCTTGCCAATCGCAGGCGCTTCGACCAGTACCTTACAATCGAGTGGCGGCGCTGCATGCGCGAGCGCAATCCCTTATCGCTCGTGCTGATCGATGCGGATCTCTTCAAGTCTTACAACGATGCCCATGGCCACCTGCGCGGTGACAACTGTCTGAAGCAGATCGCCGAGGCAATCCAGGATGTGGTCTCAAGACCGGGCGATCTCGTGGCTCGATTCGGAGGCGAGGAGTTCGCAGTCGTGCTGCCCAACACCCCGGATTCAGGCGTTTATCAAGTGGCGCTCGACATCTGCGCCTCGATGCGCAACCGTCAGCTTCCACACGCCGCCAACCCAGCCGGTATCGTCACGATTTCCGCAGGCTGCGCCACGCTGGTTCCGGTGCTCGGACAGCACGCCATGGCGCTAATCGACTGCGCAGACCGAGGGCTCTACGAGGCAAAAGCCAGTGGACGCAACTGCGCCTGCGCGGGCCCGTTTTCAAGCGCCAACACTGTCGATCGGTTGATTGCTAGATCGGCTTGACGCACCGCATGGTCGCGCTTCGCAAGCAGTTGGATTACTCTGCCATAAAAATGCCCGGGACCGTGGAGGAGTTTCTCCCAGTCCCCGGGCGTCACAATCGAATCGTCTCTATTGCACCACTCCACCGAAAAGCGGCGAATGCAAAAGACCGTTAAAATTCGTGTCCGAAGATGCGTAGTGAATGGTCAGATTCCCGGCGCTGGACGCGATGTCGGTGTCGGTGAGGGCCTGCTTTTCAGCATCGGTTGCGCTCATCTTGCGCACCATCACAGCCGCTGACATCAGCGAAGAAATCGTGGCCGCCGCAAAGGTATCGCCGGTTGCGATGGTCAGGTCAAACCGCACCCCGTGCTGAAAATCCATCGAATACCACGCCGCCTCCAGCCGCTTCCGTATGGTGTCGTAATCAGTCACCGAACCGGCCTGGCCCAGAAGCTGCTTCATCATGGTCTGAGTTCCCTTGTTGTCCAGAATGCTCCACAGCGGAGCGGAGTCGACGCTCTGCATTGCGTTCATCAGGTTGCTGTTGCTGAGCAGGCTTGCGGCCATTCCATCGCGAGCGTCCAAGGCCTTGGTCACCGCGGTCTTGTCGCCGAAGATCATCGTCGAGGGGTCCACAAAGCAAAGCACCATGCCGGTGCGAGCCATGGGATAGATGCTGTTGTTCCGCACCTGAGTCGCCTTGACCTTCTGGCGGCGGAAGTTGCCCATAATCGTCTGCGTGTCGAACTGGCCCTGGGCAATGCCGACCGTTTCGAGCGATTCGCTTCCCGGCGCAGGCCTGAAGAGCGCAAAGGCAAGCTCATCGACATCGTGGTTTTCGTTGAGCCCCGAATGGCTGAGCGCTTCGTCAAACCGCTTCAGCTCCGGCGGCATGACGCGGTCGCGGAGATTCATGGCTGAGGGCGAGTTCTGCATGGCGTGGTAGTCGATCACCACCAACTGCTGCACGTCGTGCGGGATGGCGCCACGGGCGTCTGTGGAGAGCTGCGCAGCAAAAGCTGCCGAGCCCACGCCGAGCACAGCCACTACCATCGAAGATTTCATCCAAAACTTGAGCACGTTCTTCCTCCCACTACAAAACTAATGGACGCATCCACATGCTTTGCCGCTCATTCTTTCCTCGCTTTTGCGCCTTTCATCTCCAAAAGGTATAGCCCACCTGTATCTGGATGCTGGCATTGACGCCGGGGTTGCGATCGCCCAGCGAGGCTGAAGAGATATGCACCGCATTCACGCCCAGGTCAATCGATCTCCCGGGCCGCAGGAAATAGTGGATTCCTCCACCGCCCTGCGGAGTAAAGTTCCAGACGGAAGTACCGCCGTCGAGCGGCGGATTGGCGTTCGGATTGCTGTAATAGTTGGGCGGAAACTTGTGCGTGGTGTAGATGAGTCCGCCCGCAGCCTGGAACCAGGGCTGCACCCGCCGCGATTTGGTCAGGAAATTCCAGCGAAAGATCACCGGAGTCAGACTGACGCCGTAAAACGTCCCGCCGCCGGTGGGCAACTGACACGCTACCGACTGGCCGTTTTCGTTGCATGTATAGCTGGACATGTGGGGTGGCGGCGTATATGCCTGCCACAACGGCATGATATTGCCCGCGAGCTCGAACTGGCCGGTAAGGGCTCCAGCGCGCAAGACGGGCGTAAGCACCTTGCCCAGTTCAAAACCACCCCAGAAGAACTTGAAATTCGAGCGGTTTCCGACACCAGACCCCCAGTTCAGGAACGGGCCGTACTCCCAGCTTCTATGATTTCTTACCTGGGCAACGGGGTTTTCAACATCGTTGATCTTCGTACCAGTTGCGCCTGGAGTCTGCGCTGCCGCGGTCATCGCTCCCATCATTCCGGCTATCAATAAAATCAGATGAGTCCGGAGAGCTTCTTTCACCATCCCAATCCCTCTCGCTCCCTTGTCCCCTAGTTCCCTGCATCTCAAAAAAAGACCGCCACAACCGGGCGGCCTTGTCTTGCGTAGCCATGTATTCGTTTAGCCGGCCGCGTGCTCCATCTGCTCGGCATCCATATCGAAATTGGAGTAAACATTCTGTACGTCGTCAAGATCTTCCAGCGTCTCCAGCAACCGCACCATCTGGGCGGCGGCCGGGCCTTCCAGCTTTGTATAGGTCGATGCGACCATCGTGACTTCGCTCATCACTGTCGGAATCCCCGCGGCTTTGATGGCTGCAGAAACCGCCTCGTGTGCGCCGGGATCGGTGACAATCTCCCAGGTGTCACCCTCGTCGTTCAGGTCTTCTCCGCCGTGCTCCAGTACGATGTCCATCAACTTCTCTTCGCTGGCGGCGGACTTTTCCACGGCGATAAGGCCTTTTTTCGAAAACATGAACCTGACCGAGCCCGACTCACCAAGATTTCCGCCATTCTTCGAGAACGCATGACGAATCTCGCTCACGGCCCGGTTGCGGTTGTCTGTGAGCACGTCCACGATGATCGCGATTCCGCCCGGCCCATAGCCCTCAAACGAAATCTCTTCGTAACTGACACCTTCCAGTTCGCCGGTACCGCGCTGAATCGCCCGCTTGATGTTGTCAGCAGGCATGTTCTCGGCCTTGGCGGCGGCTACTGCGGTGCGGAGCCGGGCATTGGTGTCAGGATTGCCACCGCCCTTGGCAGCCACAGCGATCTCCTTCAGGAGGCGGGTGAATATCTTGCCGCGCTTGGCATCCAGCGCGCCCTTCTTGTGCTTGATGGTGGCCCATTTCGAGTGGCCGGACATAGGAACCTCAAAAGTAATGAAAATAACGGCGTTCTTTCGACACCCGACAAGTGAGTATATCATTCGCAGCGCGGGAAAAAATACGCTCCAATCCGCGCCTCTGGCCGCGCGGCCTGGCTTGGGGGATCTGGCCGCTGCCAGCCGCTTTGCCCTTATGCAAACAGCTCGGCATCGCGCAGCGTTGCGCCCTTATTGTCCTTGTCGGAAACAATCGGCTGAGTTCCCGCGAGCGGCCACGGAATCGCCAGGTCCGGATCGTTCCACAGGATCGTCCGATCGCCGCCGGGCGCATAATAATCCGTCACCTTGTACGCAAATCCGGCCACATCGCTCAACACTAGAAACGCGTGCCCGAAACCTTCCGGGATCCACAGCATCCGGCCGTTTTCCCCGCTCAACTCGACGGCGACATGCCGGCCGAACGCGGGCGAACTTCGGCGCAGGTCCACGGCCACGTCCAGCACGGCGCCGTGCGTGACGCGCACGAGTTTCCCCTGCGGCTGCACAATTTGGTAGTGGATACCGCGCAATACATTTTTTTTCGAGAGCGAGAAGTTGTCCTGCACCCAGTTCGCCGGCAAGCCAGCCTCGACCATCTGGCGCAGGTTGAAGGTCTCGGAGAATGCGCCGCGCTCATCCCGGTAGATGGCCGGCGTGAGCAAAAGCACGCCGGGCAAAAAAGTGGTTTCGATCTTCATGATCCTTCGCTTCCTGCCGGAAAGTAGGGTTCGTCCAGCAACCCCAGCAAATACTGTCCGTAACCGCTCTTCGCAATGGGCCGGGCGAGCGATTCAAGCTCGGCGGCGCTGATGAATCCCTGCCGGAAGGCGATCTCCTCCGGGCAGGCGATGTTGAGCCCCTGCCGGCGCTCGATGGTATGCACAAAAAGCGCGGCCTCAAGCAGCGAGTCGTGCGTGCCCGTGTCGAGCCAGGCCATGCCGCGGCTCATGATCTCAACATTGAGCTTCCCTGCTTCGAGATACCGCCGATTCAGGTCGGTGATTTCCAGCTCGCCGCGCGGCGAGGGCTTGAGGGTCTCGGCCAGGCTCACCACATCGCGATCATAGAAGTAGAGGCCCGTCACGGCGTAGCGCGACTTTGGCGCTTTGGGTTTCTCTTCGAGGCTCACCGCGCGGCCGGTCTTGTCGAATTCCACCACGCCGTATCGCTCGGGATCTTCAACCGGGTAGGCGAAGACCGTGGCGCCGTCCTTGAGTTGCGCGGCGGTCTGCAACTGCCGCGAGAAGCCCTGCCCGTAGAAGATGTTGTCGCCCAGCACGAGCGCGCTGGCATCGCCGGCGATAAAGTCTCGCCCGATGAGAAATGCCTGCGCAAGACCGTCGGGGCTAGGCTGCACCGCGTAGCTGATCTCGAGGCCCCAGCGCCGTCCATCGCCGAGCAAATCGCTGAAGCGCCCGATGTCCTGCGGCGTGGAGATAATGAGAATCTCCCTCAGCCCGGCGAGCATGAGCGTCGACAGCGGGTAATAAATCATCGGCTTGTTGTAGACGGGCAGAAGCTGCTTCGAAACCACGTGCGTCACGGGATAAAGCCGCGTCCCCGATCCGCCTGCAAGAATGATGCCTTTCATGGAAAGATCCTTTGTCGAGCGGAGCTCGCGGAGTCAGGCTGACACTCGCTCCGCGTAGTTTTTCGCAATCCAGTCGCGATAGACGCCGCTGCGCACGCTGTTGACCCACTCAGCATTGTCCAGGTACCAGCGCACCGTCTTGCGCAATCCGTTCTCAAATTGCTCGGCCGGCTTCCAGCCCAACTCGCGCGTGATCTTGCTCGCGTCGATGGCATAGCGCCGGTCGTGCCCCGGACGGTCTTTTACATAGGTGATGAGCTTGCGCCTCGGCTCGGCTCCGGCCCGCGGCCGCAATTGATCCACCAGATCGCAGATCGTCGTCACCACATCGATGTTCGCCCGCTCGCTGTTTCCGCCCACGTTGTAGGTCTCGCCGGGACTCCCCGCTTCAAGAACCTTCCGAATGGCCGCGCAGTGGTCCTCTACAAACAGCCAGTCGCGCACGTTCATCCCATCGCCATAGACCGGCAGCGGCTTGCCCTCGAGGGCGTTCAGAATCATCAGCGGAATCAGCTTCTCGGGAAATTGAAACGGTCCGTAGTTGTTTGAGCAGTTTGTGGTCAGCACGGGTAGGCCGAAGGTGTGGAAGTAGGCCCGCGCCAGATGATCCGAACCGGCCTTCGAGGCCGCGTAGGGACTGTTGGGCGCGTAAGGCGTAGTCTCGCTGAAGGCCGGATCGCCGAGCGCAAGCGTGCCATAGACCTCGTCCGTCGAAACGTGCAGGAAGCGAAACGCGGCGCGACCGGCTTCGTCCAACTCCGCCCAATAGGAGCGCGCCTGCTCCAGCAGCGTAAACGTCCCCATCACGTTCGTGCGGACAAACGCCTCCGGCGAAACGATCGACCGGTCCACGTGGCTCTCGGCAGCAAAGTGCACGATCGCGCGCGGCCTGTGCCTGCCGAGAAGCGCGCCAATCAGCCCGGCATCGCAGATATCCCCGCGCGCAAAAGTGTAGCGCGAATCGCTGGCAATGGATTCGAGGTTTGCGGCATTGCCGGCGTAGGTCAGCAGGTCGAGATTGACGACCGCCGCGCCTTCGGCCTTCATCCACGTGAGCACAAAGTTCGAGCCAATAAACCCCGCTCCGCCAGTGACCAGAATCGTGTCGTTCAATGTATTCATTCCAACCGAGTATACGTCACAAAACAAGCTACATGCGCTCCATGGACCATGAAAACAATACCCTTCGTTTCCCACTGTGAAAAGGAATTCCAACATTGACGCCGGATTTTCGCTATATTAAAAGTAGCGCAGTTCCGGATGCGGCCGGACCTGCTCACGCAAAGCTCTCCACTCAACGCAGGGCGATTTCTCACCAGAAATCGCAGCGTGGATGTGTATTCGTTCCGGAAGGACCCGCCGCATCGACAAAATTCTGCACGCAAGGGCTGCCATGGAATCCTCAGACTATCGTCTACGCGCTCCAAAATCGCAAGGGCTTTATCATCCGCGGGATGAGCATGATGCCTGTGGTATGGGACTGGTCGCGAACATCCGCGGCGAGAAGAGCCACGAGATTATCCGCAAAGGGCTTGAGGTGCTCATCAACCTCACCCATCGCGGTGCGGCAGGCTGCGACCCTGAGACGGGCGACGGCGCCGGCATCCTGATCCAGATTCCCCACGCCTTTTTTGTGCGCGAGTGCGCAGAGCTCGGCATGAATCTGCCCGAGTCCGGCGCCTACGGCGTAGCCATGTGCTTCCTGCCTGTGGAAAAGCATAACCGCCTGCAATGCGAAGGCATCTTTGAGCGCATCGCCCAGGAAGAGGGCTGCCAGGTACTCGGCTGGCGCGACACGCCCGTGAATGGCGACGCCATCGGCCGCGAAGCTCGCCGCTCCCAACCCTACATCGAACAGCTCTTCCTCGGCAGCCCGCAGGGGCTCGACGAAGAGGCGTTCGAGCGCCTGCTCTATCGCGTGCGCCGCCGCACGGAGAACGAGGTTGCGGATTCGGACATCGAAGAAAAGGAGACGTTCTACGTTCCATCCTGTTCCTGCCGCACGATCATTTACAAAGGCCTGATGCTGGCGCCACAGATCGAAAAATTTTACTTCGAGCTGGCGAATCCCCTGGTCACCAGCGCGCTGGCCCTGATTCACCAGCGTTTCTCGACCAACACCTTCCCGAGCTGGAAGCTGGCCCACCCCTATCGCTATGTTGCGCACAACGGCGAGATCAACACCATTCGCGGCAACATCAGCTGGATGAACGCACGCCAGTCGGTGCTGGCCAGTCCGCTTTTCGGCGAGAAGATCGGCGATCTCTATCCGGTCATTATCCCTGGAGGCAGCGACTCGGCTTCGCTCGACAACGCCGTGGAATTCCTCTATCAGTCTGGCCGTTCCCTGCCCCACGTGATGGCGATGCTGATTCCCGAAGCATGGGCGGGCAATCCCGACATGGACGAGGACAAGCGCGCCTTCTATGAGTACCACGCCTCGCTGATGGAGCCGTGGGATGGTCCCGCCGCGATCGCCTTCACCGACGGCAAGGTCATCGGCGCCACGCTCGACCGCAACGGTCTGCGTCCTGGCCGCTACATCGTAACCAAGGACGATCTGGTGGTTCTCGCCTCCGAAGCCGGCGTCATTGAAGTTCCACCGGAAGACATTGTGAAAAAGGGCCGGCTGCAACCCGGCCGCATGTTCCTCGTCGATACCGTCGAGCAGCGCATCGTTTCTGACGCCGAGATCAAGAAAAATCTCGCCGCGCGCAAGCCCTACGGCGAATGGCTCCAGCAGCAGCAGATCAAGATCGACGCGCTGCCCGAGCCTGCACGGACCATTGCCTCGAATCCCGAGACGCTCCAGCGCCGCCAGCGCGCCTGCGGCTACAGCGAAGAGGATCTGCGCATCCTGCTCGCGCCAATGGCGATCAACGGACAGGAGCCCATCGGCTCGATGGGGACAGATGTTCCGCTGGCCTGTCTCTCCGATCGCCCGCAGCCGCTCTTTAACTACTTCAAGCAGCTCTTCGCGCAGGTCACGAATCCGCCCATTGATCCCATTCGCGAAGAGCTGGTGATGTCGCTCATCAGCTACATTGGCACCGAGCGCAACATTCTGGATGAGGCGCCAGAAAACTGCCACACGCTCAAGCTGCCGCATCCGATCCTCACCAACCGCGACCTGGAGAAGCTGCGCCGCGTCTCATCCGGAGATTTGCTGGCCACCACACTGCCCGCGCTCTTCCGCGCCGAGGATGGTGAAAGGGGGCTGAAGATCGCCCTCGAAGAGCTGAGCGCCCGCGCATCACATGCGGTCAACTCCGGTTACACGCTGCTGATTCTCTCCGACCGCGGTGTCGATCCGACCTACGCGCCGATTCCGAGCCTGCTGGCCATGGCCGCCGTGCACAATCGTCTGGTGAAGGAAGAGACCCGCACGCAGGTCGCGCTCATCATCGAAAGCGGCGAACCGCGCGAGGTGATGCACTTTGCGCTCCTGATCGGTTACGGCGCCAGCGCCATCAACCCGTACCTTGCCATCGAGACCATCCACGACCTGAAGCGCCGCGGCCTGCTGCCGGAGAATATCAGCGCGGAAGCCGCCGAGAAGAACTTCGTCAAGGCCATCGACAAGGGACTGCTGAAGACCTTCTCGAAGATGGGCATCTCGACGCTGCAAAGCTATCGCGGCGCGCAGGTCTTCGAAGCGGTTGGCCTCAACAAGTCGCTGATCGACGCCTACTTTCCCGGAACGGCCTCGCGCATCGAGGGCGTCGGCCTCGACGTGCTCGCCCACGAAGCGGTGATGAAGCACGAGTTTGCCTTCCAGCCGTTGACGGATTCGGAAACCGAACTGGTGGTCGGGGGCCAGTATCAATATCGCGAGGGCGGCGAGTATCACCTGCTCAATCCGCTCACCATCAGCAAGGTGCAGCACGCGGTGCGGCAGAACAGCTTCGCCACGTTCCAGGAATACAGCGACCTCATCGACAACCAGAACCGCAACCTGTGCACGCTGCGCGGACTGATGAAGTTGAAGTACGCCGAGAATCCGATCTCGATCGATGAGGTCGAGCCGGCCAAGGAGATCGTCAAGCGATTCACGACCGGCGCCATGAGCTACGGATCGATCTCGAAGGAAGCGCACGAGACGCTGGCCATCGCCATGAACCGCCTCGGCGGCATGTCGAACACCGGCGAAGGCGGCGAGGACGAGGCGCGCTTCAAGCCCGATCCGAATGGCGACAGCCGCCGCTCGGCCGTCAAACAGGTCGCGAGCGGACGCTTCGGCGTGACCACGAACTACCTTGTCAACGCCGATGAACTGCAGATCAAGATGGCGCAGGGCGCAAAGCCCGGCGAGGGCGGCCAGTTGCCCGGCCACAAGGTGGACGAGGTGATTGCCCGGACGCGCCACTCGATCCCCGGCGTCGGTCTGATCTCGCCTCCGCCGCACCACGACATTTATTCGATCGAGGATCTGGCGCAGCTCATCTACGACCTCAAGAACGTCAATCCGCAGGCGCGCATCGCGGTCAAGCTGGTCTCCGAGGTCGGCGTCGGCACGGTCGCTGCCGGCGTCTCCAAGGCGCACGCCGACGTGGTCCTGATCTCAGGCGACACCGGCGGCACGGGCGCATCGCCGCTCAGCTCCATCAAACACGCCGGCCTGCCCTGGGAGCTTGGCCTGGCCGAAACGCAGCAGGTGCTGCTGCTCAACGACCTGCGCAGCCGCATCCGCGTGCAGACCGACGGCAAATTGCAGACTGGCCGCGATGTGGTGATCGCCGCCCTGCTCGGCGCCGAAGAGTTCGGCTTTGCCACCATGCCGCTGATTTCCATGGGCTGCATCATGATGCGCAAGTGTCACCTCAACACCTGCGCGGTCGGCATTGCCACGCAGGACCCTGTGCTGCGCAAGCGCTTCACCGGCACGCCCGAGCACGTCATCAACTTCTTCTTCTTTATCGCCGAGCAGATGCGCCAGCACATGGCGAAACTTGGCTTCCGCACCGTCGACGAGATGGTGGGACACGTCGAGAAAATCGATGTCCACCTCGACGATGCGCACTGGAAGGCCAAGGGCATCAACCTCTCGTCGATCCTGTACGTGCCCACATTGCCCTCGCGTGTTGCGCGCCGCCGCACCACCTGCCAGGACCACGGCCTCGCGCCAGCGCTCGACCACGCGCTCATCGCCAAGGCCAGGCCGGCGCTCGAATCGCGGGCCAAGGTGACGGGCAGCTTCGCCATCCGCAACGTGCACCGCACCGTCGGCGCCATGCTGGGCGGCGAGATCGCGCGCCGCTACGGGTCGGCCGGCTTGCCGGATGGCACCATTCACTTCAATTTCCGCGGCTCGGCGGGCCAGAGCTTCGGCGCCTTCGTGCCCAAGGGCGTCACGCTGGAGCTTGAAGGCGACGCCAACGACTACCTCGGCAAGGGGCTCTCCGGCGGACGCATCATCGCCTATCCGCCCAAGACCTCCAGCTTCCAGCCCGAGGAGAGCATTCTTGTAGGCAACGTCGTTCTCTACGGCGCGACCAGCGGCGAGGTCTTCCTGAACGGCATCGGCGGCGAACGCTTCGCGGTCCGCAACTCCGGCGCAACCGCAGTTGTCGAGGGCGTTGGCGATCACGGCTGCGAGTACATGACCAACGGCCTTGTGATCGTTCTCGGTTCCACGGGCCGCAACTTCGCAGCCGGCATGAGTGGCGGTATCGCCTATGTCTACGACGACCAGGGCGACTTCTCCACGCGCCGCTCGAACAAGAGCAGCGTCGACCTCGAACCGCTCGTCGATCCTGCCGATGTCGAGCAGGTTCGCGATCTGCTGGCGCGTCACCGCGACGCAACAGGCAGCCCGCGCGCCGCGTGGGTTCTCGAACACTGGGCCGATGCGCAGCCCAGGTTCATCAAAGTCTTTCCACACGAGTACAAGCGTGTGCTTGGCGTTGCGCGCGCACAATCGGTTTACGCGCCACCCGCTATTTTGTCGCCTCTCGTGGCGACAGCCGCAGAGGTGCATCATGGGTAAGGTCACAGGCTTTCTTGAAATTCCGCGCGAACAACCCAGCCGCCGCAAGGCCGAAGAGCGCATCAAGGACTGGTTCGAGATCTACGAGCCATTCCCCGAGGAGAAGCAGCGCGAACAAGGCGCGCGCTGCATGGACTGCGGTGTGCCCTTCTGCCACACCGGCTGCCCGGTGAACAACCTGATCCCCGACTGGAACGACCTGGTCTACAACAATCGCTGGGAGGCTGCAATCCGCCGTCTCCACTCGACCAACAACTTTCCGGAATTTACCGGACGCATTTGCCCTGCCCCGTGCGAGGCAGCTTGCGTGCTCGGCATCAATCAGCCGCCGGTCTCGATCAAGCTCATCGAGCGGTCGCTTGTGGAGCGCGCGTGGGACGAGGGCTGGATTCATCCCGAGCCGCCCGAACAGGCCACCGGCAAGCGCGTCGCCGTCGTCGGCAGCGGTCCCTCGGGCCTGGCCGCCGCGCAGCAGTTGCGCCGCGCCGGCCACTCTGTCACGGTCTTCGAGAAGAACGACCGTATCGGCGGTTTGCTCCGCTACGGCATTCCCAACTTCAAGCTCGAAAAGCATGTCATCGACCGCCGCATCGAGCAGATGCGCGCCGAAGGCGTGGTCTTCAGAACCAAAGCGCACGTGGGCGTCAATATCCCTGTCAAAGCGCTGACGGACGAATTCGACGCCATCCTGCTCTGCGGCGGCGCGGAACAGCCCCGCGATCTGGTTGTACCCGGCCGTGAGCTCAAGGGCATTCACTTCGCCATGGAGTTCCTGCCGCAGCAGAATCGCCGCAACGAGGGCGACTCCGAAGCGGAGCTTCTCGCATCGATGAAGGCCGCTGAGCCTATTCTCGCCACCGGCAAGCGCGTCGTCATCATCGGCGGCGGCGACACCGGCGCCGACTGCCTCGGCACCAGCCTTCGCCAGGGCGCGAAGAGCGTCCAGCAGTTCGAAATCATGCCCAAGCCGCCCGAGGAGCGCGCCGCCTCAACGCCATGGCCGCTCTGGCCGCTGCAACTGCGCACAGAAAGCTCGCACGAAGAGGGTGGCATCCGCGACTGGAGCATCAACACCCTCAAGTTCACCGGCGACGCCGAGGGCAACGTCAAGCTGCTTCACGCTATCCGCGTCGGTCCTCCGCCCAGGTTCGAGCCGATCGCCGGCTCCGAGTTCACGCTCGACGCCGACCTTGTCTTGCTCGCGATGGGCTTCCTCGGTCCCGTTCGCAACGGCATGATCGAGCAGCTTGGCCTGCAACTCGACAACCGCGGCAACGTCGCCACGACAAACTACATGAGCTCCGCCGACGGCATCTTCGCCGCTGGCGACATGCGCCGCGGCCAGTCGCTTGTGGTATGGGCGATCTCCGAAGGCCGCAAAGCCGCCGCCGCGATCAATGAGTACCTGTCTACCAAACAGGAACCTCTCGCGCGCGCTCGCCACTCCGTAGCGGTCGGCTCTCGATAGAAACCTGACGCTGGTCTCCAGATCGGCAAAAGAGCGGGCATCGACGCCCGCTCTTTTCTTTTCTGCACAGACCACTACATCTGTCCTGCTCTCACGGCGCGTTCCGGCACACGCAGTCCCTATAGACATCGGCTGTTGTGCTCGCCAGGGAGCAGACATACGGCTCCCAGATCAGCGACATCATGCGCATATCTGTCCCCGGCATGTAATAGCGCAGATAATTCTGGCTTGCGGCCGAATGCGCCGTCCGATCGGCCCTGAATCCTGCGATCAGGCTCTTCAACGTGGCTGCGGTAAACGCGGGTTCGTGGTAGGTTTTCGCAAAATCGTACTCCTCGGTCCACGTGGCATCGATGCCGGTTTGATTTGAGGCCGCGATGACGCGATAGTCCTTGAGAATGGCGTGCGCCGGATCGATCGTCGCGATCGTGAACGAGGGATTGTTGCCGTGGATTGGCGAGATCGACGCTACCATCTTCGCTGCGACAGGCTTCTGCGCGGCATCCGGCTTCGCCGGCGTCAGCAACCGCACCTCGTCCATATGTGTATGCGCGAAGATCGCCAACTCAACCACGTCGCCGTAGCCGGCCAGCACCGCTGGCAGCGCCTCCGAGGTGAGAAACATCGTTGGCTTGCCACCTGAGCAAAGAGCCATCCACCTCCGCGCCGTCGAGTAGGAGTCCACACCCGGCGGAATATGCGCCATCACCCAGATCTTTTCCTTCTTTGCGCGCGCCTCGTTCAACTGCTGCTTCAACCAGGCCATCTGCGCAGCCGCGGGCGCTGGGTCCTGTTTGCCGCCGCACGTCGCATAAAAACTCGACATGAATACGTCGTCGAGCACGAGCAGCCGCGTGTGTTCAACCGGAGCCGGCAGACTCGCGCTGTAATAACCGCCGGCGGCAAAGGTTTCGCGCGCCTGCGCCTGCTCGGTTTCGCTGAGGTCCGCGGTAAAATCCCTCGCGGTTTCCTTGAGAAAGGGACTGCTCGCGTCGAGGCGATAGTCGCCGCAGTCGGAGTCATTATTGCCCAGCGCCGCATAAACCGGAATGCCGGGAAGCGCGCCGCGCAGCCCGGCCAGCACATAAGCAATCGTCTTTTCGACAAAGCTCCTGTACGCACCCGGCGCCGCTTTGGGAAACACAGCATCGAACTTGCAGTCGAAAGCATGAGCGAGCAGGTCGCCGCTCACGATCGCGAACTTTGCGTGAGCTGCCCGCGCGTGGATGGCGCGCAGACTCGACCGATAGAGCGCAAAAGAGGTGTCCGCGCCGTGCGTGGGGCAGGATTGCTCGACCCGCGCCCACCGCGCCGCTGCGCCAGCCGGTGCAGGAGCGGCCAGAATCGAATTCCACTCGCCGGCAGGAGCGGCGGCAAGCCTCGCCGTCTTCGCCGGATCGCGGAATGGATCGAAGTGAATATCGCTGACGAACAGCGCCTGGACCGTCGCCGCACTCTTCTCTGCGCCAGGCTGCGCCTGCGCGAGTGCAACAGGGCC
>JAJYFA010000002.1:45452-73864 GCA_021790995.1 Acidobacteriota bacterium
CAGAACGCAAACCGCCGCCAACGCGCGCAGCTTTCCGGCCTTGCTAACCATCTCCATGTACACCCCTTTGTCTGAATGTTTGAAATTCCGATTTTTCTGCGGGCTATTGCAGGATACCGCGAAGCCTGGCCGCGGGCCGTTCCTCCGATGCGTTCACGCGCGCGCACCGGAGTGTGCTATACGTTTCCTCATGATCATCTTGCGAACTTTGCGCGCCGCAATTCTTGCCGCCGTCTCCATGCTTGCACTCGCGAGTTGGGCACAAACGCTCGCGCCCACGCCGCCGCTCGGGTGGAACAGTTGGGACTCCTATGGACTCACCATCAACGAGAAACAGTTCCGCGCGAATGCAACGGTTCTTGTCTCGCTTGAGCAGTTCGGCTGGAAGTACGCGGTGATTGACGAGGGGTGGTACATGGCCAACCCCGATGCAAAGACAGTCGAGCAAAAAGAGTATGCATGGAACGGCGACGGGCTGCTGATTCCGGCGCTCGATCGCTTCCCGTCCGCGGCCAATGGCGCTGGATTCAAGCCTCTTGCGGACTGGCTGCACGCGCAGGGGCTCAAGTTCGGCATTCACATCGTGCGCGGCATTCCGCGCCAGGTGGCCGCGGCCAATCTTTCGATTGCGGGCACGCAATTTCATGCCGCGGACGCCGCCGATACCACATCGCCCTGCCCCTGGGACGCGGGCAACTGGGGCGTGAAGGACAACGCTGCCGGCCAGGCGTACTACGACTCGATGATGAAGCTCTACGCCTCCTGGGGCGTGGATTTTCTCAAGGTCGACTGCATCTCCGACCGTCCCTATCGCCCCACGGAGATTCGCCAGATCGCCGACGCCATTCGCAAAACCGGCCGGCCCATCGTCCTGAGCCTCTCGCCCGGCCCGACGAATCTCAGCCACGCAGCCGAGGTGCAGAAATATGCGCAGATGTGGCGCATTACCGACGACCACTGGGACGGATGGAGCTTCGCGCACAGTCCCGGCAATGAGTTTCCCTTCGGGCTCGGAGCCGAGTTCGATCGGCTGGCCAAGTGGTACACCTACACCGGCCCCGGCAGTTGGCCCGATCCCGACATGCTGCCAGAAGGCTGGCTCGGTCCGCATCCCGGCTGGGGCCAAGCGCGGCAGTCGCACTTGACTCCCGACGAGCAGCGCACGGAATTTACGCTTTGGTGCGTTACGCGCTCGCCATTGATCCTTGGCGGCAACCTTACGCGCCTCGACGATCTGACGCGCTCGCTCATCACCAACCAGACGCTTCTCTTCATCAATCAGAACGCAAGCTATAGCCGCCCGGTCGACACCGCAGCGCTCGGCGCCGGCTTTGAGAAGATTCGCATCTGGCGCGCCACCATTGCCGAACCCGGCGACCGAGGCTACGCCGAGTTCTTCGCCTTTTTCAACCTTGACTCAAGCCCCGCAACGGTGCGCACCACATGGAAGGCTCTCGGCCTCGACAGTCGGAAGCACTCCGCTCAGAGTGCTTTGGACGATTCTGCAACCAAAGCGTCCAGGGAGATCAGCGTCGCCCTGCCGGCGCATGGCAGCGCCCTGTTCCAGGTTCGCTAGACTGCCTGCGGCGGAGGTGAAAACTCCGGGAGAACTACGCCTCAGTGGGTTTTGCCCAAAAGGAGCCATCTTCGACAACTGTGGCGCCCGCCGCGGGACGCAAGCATCGAGGGAGAACTTAGAGTGAAAGATCTTGACCGGGCCAACTGCCCACCGGTCGATAAATTGCCCGCAGCGGCGCTAAACTTAGCATAAGATGATGCTTTCCAGAAACATCATTCCGGCTGCGGGGAGAAGGATTGCCGGGTGCTACTCTATTCAGTGATCAATTTGTTGCCTCGCAGGTGCTCAAATATATTCTGAATCAGCTGATCTACGCTAGTGGAATTACGGCCTTGAGAAGACCATAATCGTGAGGGCCTGACTTAGAGCATTCACCGAAAAGCCAAAGGAGTATCGCATGAGCCTAGTTTGTCTGTCGCCGAACAAGTTTAGACTCAGCTATGCGTCGGGAGTTCTTTGTCTCATGGTGATTCCGACGCTGTTGGCGGTCCGTCAAGTGTCCGCTCAGAACCACAATCAGGGAATCCACAAGATTCAACATGTAATTATCATCATGCAGGAAAACCGCTCCTTCGACGAATACTTCGGCACCTTTCCCGGAGCCGACGGATTTCCCATGAAGGACGGCGAATTCACCGTCTGCGTCCCAGACCCGAAAAGAGGCGGGTGCGAAAAGCCGTATCACGACAATCGCGATGTCGACGGTGGAGGTCCGCACGGGGCCAAGAATTCCATCACCGACATTGATGGTGGCAAGATGGACGGATTTATCGCGCAGGCTGAATCCGGCCAGAAGGGCTGCCTGAATATGGTCAACCCCGCCTGCACGAACGCTAACGGCATCGATGTAATGGGCTACCGCGACTGGCGCGATATTCCCAATTACTGGGCCTACGCAAGAGAATTCGTCCTGCAGGATCGCATGTTCGAGCCTAACGCTTCATGGAGCCTTCCTGCACACCTCTTCGAGGTTTCGGCTTGGTCGGCTTACTGCACCAAGCATAACGACCCGGATAGCTGTGAGAACGCTGTACAGAATCCGGGGCTCCCGCCTGACTTCATGCGCCTTAACAAAAGAGCGCACAGGATCGACCCGCCGATCTATGCATGGACGGATCTAACTTATTTACTGCATCGGGGTCATGTAAGCTGGGGCTATTTTGTTGTGAAAGGAACAGAGCCGGATTGTGAAGACGATGAAGCTGAGAACTGCCCGCCGGTTCGGCAGAATGCTCGGACTCCGGGTATCTGGAATCCGCTGCCCTATTTCGACACGGTAAAGGACGACGATCAACTCAAGAACATCCAACCCATAGAGACATTTGTTGCGGAGGCAAAGAGGGGCACTCTTCCCGCTGTGTCGTGGATCGTTCCCTCGGGCAATGTCAGCGAGCACCCTCCGGCCCTGGTCAGTGCCGGTCAATCATTTGTGACTGGTCTGGTCAACGCGGTAATGGAAGGGCCTGACTGGAAGAGCTGCGCTATCTTTCTTGTCTGGGATGACTGGGGCGGCTTTTACGACCACGTTGTTCCGCCTTCCGTGGATGAGAATGGCTACGGACTGCGCGTGCCCAGCCTGATCATCTCTCCTTATGCAAAGACCGGCTACATCGACCATCAAACGCTGAGTTTCGATGCGTATTTGAAGTTTATCGAGGATGATTTTCTCCATGGCCAGCGTTTGAACCCAAAGACGGACGGACGGCCCGATCCCCGGCCGACCGTGCGCGAAGATGTTCCCATACTCGGCGATCTGGAAAACGACTTTGATTTTACCCAGTCTCCTCGTCAACCCATGATTCTTCCTGTGAATCCATGGACGGATCTCACGGAATCAGGCGGCAACAAGAAATGAACGGTTGATTGGAAATATCTCTTTGCTGTCCCTCCGTCACCGTTTGACTCAAGAGATAGCACCACTACTCCCGGCTATTTTCCGGCGCAGGACTAGTGCCGCATGAAATCAGGAATTCAACTCAGGAGCCGCTGTTGTCATCCTGAATGAAAGGGGCCCCAAGCGTTCTTCAGCTTGGGGGTGGTGAGTGAAGGATGACAGACAAAACCAGCCCACTATTTCCTTTTTCCTCGCGGTCACGACACTAGAATGCCCATTTTTGCATTGCAGGCGGTAAACCCTCATCATGTTATCCCATGTCTATGACCAGAACAGCACCCGATGCCGGCGTGGCTTCATGACCTTCTAAGCTGACCAGCGGGGCATAATTGGCTCAACGCGATTCCTTCATTCTCGACAATGGATCGAACTCGGTCGTGCAAGTTCAAACGAAGGTTTGCGCGTTCATGCGCCTGTCCCGGCTTTTAGGACGGGCCTTCCATCTCACCCGCCGGGATGTGCGACACTAATCTGGTTGTCGAGCGAGGCTCTATGAGCTCGCTCTTTCAGGTGCAAGACATGCCTCTTCTTCGTTCCGCTTTTATCGCACTCTCCCATAATCGCCCACTCCGCAGATTCTCCGAGCACTCCAAATTAGGTTCCCGCCTGAACTCGCGTTTTATCGCGGGCATGACGCTCGACGACGCCATGCGCGTGGCCGAAGACGTCAACCGCCAGGGCATCGCCGCGACTCTCGACTCGCTGGGCGAGAGCGTGACTTCAGAGAGCGAGGCGCACCGCGCAGCCGATGTGTACCACAAGCTGCTTGACGCGATCGCCGCCCGCAACCTCAACGCCAACGTCAGCCTCAAGCTCACGCAGATGGGCCTGGAGCAGTCGGCGGAACTGGCCGAGTCGATTGCCGGAAACGTCGCCGAGCACGCCCACGCAACGGGAAGCTTCGTCCGCATCGACATGGAGGACTCGCGGCTAACGCAGATTACGCTTGACATCGTGCGCCGCATCCACGCGCGAGAGGCCACGCGCGGCGCTGCGGGCATCGTCATTCAGGCCTACCTTTACCGGTCCCAGGCCGATATCGAGCAACTGATCGCCGACGGCATTCGCGTGCGCCTGTGCAAAGGCGCGTACAAGGAACCGCACGAGGTGGCCTTCCCGCGCAAGGCCGACGTTGACAAGAACTACATCAAGCTGAGCCAGATGCTGCTCTCAAGCCCGATTTACCACGGTCTGGCAACACACGACGAGGCAATGATCGCAGCGGTCAAGGCATATGCCAAGGCACAGGGAATCGGCCCCGACCACTTCGAATTCCAGATGTTGTATGGGGTGCGCCGCGACTTGCAGCGCAATCTGGTGCGCGAAGGATACAAGGTTCGCGTGTATGTTCCCTTTGGGACGGAGTGGTATCCCTACTTTATGCGCCGGCTGGCAGAGCGCCCGGCGAACGTGCTCTTCCTGGCGCGGAACTTCTTCCGTTCTTGAAGATGCGGCAAGGAAAAACTATTTCCGGGAGTTGAGCACCTTTGTCCGATGGCGCTTGCGCAGCATTGCACGCACGCCGCAGGAGCCGCACCGCCAGGGATAATAGCCGAGGATCGGGTAGATATTGATCTGCAGGTAACCTTTGCGGTGAACGCGGCGCATCCTGTTACTGCCGCACACGCTGCAATAGACTGGCACCCTCTCGATGGTCTCTACGGCATCGAGTTCTCCGGCATCGAATTGAGCAACGGCTCCTTCAGCCGTTCCTTCCGCCATTGCTGTACGCCTCCCAGCGCCTCTAACCTTTCGACAAGCGCGGCAGCTCCGCTGCGTGTCCGAATTGCAAGAAAGACCCTCAACTCCCGATGCGGAGAAAACCTGCTCCCACGAGGCCCCGGAAAAGGACCTCGTTCTGAGCCCTGAATTCTTCGCCGCCAAAACCAGGCTGCATTGAAAAAGGGAGTTTAAGCGGCTGTGAAAACCTACTAGCAATATAAACCATGCCGAGGCGGAACAAATCAGTCTGCGCCGCGCAGACGGCTCAGACCCTTGCGCGCCAGGTCGGCAACTGCCCTGGCCAATGGAACCGAGGCGTTGAGCGATTCCGGACGCTTGAGCAGGATGTTCAATTTGGCGGCGTATTGGCGGAAAAGGATATCAACGTCAAACAGAATTTCTACATGATCGCAGAGAAACCCGATGGGCTGCAGGACGAGAGCCGCCACTGCCTCGGATGCAAGCTTATCGAGCGTCTCTTCGACGCTGGGGCCGAGCCATGCGCCCCCGCTCGCGCCCTGGCTTTGGAAGGCAAACAGCCAGCGGGAGATCTCCGGCACGCGCGCGGCGACCAGTTCAGCAGTGTGGCGCGCCTCCTCGGCGTAGGGATCGGCGCCCTGTCCCGGCCAGAGCCGCTTGCCGGCTTCGGCACCCTCGGCGGGAACTTCCACGGTTCGCGTGGGCACACTATGCGCGGTAAACAAGACAGGCACCGGATGGCCAACCTGCTGCGTCAACTCGGCCAGAGCGGGGCGCAGGCGCTCGGCAAAGGCATCGGCCAGCAGCGGATGCTGAGCCCAGCCCGCCGTGAAGTCAATGCGCAGGTTGCCGGCCTCGGCCTCAACCGCGCGGCGATAGAGACCGACGCTGGTGCGCGAGTTCTGCGGCGCCATGCAGATCACCGCGGCTTCCTCAATCCCGTCCGTGCGCATCTGGCGCACCACCTCGGGAATGTAGGGGCGCCAGTTTCTCATGCCAACGTAAACCGGAACGGCATTCCCGGCTGCGGCAAGTTCCTGTCCAACCAGCCGCGCCTGGGCGAAGGTGATCTCAGTGAGCGGGCTGCGGCCGATTTGCGCATACCGGTGCTGGATCTCCTCCACAACATGCGGCGGCAGAGGCCGTCCGCTGACCACGTTGCGCAGGTACTCAGGAATCTGCTCGACCGTCTCGGGAGTTCCGTGAGCAAGTAATAGAACTGCTTGCTTGGCCATAGACAGTTAGTCCTTCAGTTCCTGTTTCAATCGGAACTCGCGCACCATGCGCACGACGGTCTGTACGTTTTCGACCGGCGTTCCGGGCACGATGCCGTGGCCGAGGTTGAAGATGTGGCCCGGCCGGCCGTTTGCGGAGCGCAGAATCTCACCCACCCGCTGCTCCAGGACATCGAGCGGGGCAAAGAGGGTGATGGGATCGAGGTTTCCCTGCACGGCGTGTTCGTAGCCCACTGCGCGCCATCCCGCGTCGAGGGGCTGGCGCCAGTCGAGGCCGATCACATCCGCGCCCGTCTCGGCCATCTGCCCGAGCAATCCGGCAGTTTCCACGCCAAAGTAAATCACCGGCACGCCCATCGCCTGCACGGCGCGCACCAGCCGCTTTGAGGCCTCGAAGGCATAGGCACGGTAGTCGCTGAGCGCGAGCGAGCCGACCCAGCTATCGAAGATTTGTATCACGCCGGCGCCGGCCGCGACCTGCAGGCGGCAGTAGTCCGTCAACACCAAAACCAGCTTGTCCAGGAGGCTGCACCACGCGGCGGGATCGCCGTACATCAGCTTTTTGGTTTCGATGTAATTCCGCGAGCCGCCGCCCTCGATCATGTAGCTGGCCAGCGTATACGGGGCGCCGCAGAATCCGATAACGCCCATCCGGCCGCGGAAGTGCGCCGCGACCTTTTCAATCGCTAGCGCGACGTAGCCGAGATCGCCGGCGCGATCGGTACGCAGCGCGCGCACATCTTCAGCAGTGCGTATGGGGCAGTGCACCACAGGGCCTTCGCCGGACTGAAATTCAAAATCCAGCCCCATCGGCTCAAGGGGCAGCAGCAGATCGGCAAAGATAATGGCCGCGTCCACGCCCAGCTTTTCGGCAGCGGTGATGGTAACCTCGGCGGCCAGTTCGGGCTTTTTACAGATCTCCACCAATGTGTGGTGCTTGCGGACGTCGCGGTACTCCTGCATGTAGCGGCCGGCCTGGCGCAGGAACCAGACAGGCGTGCGGTCCACGGGTTTGCGCAGGCAGGCGCGTAAAAAGCGGCTGCCGTCGAGAATTGTTTCGGGGGCGTCAGGGACGATCTTTGTCGAATCCATACGAATTCTTATTTTACCGGCCGCACCGGCGCAGATCGGATCGGCTGTTGGCATGGCCTTTTGGTTTGACTTCATTTCCTGAGAGATCGCGGCTCGCGGTTCTTTGTTATCCTCCAGACAACGGATTCCGAACGTCTACCATTCCGAACGTCTACCATTGATTGAGCAGCGATTTTTCCTCAATGCTCGAACTCAGGTGCGGCCCTTTGTTGAAGTTCGAGGGGACTCACGTCGGAGGCATCTCATGGCCGTGAATCGGCTTTTGCGTACGCTTGTTATGGCGTGCCTTTGCGGTGTGACGGCAGCCTCCGCTCAGACACCATCGGCAACCCCTACTCCATCCGCCGCTCCGGCAAGCCCGCATGCCATCCGTCTGGATGTGGTTGTCGACACCAAGTCCGGCCAGCCGGTGACCAACCTGCGCGAACAGGACTTTACCCTCATCGACAACAAGACACCCCTGCCCATCCGATCTTTTCGTGTCGTGACCCCAGCACAGGAACCTGTGCGCGTCATTCTGCTTCTCGACACCGTCAATACGCCGTACAACATGGTCACATATATGCGGCAGGGAGTGGCTTCGTATCTCAAAGCCAACGAAGGCAAACTGGCGCAGCCCACCGCCATCGCGGTTCTCACGGACTCCGGCACGAGCATTGCAAATCGGTTTTCGACCGATGGGCTGGCATTGAACGCAAACCTCGACCGGACCACCATCGGACTGCGACAAATCACGCGCGACTCACAATGGGGGCAAGAAGATCTACTTCAGATGTCGATGAAGTCTTTCGATTCGCTCATTACATATGCATCCACCTTCCCTGGCCGCAAGATGATTCTCTGGATCTCGCCGGGATGGCCTCTGATCTCGCCACCGGGGATGTACTTCACCAATAGCCAGGAACAGCAAATCTTTTCGACCATCATTGCCTACTCCACGCGCCTTCGGGATGCAGGCGTGACTCTGTACAACATTAATCCAGTGGGCACGGGCGAATCCCTCATCCGCGCAGACTACTATGAGAACTTTCTGCAGGGTGTCACCCGACCGAGCGATGCGGTACCCGGCGATGTGGGCGTTCAAGTGCTGGCTGTGCAGAGCGGCGGCCTGGCTTTCGAATCCAACAGCGACGTTGCCGGCATGATCCGCAAGTGCCTTAACGATGCCAATTCGTGGTACGAAATCATCTTTGATCCTCCGCCTGCCAATAAGCCCAACGAATACCATCACATTGAGATCAAGGTCGATCAACGCGGCCTGATCGCCCGCACCCGCGACGGATATTATTCGAATCCAGCCGCCATTTCTGGACATTGAAGATCCGGCTCTTCCGCTCGTTTGCGATGATGTAGCCGAATCCCTGAACTGGCTCGCCAAGGCGCAAACAGGAGCCTTATCTACCAAACCTCACGATGAAAATCACCCGACTCGAACCGTTTATTCTTCACGCACCGGTCACGCGCGGCGGCATTGCCGACAGCACGCACTCCATTACACACTGGGGCGCGCCGGGCGTCGCCATCCATACCGACACCGGCATGATCGGCTACGGCTTCTCGGGTACGCACGCTCATCTGGCCACGGACCGGCTCATTACCGACTGCATCGTGCACAGTTACGGCCCGCTGCTTTTAGGCGAAGACCCGCGCGAAGTCCGAAGACTCTGGGAGAAGCTCTACAAGCATTCGCCGATTTACTGGGTGGGCCGCGCCGGGATCACGCATCTGGCGCTGGGCGCAATTGACATTGCGCTCTGGGATCTGAAGGCCAAGGACACAGGCGCGCCACTTTGGAAGCTGCTGGGCGGATCAGCAGCCAAAAAGGTTGAGGCTTACAACACCGACGGCGGCTGGCTGAACTGGCCGCTCGAAACAGTGGTCTCCGATTGCAGGCGGCTCATCGAAGAGGAAGGCTACCGGGCGGTGAAACTCAAGGTGGGTGGCGCGGACCCGAAGGAAGATCTGCGCCGTGTCGAAGCCGTACGCAAGGCACTGGGACCGGAGGTCCGGATCATGACAGACGCCAACGGCCGCTGGACACTTTCGCAGGCCATCGAGACTGCGGGACGCCTCGCGGATTTCGATGTGACGTGGATCGAAGAGCCCATCAACTTCGACGATGTGCAGGGGCACCTGCGGCTGGCCGAGGCCATTCGTACACCCATCGCGCTGGGCGAGCAAATCTATACCGCGACGCACTTCCGCGAGTTCATGGATGCGGGCGCGGTGCATTACGTGCAGCCGGATGTGGTGCGCGTGGCCGGCGTTACGGAGTTTCTGGAAGTGGCCGACATGGCGCAGAGCCGCAACCTTCCGGTGGCGCCGCATGTGGGCGACATGGCCCAGGTGCATCAGCACATTTGCTTCGCACATCCAGCGGCAAACCTGCTCGAATACATTCCATGGCTGCGCGACTGGATGGAAGACCCGGCGAGGATCGAAAGCGGCTACTATTGCGTTCCCGACGCACCGGGCGCCGGAACAACCCCTAACTTACGCGCCTTCAGAGAGATCAACAGAATTTAACAGCCTCCGCTGCATTTCCGCATTGGCCGTCTGCCTCGTATGGGTGATGGATTCGCCGCCTGGGTTGGTTTATCATCCACCCCAAGGCGAATCCTGACGAGAGTTTCGAGGGACTGACCCAAAATGCCGAATCAACCACGCACCGGCATCAGATTGCTCATTGCAATCGCGATCTTTCTTACGCCGGTTTTGGCTTCAGCGTATCTGGCCTGGCGGGAGTGCTATGCCACGGAGAAGGCACTCAGCCTCAGCTACGCGCAATCGGCACTGCGCCGGATGGAAGAGACCTCGGGCCAACTGACGGCGGGCGCGCGGGCGCTGGCGCTTGTCAACCTTTCGCCCTGCTCGCCTGAAGACATCCGTCTGATGCGGGAGATCGATCTCGCTTCCAGCGCCGTGAAGGCGGTGGGACGAGTGGTGGACGACACGCTGCTCTGCACCTCGCAAGGCGTCGCGAATCCGATTTCACTTGGGCGGCCCGATCTCGTCACCAGGCAAGGCATCTCCATTTACTTCAACAAGGATCTCGGGGGCCAGCCGCCGCATCCGCTGAATGTCCTTGCGATCAACGGGTTCGCGGCGATCATCGATCCGAGTCAGACTCTCGATGTTCTCACCGAGCGGCCGAAGGTGGAAGCAGCCGTCTTCGTTCCTTCATCCACGAATCGTCTTCGCATTGCCACAGTGGGTCAGTACTTCCCTTCCAACTGGCTGAGACCGATCGGCAAAGGAACCCATACCACGATTCAGAGCGGCGGATACCTGGTTTCCCTCGTCCGTTCGCGAATGTGGGATCTCGCCGTGGTGACAGCAACGCCGCAAAGCTACATTGACCGGCGCTTCAACCGGCTCGCAGTCCTCTTTCTCCCGATCGGCATACTCTGTGGGGCTCTGTTCGCCTTGCTGGTCAACATGCTCTACCGCGTGCAGTCACCGTTCCCGACCATGCTGCGCCGCGCGATCAAGGACGGCAGCTTGTATGTGGTCTACCAGCCGGTTGTGGAGTTGGCAACGCGACGCGTCGTCGGCGCAGAGGCTCTGGTCCGCTGGCGCAGCCGCCATGCCGATATGCGGCCCGACTACTTTATTCCCCAGGCCGAACGGCACAATATGATCCAGCTCATTACGAAGCAGGTTCTGTCGATAGTGGCGCGCGATCTGCCGCAGTTTCTGAGCATGGACCCGAACTTTTTCGTCGCGGTGAACTTTTCTGCCGCCGACCTTTGCGACAAACGCACTCTCGCCGCGATGGACGAGTTTTTGCGCGTCTCCGGAGCGCGGCCGGAGAACATCGAGGTCGAAGCGACGGAGCGCGCCTTTCTGCAAGGGCCCGAAACCTCGGAGGTGATCGACGCCCTGCGCGCCAAGGGATTCAGCGTGGCGATCGACGACTTCGGAACCGGCTACTCGAGCCTCTCCTGCCTGCAATCGCTCTCGCTCGACACGCTCAAGATCGACCGATCCTTCGTGGATACGATCAATACCGACGGCGCTACCAGCCAGGTAGTGCTGCACATCATCGACATGGCGCACTCGCTGGATCTCGATATTGTGGCCGAGGGCGTGGAGACCGAGCCGCAAGCACAGTATCTGGTAAAGCGTGGCGTACAGTACGCGCAAGGATGGCACTTCGGCCGTCCCATGGACCCCGGCCTTTTGTGTGAGCAGATTCGCAGTCACGCTTCGGCTGGGAAGGAGAGCGTCCCGGCCCAGGCTTGTTTGCGGGTACACTAGAACCATGGCGGAGATACAACGCAGAAAGACCCCTACGGTAAAAATCGGGCATGTGCGCGTCGGCTGGGAGGTTCCGGTTGTCGTGCAGTCGATGACCAACACCGACACGGCTGACGCCCAGGCGACGATCGAGCAGGTGGCTGCGCTTGCCATGGCTGGTTCCGAGCTGGTACGCGTCACGGTGAACAACGAGGATGCGGCAGCCGCAGTGCCGCGGATCGTGGAGGGACTGGAAAGGCGCGGACTCCGCGTGCCAATCATCGGCGACTTCCACTACAACGGGCACATCTTGCTCAGGAAGTATCCTGCCGCGGCGCGCGCGCTGGCCAAGTACCGCATCAACCCCGGCAATGTCTCCATCGGCCGCAAGGACGACGACAACTTCCGCACCATGGTGGAGTGCGCCGTCGAGAACCAGAAGCCGGTGCGCATCGGCGTCAACTGGGGTTCGCTGGACCAGTCGATGCTGGCGCGCATGATGGATGAGAACAGCAAAAAGGCCGAGCCCTCGCCAGCACGCGAGGTGATGATTGAGGCAATGATCGCCAGCGCGCTCGAATCGGCCGCCGCAGCCAAACACTATGGCCTGGGCCACGACATGATCATCCTCTCGGCCAAGGTGAGCGGCGTACGCGATCTGATCGATGTCTACACGAAGCTGGCCGCGCGGTGCGATTATCCGCTGCATCTGGGCTTGACCGAAGCCGGCATGGGATCGAAGGGGCTGATCGCCTCGACGGCCGGCCTGGCGCCGCTGCTGCTCGGCGGCATCGGCGACACGATTCGCGTTTCCCTGACGCCCAAACCCGGCGGCGACCGCACGGAAGAGGTGCTGGCGGCGCAGCAGATTCTACAGTCACTCTCGATCCGCAGCTTTATGCCGCAGGTGACAAGCTGCCCAGGATGTGGACGGACAACAAGCACTTACTTCCAGGAACTGGCAGAGCAGATTCAGAGCTATCTGCGCACGCAGATGCCTGAGTGGCGCAAGCAGTATCCCGGCGTCGAAGAGCTGAAGCTGGCGGTGATGGGCTGCGTTGTGAATGGCCCAGGCGAATCGAAACACGCGAATCTCGGCATCAGCCTGCCCGGCACTTTCGAGGAGCCGAAGGCGCCGGTCTACATCGACGGCAAGCTGGCGACGACGCTGCGCGGAGACACGATTGTCGCCGAGTTCAAGCAGATTCTGGACAAGTATGTGGAGAGCCACTACGGGCAGGCCGCGAAGGAAAAGACACTCGCTGGCGCCCATTAGCGAACCTCTCCGAGCGTTCCGCATCCAATAAAACGAGCAGAGTTCGAGCGCCGGCATCGGTTTGTTTTGGGTGGTCCATTGCAGGCGCGATCTTCCCCTCAGATGGAGGCGGGCATGGCGCAGGTCAGAGCATTCAAGCGGTCGGCCATGCTCTCGGCTCTTGTGCTCGCGGCGCTCACTTCCGCCTGCGCTCAAGCGAAGATCCACGGCTCTTTGGATCCGGGTCTCTACAGCGCGCCTGATACGCTCAGCCTCACCGTCTTCAATTCCACTACGGCGGAGGGCGCCGCAGCGATTGGCGTTGCATCGCAGCCCGGCGACAAGCTTTACGAAGGTAGTCTCGATCTGGGATCGAGATCCAGGCCCCGTTACCGCATCCGAGCGATCGTTGTGCGCTCGCCCGACGGAACCGATGTTCTATATGTCGACGCCAACCAGAACTCACATCTCGATCCGGATGAACGGATTCCATTTCGTCCGCTGCCCGGCACTGACGAGAACAAAGGCGAAAAGGATACCGCTGAGTTCAACGCTGTTCTTCCCAACGATCCGATGGGACCGTTTCCCATGGAGGTCCGGCTCCTCACGGAACCCGGGCGCGCCGTGGCAAAACCCGGCCAACTGCCTTTGCTCTACTCCAGAATCGCCTTTGTCCAGGGCTACATGAGGGTGGCGC
Organism: Acidobacteriota bacterium; assembly: GCA_021790995.1. GTDB lineage: Bacteria > Acidobacteriota > Terriglobia > Terriglobales > Acidobacteriaceae > Telmatobacter. The sequence continues at coordinate 59,145 of JAJYFA010000002.1, forward strand.
ATCGCAAGGTGCATGTGCGCTTCCAATACAACTTCAGCACCAAGTCGGTCGACATCGATCATGGCCGCGAGTGGCTCGACCTGAACGGCGACGGCAAATTCGACATGAGGCCCGGCAGTCCCGAGTTCCTGCGCGCCACCGGCTCCGCTCCCGTGTTTCGGGTGGGCCATCGCATGCTGCAACTCGCCTCGGTCAACCTCGCCTACGGCACTTTTGTTCTTCGCTCTGTCGCCGCATCAGGTGACAGGCGCTCATCGTCTGCAAACCACGGCTCGGTGGTTGAGCCCTGAATCGGATTCCACAGCGAGACCGAAGCCGGCACGTGCACCCCACGCGGCAAGTCATGCGGCGCATCACGCTTTTCATCGTCAGCAAATCGCGCTAGGCTGGTGGCAATCCTCCACGGAGTTTTTCCGATGCGATCAAACCTCCCCTGGTTGCTGGCGGCGATTGCCGTCTGCTGTCCGGCACCTGCACTGGCTGCAAAGCCAAAGCCTTGCGTGAGTACCGTCCAGGCTGTCGATATGCTTCACAAGGATGTATGCATCTCCGCCCATGTTTACAACGTGGTGCAGCTTTCCGATGGGACGCGGTTCCTCGACGTGTGCCCGCCGCAGGTTCCGGACGCGGAGTGCCGCTTCACGGTCGTCAGCTACTGGGAGGACCACGACACGGTGGGCAATCTCCAGCAATACAGTGGCAGGGACGTGCGGATTCGCGGGACGATTCAGGCCCTGCGGGGACGGACCGGCATGATTCTGAGCCACATGCGGCAGTTCCACGGCGGAAGGCCGAGGTTCAGGCCGAACCCGATGCTGGCCAGCGGATTCGACGCGGAACAGTCACAGCCGCCGGTCTCGGCTCCGAGTCTGCGGGCGCGTGGCGGACGGCGTGGCTTCATGAATACCCGGAGACTGCAACCGCTTCCTGCAAAGTGAGGCCTCGCTGACCCGGGGCTATCCGATGCCTCCCACAAAGACGGGCTGGCGGGATCTTATGGCAAGCGGGCATCGTTGAGCGGCGGAGCGAAGCGCGCGCCGTACCAGAGGATCCAACCGGCGGCGACGAGCGAGAGGAGGGTTGCGCCAAGGCCGATGCTCAGGTTCGAGCGATCGCTGATGGCGCCGATGATCTGGGGCGAGAAGGTGTCGCCAAAGGCGTGAATGCAGAAAAGGTTGATGGAGATGGCGGTGGCGCGGACGGCTCCGGAGACGGAGTTGACGATAGCGGCGTTGAGCGGTCCCGTGTTGAGGAAGATGCAGAACTCGGCGAGGACGAGAGCAGGAATGGCGGTGGAGCGCGGTCCGAAGAAGACAAGAACGCCGAAGGGGATGGTGAGGACGGCGCTCCAGCAGGAGACGAGATAGAGGGCGCGGTGGTTGGTGCGCTGCCAGCGGTGGGCGATCCAGCCGCCGGCGATGGTGCCGCCGATGCCGTCGACGATGGTGATGGCGCCAACGACGAGGCCGGCATTGGCGACCGAGAGGCCATCGACACGATGGAGAAACGTGGGGACCCAGGCCGAGATGCCACCGAGGGCAAAAGTGATGGCGGCCAGGCCGAAGGTGGAGGTGAGAAACGCGCGGTTTTTGAAGAGGGCCAGGCGCTCCTCAATGAAATCGAGAGCGAAACGAACGAAGGAATCGGGGGAGTCGAAGCGGGGCCGCGACTGGGGATGTGGCTGCGGGTGGCTGTCCGTGGCGCCACGCTCGGGTTCGCGTCCCCAGAGGGCGTAGAGCGCGGCAATGACGAAGCCGGGAATGGCGCAGATGAGATAGGGCGCGCGCCAGCCCCAGAGACTGCCCAGTTCCCCGCCGGCGAGATAGCCGAACGCGGCTCCAACGGGAATGGCGAGGTAGAAGATGGAGAGAATGCGGTTACGTTCGCGCTCGGGGTAGAAGTCGGAGATTACGGCCGGAGCGTAGATGCCGAAGGTGGCTTCGCCGATACCAACCAGAGCGCGGCGGGTGTAGAGGCCCCAGTAGGTGTGGACAAAGGCGGTGCCGAGCGTGGCCAGGCTCCAGAGAACGGCGCCGGTCACGATGAGGGGCTTGCGGCGAAAGCAATCGGCGAGCCAGCCGCTGGCCGGGGCGGCAAACATGTAGAAGAGGAACAGCGCCGTGGTGAGCGCGCCCATCTGCTCGTCGGTGGCGTGGAACTCCTGCTGGATGAGCGGCTGTGCACCGTTGAGGATGTAGCGGTCCAGGTAGTTGAGCAGATTGAGGCCGAGCAGCAGCAGAAACGTGGCCAGAGCGGGGCCGGCATGGGGACGTAGTTTGCGAAGAAACGTGGGCAAGCGGTCTCTTTCGGAGGAAAGCGTCGCGACGAACAAGGAATATCACAGCCGGGGTGCTTGCGCCCATTTGCATGGGAACAGGCGCATGAACCGTTGAAGAGAGACGAAAGACAAAGGCGGCAAGCTGGCGTCGCTCAAGCGACGTGGCAAGTTGGCGAGCTGGCGGTACGGCGAAAATCGATCATCCAGCCGCGGGGCGGGGCCAGCGAGCCTCGACAGTAGTGCCGATGCCGCCGCGGGGGCGAAATTCTCCTTTGACGACGGCCCAGACCGGGTCGCAGGCTTTCACGATGTCTTCAAGGATCTGGTTGACGATGTTTTCCTGAAAGATGCCAAGGTTGCGGTAGCAGAACAGGTACTCTTTAAGCGATTTGAGTTCGAGGCAGCGCTCGCGGGGCATGTAGCGGATGGTCAGGACACCGAAGTCGGGCATGCCGGTTTTGGGGCAGACGGAGGTGAGTTCAGGGTCGTCAATCTGGATCTCGTAGCTGGGGAACTGGTTCTGCCAGGTTTCGATGGGGGGAAAGTTGAAGTCGAGGCCGGCTTTGGCGTGCTGGTCGGTGTAGCGAGGAGCGGTCATAGCTCCATTTTACGAGCAGGATGTGGAGATTCGGAGCAGGTCAGCGAGCCGGCGAGTCAGAAAGTCAGCGAAAAGCTGGCACGGTGATTTCGTGAATCGCAACCTCAAGTTTTCGAGTCCTATATACTAACCACTGGTTAACGGCATGGCTGAAGCAAGAACGCAAATGAGCCGCAAATGGCAATGGATCGGCGCGGCAGTCGTCCTGGTTTTGGTGTTTTTTACTGCGCGCTACTTCTTGCGCGATCGGCTGCAGGTGCGCGTGGCGCGGGTCGAGCGCCAGATGCTGCAGAACACCGTAAGCACCAACGGGCGCGTGGAACCGATCACGAACTACTCGTTCTACAGTCCGCTTGCGACGACGGTGGAGGCTGTCTATGCGCAGGAGGGCGATCTGGTTCGGGCCGGAAAGCTGATCCTGAGGCTGGACGATGTGGCAGCGCGGGCGCAGGTGGCGAGCGCCGAGAGCGCGGTGAGAACAGCGCAGGCTGCATACGAAGCGGCGACACATAACGGCACCCAGGCCGAGCGGCAGGCAGCGGCCGCGGAGATCGAGCAGGACCGGCTGGCCGGCCAACAGGCGCAGCGCGATCTGGATGCGATGACCCGGCTGGCGGCAACCGGGGCGGCGGCGCAGGGCGAAGTGGCGGCGGCGCGGTCGCGGCTGGAGACGGCCGAAGCAACTTTGAAAGCCGCGCAAGAAAATGCTCAGCACAGATATTCGCAGGGCGAGATTGCACGCGCCAAAGCGGCCTTGACCGATGCCGAGGCGGCGCTCGCCGCAGCGCAGCACGTTGAAGCACAGACCTCTATTTACGCACCGGCCACGGGATGGATTTACTCGATGGACGCATCGCCTTCGGAGTATGAAGAAGCCGGCAAGCTGCTGCTGAAGATGGCAGACCTGCACAAGCAACGGGTACGTGCCTACTTCGACGAGCCCGACCTGGGGCGTCTGGCCTTGGGACAGAGAGTTGCGATCCGGTGGGATGCGAAGCCAGGCAGTGAATGGCGGGGCCATATTGTTCGGCTTCCGATCACGGTGGTAACTTACACCACGCGGAACGTGGGCGAAGTGCTGGTGGATATCGACGGTCCTGAAGACGGCCTATTGCCCGACACCAATGTGACAGTGACAGTGACGACCGCGAGCCTGCCGAATGCATTAAGCATGCCGCGCGATGCGCTCCACGAACGGAATGGAAAATACTTTGCCTACAGGGTCGACGGGGATCAACTGAAGCGCGTCGACATTACGATCGGCCCGCCGACTCTGACACAGGTGCCGATTCTTTCGGGCCTTCAGGATGGTGACATGGTCGCCACCGGATCCCTTAACGGGCAGCCCCTGCAGGAGGGCGTACCGATCAAGGAAGTACGGTGAGACGCGCCGCGTGGACTGTTTTGCCCGTGGCGGCGCTGATGGCGATCGCCTCGCCTTTTGTTGCGTGGGCGCAGATCCCGGCGGCGACACTCCAGCAGGCATACGGGGCATTACAGGCTGGCGAGGCGGATCGCGCGCTGAGCCTGCTTGCACCACTGCCGGCGACGGGGCCAGGCGCGGCCGAGGCACAGAATCTGTTGTGCCGCGTGCGCCTCACGCTCGAGCAGTGGGACGGAGCAGCGAAAGCGTGCGAACAAGCCGTGCGCCTGGATGCAAACAACTCCATTTACCACATGTGGCTGGGGCGAGCGCTCGGTGGGAAGGCCGGCCAGGCATCGTTTCTGACGGCGTTTTCGCTGGGCAGACGCGCGCGCCAGGAATTTGAGCGTGCCGTGCGGCTCGACCCGCGGAATGCCGGCGCTCTCAGCGATCTGGGCGAGTTTTACACGGACGCGCCGGGCATTGTGGGCGGCGGCCTGGATAAAGCGGAATCCGTGGCGGCTGAGCTGGACAGAGTGGATCCGGGAAAGGCTTATGAGCTGCGCGGCAACATCGCGGTTGCGCGGAAGGATTTTGCCGCGGCCGAACAGGACTACAAGCAGGCGATTACGGCAAGCCCGCATCCGGCGGAGAAGTGGACGGTGCTGGCCAGCTTTTATCGACGCCAGAAGCGATGGAACGACCTCGACAACGCAATTCACGCCTGCGTGGCAGCGGCCGCACGCGACAAGCATCCGGGGGTGGCGCTTTACGACGGGGCCGGCGTCCTGATGGAAGCCGGGCGCGATCCGGCGCTGGCCGCAAAGATGCTGGAAGACTATCTTGCGAGTTCGTCGAAGAGCGAAGAGGCTCCGGCGTTCATTGCACACATACGGCTGGCGCGGCTCAGGCAGAAGCTTGGCGACCCTGCGGGAGCCAAGCAGGAGTTTGCCGCGGCCTGGGCGATGGCCCGCGAATTTAATCCGTCAATGGATTCCGATCGTTGAGGCGAAGGTTGAGCGTGAGAACCTCTTACAAACTGCGCAATGCGTGGCTGGCGGCGATTGCCGGTGCGGCGATTGCAACCGCGGCGCCGGCACAGGCGCAGGTGTCGTTGACCACGGTGGTGGAACTGGCGCAGAAGAACAGCGCCTCGGTGCGGATCGCGCAGGCCGACGTGCAGCGAGCCACGGCGAGGTTGAATGAAACCCGCGATGTTTTCATCCCGTCGGTCTCCTTTGGCTCCGGTCTGCCGGCATTTCCGGAACTTGGATTCACGGGCTCACTGCCTACGGTCTGGGAAAGCGGCGTTCAATCGCTGGTCTTCTCCATGCCGCAACTCCAGTACATCCACGCGGCGCGCGCGGGATTGCAGTCGGCGCAACTGGCTCTTAAAGATTCGCGCGAACAGGCCGCCCTCGACGCGTCGACGACTTACATCGAGCTGGACACAGTGGAGCGAGAGCTGAAAGCTGCGCGCGAACAGGAGCAGGAAGCGGCGCGGCTGGTCCAGATCGAGCAGCAGCGCGCAGAGGCCGGCGTCGATCCGCTCAGCACTCTTTTACAGGCGCAACTGACGGCGGCGCAGCTCAAGCTGGGACGGCTGCACCTGGAGACGCGAGCGGCAACGCTGGGCAAGCAACTCACCAACCTTACCGGTTTGCCGGTCGGCTCGATCACACCCGACCACGCGAGCATTCCCGAGATTCCCGCGCTGACCGGCGACCCCTCACCGCGGGAGACGCCCGCGATTACAGCGGCGCGAATGCTGGCAGTTTCGCGTTTCCACATGGCGCAAGGCGACGAACGGCGTCTTTGGATTCTGCCGGAGATCAGCTTTGGCGCGCAATACAACCGCAACACGACAGTGCTCAACGACATCAACGCCTATTACGCGAGGCCGCTTCCTGCCAACAACTTCTTTAGCGGATTCAACCTTGTCCTTCCGCTCTTCGATGCCGGGCTGCGCGCCAAGTCGCGCGAGTCGGCCGCCGAGGCGCTGCGTGCGCGCGTCGAAGCCGAGCAGGCGCAGCAGCAGAACGATGTGCAGATTGCGCAGTTGAGCGCGAGCCTGCGCGAACTGGATACCATGGCGGAGATTGCCAGCCTGAAGCAGCAGATTGCGGCCGAGCAGTTAAAGAGCGTGGAGACTCAACTGGAGTTGGGCAATGGCGCGGGTGCAGGCCCCGGTGCCCCGCCGCAGCTTTCGCCGACGGCCGAGCAGCAGGCCCTGATCGACGAGCGGCAGAAGTACGTAGATGCCCTCGACGCGAACCTGGAGTTAAGCAAAACGCGGCTGAACCTTTTGCGCGCTCTCGGACACATGCAGGACTGGCTTGACGAGCTGCACACGAAGCCGTAGGGATGGGAATCCAGAATTCAACCCGTCGAAGCGATCCGGAAATAGGCCCAAGTTTAAGCGATTCGTTGATTTTGCTGGGGTTATCGCTCGTTCCGCCGGAAATCAGGACTACGGCCGTGCGGCTTGAATTCCGCCTGATGAATCCTCGCCAATGATAGAATTAAAGGGATGCCGATGCCTTTAAAAACACTCTTCCTCAACCCTCCTTCCTTTGAGAACTTCGACGGCGGCGCCAGCTCTCGTTGGCCGGCAACGCGCGAAATTGAGTCCTACTGGTACCCGGTGTGGCTCACCTACCCGGCGGGAATGCTGGAGGGTTCGCGGCTGCTCGATGCGCCGCCCCACCACGTCTCCGCCAAAGAGACCATCGAGATTTGCAAGGACTACGAGTTTCTGGTGCTCTTTACCTCGACGGTGGGATGGGAAGGCGATCAGCGGCTTGCCGAGGCCATCAAGGCGGCAAATCCCTCGATCCGCATTGCATTTGTGGGGCCGCCGGTAACGACGGATCCCGATCGCGCGCTGAACGAGTGCCAGGCTTTGGACTTCATCTGCAGGCGCGAGTTCGATTACTCGGTGGTCGAGTATGCCAACGGCAAGCCGCTCCACGAGATTCTCGGCATCAGCTACAAAAAAGACGGCAATGTGCTGCACAACCCCGACCGCCCGCAGGTGGAAGACCTGGATGCGCTGCCGTGGGCGACGAAGATCTACAAACGCGACTTGGATGTGACGCGTTACAACGTTCCGTTCCTGCTGCATCCCTACATTGCGCTTTACTCAACGCGCGGCTGCCCGGCGCAGTGCACCTTCTGCCTGTGGCCGCAGACGCTCTCAGGCCACGCCTGGCGCAAGCGCGCCACCGACGACGTAGCCGCGGAGATGAAGTGGGCCAAGGAGAACTTCCCTGAGGTAAAGGAATTCTTCTTTGACGATGATACCTTCAACATTCAGAAGGGACGGACCATCGAGCTGTGCGAGAAGCTGAAGCCGCTCGGGTTGACCTGGAGCTGCACCTCGCGCGTAACCACCGACTACGAGACGCTGAAGGCGATGCGCGAGGCCGGTTGCCGGCTGCTGATCGTGGGCTTCGAGTCGGGCGATCCGCAGATTCTCAAGAACGTCAAGAAGGGCGCCACCGTGGAACGGGCGCGGCAGTTCGCCAAGGACTGCCACGATCTCGGCCTGACCATACACGCCGATTTCATTCTGGGCTTGCCGGGCGAGACCAAACAGTCGATCCGCAACACGATCAACTTTGCCAAGTCGCTCGACTGCGAGACGATACAGGTGTCGGTCGCGCATGCGTATCCCGGCACGGAATTCTACGAGTACGCGGCGAAGAACGGATTCATCACCAACACGAAGATGGAAGACGGCGGTGGCCACCAGATGGCGCACATCGAGTACCCCGGCCTGCCTACCGACTACGTGATGGAGATGGTGCACCGCTTTTACGACGAGTACTATTTCCGCCCCAAGGCGGCGTTCCGGGTGATCTGGAAGGCGGTTGTGAATCGCGATCTTCCCCGGCTCTACGTTGAAGCCAAGTCGTTCCTGAAGCTGCGCGCGCAACGCAACAAGATGGTGAAGGAGGCGCGCAACCAGAAGGCGCAGCCCCCGGCAGCAGCGGGCGCAGGCGCGTAGGCAGGAGTTCTACACTCGATGCGCCCTTCTACACCCACAGTCGTCCTGAGCGAGTCCGAAGGATGAGTGGAAGGCCTGCCCGGAGCGTAGATCGCGAAAGCGATAGAAGTCGAACGGGGAGTTGTGGTTGTTTTTCCAAGGCCCGATGAGGCAGCCTGGCCCTGCCATCTCACCAGCGCGGCCCATTGGCGTCGAAAGATCAAATGTCCCACCATTCACTTACGCCGCGTCAATACATGATTCTGGGCCTGGTCGCCATCTGCGCACCCATCGGCGACAGTTGTCTGGCGCGCGGCATGACGGCCATGCCAACCATCACGCTGGCGCACCCTGGATCGCTGATCGCCGCGGTCTTCACGCCATGGATCGCGCTGGGGATTGCGCTGCTGATCGGTTTTTTTGCCAGCTATCTGACCGCGCTCTCCTGGGCCGATCTCACCTTCGTTCTGCCGGCGACGGCTCTTGGCAATGTGGTGATCGCGCTGCTGGCGCGTTTCTGGCTGCAGGAGGCCATCTCGCTTGAGAGGTGGGCGGGAATCGCGCTGATCACGCTTGGCGTGGGATTCGTGGCGCAAGGGCCTTCGCGCACGGAGCATCCCGCCCCCGAAGCAGAAAAGGATGCCGAGCAGGAGGTTGAAGCGTGATGAGGATTTCTCCGCACGCAGCGCCTCTGCTGCCGGCCGCCAATTTCTGGGTTGCGCCCTGGGTAGCAACGGCGATGATTGCAGCGGTGGTGTTGTCATCGACGACGGGCGAGGTGCTGACCGCGGCGGCGATGAAGTCGATCGGCGATCTGGATGCGATTCGCGCGCGCTCGGGTCTCAAAGGCGCGATCCGCGCCGTGGTGACCTGCCCGCTGTTCTTCGCGGGAGTCTTCTTTCTCGCTCTGGCGTTCTTCGCTTTGCTGTTCGCGCTGAATCACCTGAACCTGAGCCTGGTGGGTCCGGCGTCGGCGTCGCTGACGCTGGTGACAAACGCGATCGCTGGAAAGTTTTTCCTGAAGGAGAATGTGGATCGCAGGCGCTGGGCGGCTGCGGTGCTGGTGTGCGTGGGGGTATATTTACTGGCGCACTGAGGGCAGCCGGGCGCTCTCATTCGGAATTCAGGAATCGCATGAACCCGCGCGGCTTCAAATCGGAATTCAGAATTTTGCGCGGGTCACCAAGGCTGGCGCAGATGGCTTCTGCAGCGAGGTGGCCGCTGCGAGCCGCGCTTTCCATCGTCGAGGGCCAGCCCGTTGCGGTCCAGTCGCCGGCGAGGGCGCAGTTGGGCCAGGGTGCGGACTGAGCTTCGGGACGGAACTGGTCGATGCCGGGCGGGACGCCGAAGGTGGCGCGAACTTCTTTGACCAGCGCGACTTTTTCGAGCTTTGCCTCTTTTGCCACGGGGAAGAATTCCTTCAATTCGTTAACGGCGAGGTCAATCGCCTCAGCCCGCTTGAGCGAGGCAAATTCGCGCGATGCGCTGATGACAAGCTCGAGATAACTTCCCTTCCCGTGGCGCCCGGGTTGCAGGCGGCTCTTGTTGTACATCCAGTGAATGGTGCGGTCGAGCAGAACGGCGTGTTCGAGGTGCGTGATTTCGCGGTCGAACCAGAGATGGACGCTGCAGATGGGCCAGTGCTGGTGGCGGCCGATCTGCGCGGCGAGCGACTCGACGCCGGCGGCAACAGGCATCTGCGGCAGCAGCTTTGCCACAGATTCAAAGGGCAGCGCGAGCACTAGGTAGTCCGAGGTGAGTACGCCAGCGTGCGTGTTGAGCGTCCATTGCGAGGCCGCTTCGCTCCACTCCGCGATCTCCACGCCGGCGTTGAAGAGGACTTCGCAGTCGCGATCGTGCAGAAACGTTTCCGCGCCTGCGTAAAGCTCGCTCAGCGGCACGGTGCTCATGCCCATCGAGCCGGCCTCGGCTGAATTCAGGAAGAGTTCGCGGATCACTTTGACCGCATAGGGCAACGCGATCTCGTCAAGATCTGCATTGAGCGCGCTGGCGATGACCAGCCGCCAGAAGCGATCGATGACGCCCACGGTTTGCCCATTCTGCCTGAGCCATGCGCCGAGCGACCACTCCGTGGGGGAGTCTTTTGGAGTGATTCCGAGGATAGCTGAGAAGGCGCGCAGGAGCGCCCATTTGTCGGCGCGCGTGAAGGCCTTGGCTGCGAGCAAACTGGGCAGGCCGTGCATCGGCGCCGGCAGCCGGGAAGGACCAAGCCGTGAGCGGCGGCCACCGGGCTCGATCATCGTCATGGCGCGTGTCCAATGGATCTTCTGCGCGACGCCGATGCGGCGATAGAAGCCGATGAGATTGGTGCAGCAGCCGAAGAGTACGTGCTGGCAGTTGTCGATGACCTCGTCGATGGCTGGGGATCGATAGGAACTGGCGCGTCCGCCAAGAAAGGCACGCCGCTCGACGAGCCGCACACGCAGGCCGGCCTCAGCCAATGCGCAGGCTGCACTCATGCCGGCTACGCCTCCACCGACCACGATTACCGATTTTTGCGATCCAGGCTGCAAGCCGATTCTCTCTTTGCTGTAGCGCGCGTCTCTCCTATCATCGCCGATGAAGGCTGGCTGGCGCAGCATGAAGGTCAGAGCGAAAAAGCGATGGACAAGCTTTCTGCGACTGGCTTCCATGTTTCCCAGGTCTCAGAATCGGAGACCGAGGAAACCCGCCAGACGGAGAGGCCTGGAACCGAAGAGAAACTGACTGGTTTGGCTGGAAGGGCGTTGGAAGCGCGAGTTGCCGCTGCAAAGTGCGATTGGTGGGCAGTGAGGGACTCGAACCCCCGACTTCCTGCTTGTAAGACGGTCAAGTGGCGGTATTCCATAACTTGCCTGGAGTTACCATCACTTGTTTATCTTTCAGTATTTGAGTGGGATAATAGGACTTTGGCGGGCGGTGACTTGCCCGCCAATTCCCGCCATTTCCCACACAGACTCCCCACAGTTTCCACCACAGTTGCAGCATGGCAAACCAGCGAGAGACGATCACATAGAACCGGAGGCAGTGAGCCGTCCTGCACTCACCGATAGTCTGCCGTTGCGCACTTGAGCCGCAAAGCGAATGCAGCACAGGATGGGGCGTAATCGCGCTGCAAGCCCCTGTGAGCGATTGCAAGCCCACGGCGCTACGTTGGGGGGAGCCATGCGGACACGGCGCGGGCTTCCGACAGGTTGTGCAATATCGCACTAATTACGGCGCGGGTTCTGGCGGGCTTCCGTGGCCCGCTTGCCGGGTCTGCGAAAAGTTGTCCGGCGATACGGCCATCCGCACGGCTTGGACGGCTTTTGCTCTCTCGCGCACCAAAAAAAAATTAGAAAAAATTGGCGGGGAGAAATCGGCTCAGGGAAAGCGCCGTTTGCGCCCATGCCCGCCGAGAGGTCAAGGGAAAATACATCTCGCCTTGATTTTCTCTTACCGTGCGAGTGGGTAACTGGGAGGGTCCCATGTTGTGCGCGGCTCCTGATCTGGCGGAGTGTACCGCCTTCCTTCCAGCAGCGCATCCACCTGTGCCCGTGCAATCAGGAGCTTTCCCCCGCTTCCCTTCATCGGCCACAATCGCCCGTCCTGCGTCATGCGCCACACCGTCAAGGGCGTTATGTGCAATCTTTCGGCCACCTGCCGCACCGTCATGCACTCACATGAATCGCAGTACCCACCCAAACGTCTCGTAAGCTCCCCACATCCGCTGCACCCTATAGGCACTTTCATGTTCCCACCTCGATTCCCAATTATTAGCAAATTGCATCAAATGATTGCATCCGCTAACAATCCTTATCGTCAAACTGGCCGGGCAGACTCGTTTTCTGGTGCTTCGACTGTCGTTCAATGGGCTGCGCAGCATTACAATCCCTTCAGCAGTTCCGACAATGTTGTTTCGAGAGCGGAAGCGATCTTGCTGAGGGTGCGCAGCCCTGGCTCGCGGGTTCCGCGCTCCAAGTCGGAGATGTGGACTTCATGAACGCCGGACTGCTCGGCAAGGTCGATCTGCCGCCAATTGCGGGCGCGGCGCAACTTCCTGATCCGCTCACCCGTCGCCGCACAGATGTCCTTTGCCATGCGTCCATGATCGGGTTAGCCGATGCGCTATATTTAGCGCATACACTCTTTGGCAGGAGAAAGGCGGGAATCATGCGCTCAAGCAGCTTTCTCGGATCACTCGCGGTTATGCTCCTATTCGTCTCTTCCAACGCAGCATTTGCCAAGGGCAAGCCGAGAATCACCATTGAAGTTGTGAATTCGGAGACCAGTCAAAGGCAATACACTTACACAACGCCCGGCAGGAAGGGTACGTCACAGACAAACTGCAATACGAACGGGACAACGAATGGGACGATAAACGACTATGGCGTTGGGCCGATCCAAACCAGTTCTACCGGCAACTCCAACACAAATTGCACCACCACCACCACAGCAGCAACGCCGCCTCAGACCTATGTTCGATCAATCACGCAAGAGCACGTAAATGCCATCCTGCCAGATGGCCGTCAAGTCACGCTCTGGTGTCAGAATGGATTCCGTCACTGCGATTACTTGCTGCCTGGAAAGTATGAGGCCGAGATCGACGGCAACTCACTCTTTGTTTATGTTCACGATCTTTCCGGCAAGGAACACAGAATCAAGTACAAAGCTGTCAGTATCCAGGAGGCTGCGGTTGCACAGCAGGCAGAACCGGAAACGGAACCGACGGCCACAATTCCCCCGCCCTCTTCTGCGCAGCCTTCGGCAAATAGCGAGGCTGTTCCCTCGGCTGAAGGCATCGGCACACTCAAAGTGCAGGCTGCTGCCGGCGACGCCGATGCACAATTACGTCTCGGTGCGTTGTACGAGCAAGGCGAAGGCGTGGTGCAAGATTACATTCAAGCGGAGACCTGGTACAGCAAGGCTGCCCAACAAGGAAATGCGGAAGCTCAATTTGACCTTGGCGGGCTTTACTACGATGGCAAAGGCGTGTCGCAGGATTACGCACAGGCTGCCATCTGGTATCGCAAGGCCGCCGAGCAGGGCGACGCGGATGCGCAATTCAACCTTGGATTGATGTATGCCGGTGGCGAAGGCGTTCCGCAGGACGAATCCGAGACTGTTCACTGGTTCCACAAGGCAGCCGAGCAGGGCCTTGCCGTTGCACAATTCGACCTTGGCTCACTTTTCGACAACGGCTTGGGTGTGCCGCAGGATCATGCGCAAGCAGCGATCTGGTATCGCAAAGCCGCAGAGCAAGGGAATGCCGACGCGCAAGAGGAACTCGGCGGGCTGTATTCATTTGGACGAGGAGTGCCGCAAGACGAGGCGCAGGCCGCTTTCTGGTATCGCAGGGCAGCCGAGCAGGGCGACGCAAAGGCGCAATTTATGTTGGGCGGGGATTATGCGACAGGGCAGGGTGTGCCACAAGACTACGCTGAAGCCTATTTCTGGCTGGACCTTGCTGTTGCTAGCAAGGTCACTAGAATGGACCCCAACGATATAGCTAAGCTCCGGGAGAAAGCAGCCAAGACCAGAGACCTTATCGCTTCACTTCTGACGCCAGCAGACTTGTCGCGCGTACAAGAACGGGCGCGGAAATGGCTGGAGGATCATCCCGCCAATCCGCAATGACCCGAATTGCCTTTTGCAGTTCCGCGATGGCTTGTGCGCTCGGCGCGGCATGTAAGATTGCGCCGAGTGCATCCCGATCCAATCCAGTCTTGGCGATAGGCTCGGAATGGATTAGATCCCGCACGCGAGCAAGGATGCCCCGATGCACTTTACAAGAACGATTTGGATTTCGGAAAGGCCATTATCGATGCGGCAGGCTGGTATTGTGACTATTGCTCTTGCACTACTTTTCACAACCCACAAGATTTACGGTGCCGACACGGCGTCGATCACTGCCAAGTCTGACGACGGAATTTATATAGGGCTTGATGATGGGACAAAGTGGCTAGTCTCGAAATCCGGCGCGCCTATAGTTCATGGATGGGCAGTTGGCGATGATGTGGTGGAGATCGACGACTCGAAGCACTGTTCGGGTACGGAGCTTATCAACGCGGACGAACAGGGAGAAGCAGTTTGTGTCCGCGACGTGAGTTCCAACACCGCGTCCATAACGGACAAATCAGATGATGGTGAGTATCTAGAGCTCGATGACGGATCAAGATGGATCGTCTCCGATGCCGATCAGAGCACGTCAACGACATGGCTGGTCAGCGATGATGTAATCTACCTTAGCGGTTCAAAAACATGCCCAAGTATTGAGATCATAGACATAGACGAAGACGGGGATGAGGTCTGTGCTTACATTGTGAAATAGATGAGCGGGTCATACCGTATCTCGCGCACTTGAATGTCCCATGGTACGCGAGAACCTTTGTGCTGACACGGTGTCGAGACGCCTTCGGCAGACCCAGAGAAACGAGATGGTCGGATAGGATTCCACGGCGCACACTCCCACGCTATAATCTGAGCGGCCAAACCTAAATTGCCCCGACCGCGA
>JAJYFA010000070.1 GCA_021790995.1 Acidobacteriota bacterium
GCGCGCCGTGCCGCAGGCCCTCCGGCGCCGCGTCCACGCTGGATGAACAACCCCGATGCGCTCCTTCGCGCCAGTTGCGCCGCCGACGCTCTGCTCAATGTCTATTCACGTGTTCGCCGCCGCTCCTTGACCCTCGCCAAGGGGCTAAAATTGCTACGCGAAATGCTGTACGGGCTATCGCCTGTCGACATTGCGAAGGGCGCGGCTATGATTCGGCGCTACGAAAAACCAATATAACCGAAAGGGATCGAGATGAAAATATTAAAAGACACTGTGAAGCGGTTGCTGCCTGCGAAGCAGCTCGATGGGGTGCAGCGCTATCGGGAAAGGCAACTGTTGCGAAAGCGTCTGGAACTCTTCACTAAGATGCCCCTGAACCAGGCCTTTACCCACATTTATGATAGGAGACTTTGGGGAGAGGCACTTGAACATAGCCCGTTTTTTTCAGGTCCAGGATCTCACGATGAGCGAACCGTGAGCTGCTATGAGAATGCAGTTGTGGAGTTTATTCATTCGCTAGATGCGAAACCCGATGTTGTCGACTTAGGCTGCGGAGACTTTTCTGTTGGGTCTCACATCCGACCGCTCTGCCGAAACTATATCGCTTGTGATATCGTCGAACCGCTAATCGAATTTAATAGAAAAGAGTATGAGTCGCAGAATGTCGACTTCAGAGTGCTCGATTTTACAAGAGATCGCATCCCCTCCTGCGAGGTTCTCTTTTTGAGACAAGTTTTGCAGCACCTGTCGAACAAACATATCAAGAAGGCGCTGCCGAAACTGGTCTCCTGCTGCAAGTACCTAGTACTGACTGAACATCTCCCCCATAACGACCCGTTTACGCCCAATATCGACATTCCCGCAGGGCCGACCCTTCGGTTGGAATTGAACAGCGGCGTGATTTTGACCCATCCGCCATTCAAAATGAAGGCACTGGAGGAAAGAGTGTTATGTGAAATCGCGGACGTGGACGGAAGACTCAGAACAACGCTCTACCGGTTCGGCGAGTTCATTTAGCAGCCTGTGGCAAAAGTCGAGTTCTTGGAAGAATCGCCCCTCAGGGGCTAAAGCCCCATTGATTCTGTAGGCTTTACGGCACGACTAAAGTCGTGCCCTTTCAAATCAGACTTTCACCACAGGCCGTCAGGCCACCGGCAGTGTCGCATCCCTATAATGTGCCCAGCAAGAGGTAGAGGAATGTTCCGGAAGTTGAGGATTGCCGTCGATGCAGTCGCACTTAGCGATGCGAGTACTTTTGGCGTCAGCTCTTATACCATCGGGCTCGTCGAGGCGCTTTCCGCGCTGGACGACGTGGAAGTCTTGTTGTTATACCCATGGCCGCTCCACCATGGCGCGGCGAAACTGGCACGCGTCAAGATCCGCCACATCCGCTTCGCTGTGCCCGGCGCAAAAACCCGGGAATGGGAGCAGATGCTTGTCCCATTGTTGTCGCTCACGATGCGCTGCCACCTGATTCACAGCCCCGCCAACGTCGCTCCTGTGTTAAGTCCGAAGCCCGTGGTGCTGACATTGCACGACATTATTACCTACTCAGGTCACAGCAACAATTCCCCGGATTCACAGAGATACCTCAAGAGATACGGCATGCCGGGAGTTCGGCGCGCAGCGGCAATTATTACAGTCTCGGAGTTCTCGCGACGCCAGATTATAGATTTCTTTGGCATCGATGAGGCCAGGGTTCATGTTATATACAACGCTATTGCATCCGAGTTTTTTGCCTGTGGGATTAAGCGAGCGCCTTCTCGCGATAAGCCGGTCGTCCTGGGGTGCGGTTCTCTTGCCCCGACAAAAAATGCACGGGGTACGCTCATGGCATTCGCACGTATCCATGCAAGGTATCCCGGCTCGAAATTGTTGCTGTTCTCTGTTTCTCCGGGAAGTGAGGGCGCCCTCAGAAAGCTGGCGGCGGCTGCCGGAGTACCAGAGGACGCTCTTGAGTTCGTTGCCGCGCCGGACGATCTGACCATGAGCAGCGTCTTCGCACGGTCTGACGTGCTGCTATTCCCCTCCCTCTGGGAGGGGTTTGGCCTGCCGGTGGTGGAAGCGTTTGCCGCAGGAACGCCTGTCGTCACTTCGCGCGAGGGTGCACTGGCGGAAGTAAGCGGAGGCGCAGCAGTGCTCGTTGACCCCAATGACCCCGCCGCAATAGCAGACGCCGCTATCGGGATGCTTGAAAACGCCGATCTTTGGAACAAAATGCGCGACCTCGGCCAGCAGAGAGCTGCGCTCTTCACATGGCAACGGGCAGCCGCCCAGACCGCCGAAGTCTACCGCCTCGTAGCAAGGAAAGAAGTATGATAGGCTCTTGCCTCTGACCATCCCAGGATCAGCGCATCGCTGCCGGAAAAACCGGCACAATCGTGATTCGACACACCCCATTTCTGTTGTTCTGAACATTCGATGGAGAACTGACAAATGACCTCACGCCTCGTGTTTGACATCGGCCTCTGCGACGGCGAAGACTCGCGCTATTACCTCGATCTCGGCTATTCGGTCGTGGGGGTCGAAGCCAATCCGCACCTGGCGGAGCAGTGCAGATTGCGGTTCGCGCAGGAGATTGCGCAAAACAGGATGAAGGTCGTCAATGTCGGCATCTTGCAACAGCAAGGCTCATTTACCTTCTACCGGGATCTAGCCAATGACGAAAAGTCATCCTTCGTGTGGATAAACCAGGACACAAAAGATTGGGAGGAGATGACGATTCCGTGCATCACCACGAGGGATCTGATTGCCGAGTATGGCAAGCCTTTCTTCATGAAGGTCGACATTGAGGGCGCCGATCTTCAGGCGCTGGCCACTCTGACGCCCGACACCTGCCCAACCTATCTATCTCTCGAACTCGGCAGCGATGGAATGGAGATCATGGATCGCCTCCTCGAACTCGGTTACTCCAGATTCAAATTCGTGGAGGGACGTACCCATTGGTGCTCGCTCTCCATCCTTCCGAACGAGTTCGGATGGAGATTCCTTCGGAAGATCGGCCGCATCGCTCCACCCATCCACAATGGAATAAGAAAGCTCCCGCAGCGGTTTCACAACAGGACAGAGTGGGATCCGACCGAAGACTTCATCTACAACCCGGATCACTTCCATCCCGGCGGTTGCTGGTCTGGCCCATTCGGCGAGAAAGCTTCAGGCTTTTGGCGAGGAGCTGCCAGCGCGCGGAGCTTCATCAAGAAACTTGCCAAGGATTCCTTGGCGGAGAGCTATGGTGGCTTTATCTGGTGGGACATCCACGCGCGCCATGCTTCATTTAAGGTAAAGGCTTGAAGGAGTTGAACCGCGTGCATTTCCCTCGCCACGCCGACATCTGGCTCGCGCCCTATCTCAAAGACCGCATCCGCCGCTCATTGCATCGAGTTGCGCCCAGGCGCGTCTGGGTTACGCTGGCCGACCACTACGAGCCGCTGGGCCGGAGCCCTTCGCTCGATCGCGCGCTCGACAAGGTAGCCCAGTGGCGCGACAAATGGCCGCGCATCGCTGAAAGCAGCCCGCGCGACTCCGCAGGCCAGTCCCCGCAGTACACCTTCTTCTATCCGCAGGAGGAGTACCGCGGCGAGTTGCTGGAAGCCATCGCCGCAATCGCTCGCCTCGGTGTCGCCGACGTGGAAGTGCATCTGCACCACGAGAGCGAAAAACGCGGGACGTTTATCGAAAAGGTCACCGAGTTCTGCCGGCGCCTCAGCGGCGATCACGGCTTGCTTCGCCAGCGCGACGGGCGCATCGTCTTCGGATTCATCCACGGCAACTGGGCGCTCGACAACTCGCGGCCCGACGGCAGGCATTGCGGCCTCAACGGGGAGATCGCCCTGCTGCGCGACCTCGGCTGCTACGCCGACTTCACCATGCCGTCGCTGCCCTCGCCCACCCAGGGCCGCGTGGTGAACCAGGTCTACTGGTGCACCAGCAACTCAGATGGCAGCCCGCGCTCCTTCGACCGCGGCATCGAAGCCACCGTCGGCGGCGGCAGGCGCGGCGACCTTCTAATGATCACCGGACCGCTCGGCGTGCGCTTTGGCGAGCGCCCGCTGCCACGCCTGGAAACCGGCGAGATTGCCGCCTACGACCTGCCCACGCCCGCGCGTGTGCATCGCTGGTTCGATCTGGCGCCCATGATCGGCAGCGACCTGTTCCTCAAGCTCTACGCGCACGGCGCCGACGACAGAAATATCGATCCACTGCTCAACCACGGCCTCGCGGACCTGTGCCGCCTGGTGGCCGAAGAGGCACGGCGCAGAAGCATCGAGCTGCACTGGGCCACCGCCTGGCAGATGTATCAGGCGGTTGAAACCCTCATTCAACCCACCGCGCAGGACACGGGCAAGTAGGCCGGTCGCGGCCGATCAGGAGGCCGCCGGTTCGGGCATAGGTCTGTGACCGCATAATTTTGTGCTATCCCACCCATGCGGCAAAAACAAGTACGCCGCATGGATGGGGCACCCAGAGTTGGTACAACTTCAGGCGGTCAGAGACCTAGCTTCCATTCGGGTCAGATCCAGCGTCGGCAATCCGCTCGCCGCCAAGCGCGCAGACGCGGTGGCATCGGCTTTTTGCGCAATCACCAGCGCATCGGAGGAGGTCACTAGCGTATCGATGTTCTTCACCAGCAATTTGCTGATATGCGGAAGAGCAGAAACCACGAAATTCAGATTGCTTCCATAAATGTCTTCCAACTGAATGTGCGGATCGTAAACCCGCACTTCCCGTCCCTTGCCGATCAGGTATTCGATGAGGGCTATGATCGGGCTCTCGCGTAAGTCGTCCGTCCCTTCCTTAAAGGCCAAGCCGTAGATCCCAATACGCGAGCCGCGTAAATCGATCACCTGGCGAATCCCACGCCGGAGGTGCTCGTCGTTCGAGGCCAGCACGGAATCGAGCAGAGGCAGTTTCAGGTCGAGCCGCGAGGCGCGATAGTTGAGGGCGCGGAGATCCTTGGGCAGGCACGAGCCGCCAAAGGCAAAGCCTGGCTTGAGGTAGGCCGTCGAAATATTAAGCCTCTTATCGAGGCACAGCGTCGCCATCACCTGCGCCGGATCCACGCCGAGGCTCGACGCCAGCGAGCCGATCTCGTTGGCAAACCCGATCTTCATCGCGTGAAATGCGTTGCAGGCGTATTTGATCAACTCCGCCGTGCGCAACGAAACGACCGAAACCGCGCCGGGAAGATCGGCGTACAAATCAGCCACGGTGCGCGCTGCCGCGTCCGTGCTTCCTCCCACCACAAGTAGCGACGGCTCCATGAAATCCTTGACCGCCGTGCCTTCACGCAGAAACTCAGGGTTGGAGACGATGCTCACCTCTAGATGCCCGGCAAAGTAGGTTTCGAGAAGGGCTTCGCAGGATCCGGGGAAAACGGTGCTGCGAATAGCAACGACCAGAGGCTTCGATCGCGAACCGAGTAGCGCGGCAATGTCGCTGCACGCGCGGTGCAGGTGGCTCAGATCGATGTTTCCGTTGGCCTGCGACGGCGTACCGATGCAAAGCATAACAATATCTGCGGCATCCAGGCGCTCCGCAGTGAGAGTGCCGGCCTGCAATCTACCCGCCCTGATATTCTTCGCTATCATCGATTCAAGACCCGCCTCGAAAAACGGCGACTTCGCCTTTTCAACAGCAGCAATCTTGCTCGTATCGCGATCCACGCCATACACGCTGTGTCCAAGTTCCGCAAGGCCTGCCGCGCTCACGCAACCAACGTATCCAAGGCCCATCATAATGACATTTTGCTTGCTCAATTTGCGATCCGATCCTATACCTCGGGGTGAGTTTATCATGAGAGGTAAGCCACGCTCGCATCAGTGGCGCTTCCCCAGGGCAATCGCAATTTGGATAGGAGTCTCGGTCTTTTGCATGCATACCCCACTCATAGAGCAATGTCATCCCGAACAGAGTGAGGGATCTGCGGCTGTTTCTCGGTCATTGCGGCATGGTCAGGTGAAGTCGACCTGTGAAACCGGAGGTCTGCGTGGGAAGTGAACCCGAAAAGCAGCCGCGGATCCCTTGTCGCTCGACTCCTCGGGATGACAGAGCGAAGAGCATGGTTCGCAAAACGTCCGGCGAATTGAAATGCGATTACCCTCGGTGTTTCCCAGCCGGCTGTCGAGGAGGATTGTCCTCATCAATCTTATACTGGAGTCGACCGCACGATGAACAAGAGTGTTAAGGGGAACGAATGAAGGTTCTGCACGTAGTAGGAGCGCGGCCCAACTTCATGAAGGCAGCGCCGGTCTATCGAGCGATCGCCAGGAGCGGCCATGAGCAAACGCTGGTCCACACAGGCCAGCATTACGACGCGCTCATGTCGGATGTCTTTTTCGAGGCACTTGAGATTCCCGCTCCCGATGAAAGCCTGAACGTAGGTTCGGGCAGTCACGCGCAGCAAACAGCCGCCATCATGAGCCGCTTCGAGCCTGTCCTGCTGGCGCATCGGCCAGACATCGTGCTGGTCTACGGGGACGTAAATTCGACCGTCGCTGCGGCCCTGGTCTGCTCCAAGCTCGGCGTGCGCATCGCGCACGTCGAGGCCGGCCTGCGCTCCTTCGACCGCACCATGCCGGAAGAGATCAATCGCCTGCTGACCGATCAGTTGGCCGACATGCTTTTCACTCCATCGTCGGACGGCGACGAAAATCTTGTGCGCGAAGGCATCGCCAAAGAAAAGATCTTCCTCGTCGGCAACGTGATGATCGATACGCTCATCCGCTTCCTGCCGAAAGCAGAGCAACTCTTTCCCGAGCTGAAAGAAAAACTTTCCCTTTCCGGCTACGGACTGGTCACTTTGCATCGGCCCTCGAATGTCGACGACGCGGCAACGTTCCTTCCCATGCTGAAGGTACTCAGCGAGATCAGTCTTCAATTGCCTCTGATTTTCCCTGTTCACCCGAGAACCAGCCAGCGCTGGGCCGCCGAGCTCAAACAAGCTGGTTCGGGCCTGAGCGTCATCGAACCTCTGGGCTATCTCGAGTTTCTCGCCTTGCAGAAACATGCCCGAGTCGTCATTACCGACTCGGGAGGAATCCAGGAAGAGACTACCTACCTGGGAACACCGTGTCTGACGCTGCGTGAAAACACTGAACGCCCTATCACGATCACGCACGGCACTAACCAGTTGATCGGGCGCGACTGGGAAAAATTGCGCAAGGGTGTCCGTGCCGCGCTTAACGACGACCGCGCACGCAAGACGCCGCCACCGCTCTGGGACGGAATGGCAGCGGAGCGAATCGCCGCGATCCTGAGTCAGTCCGTTCGGCAATAGCATGAACTTTCACTGATCCTGCAACACGGTCTTTTGCGCAGAGAGCGAGCGATGAGCGATCTGAACGTCCTGCTGGTTAGTTATTCATTTCCTCCTGCCGGTGGCACCGGCGTGATGCGCGCTGCGAGCCTCGCCCGCTACCTTCCCCTGGAAGGCATCCGGCTTGACGTTCTCACCACGCGCAATGCATCCGCGGTCGGAACAGACGCGTCGCTGCTCCGGGATATCCCCAGCGATGTGCGCATCCATCGCACCATCACGCTCGACCTTCCCTTCGGCGTCAAAAAGCGGATCAAGAAGCTGCTGATGGGCAGCAAGCCCGCGCCGGCTGCAGCTTCACCCTCGAACACGGCCGCCGGCCAGGATCGCAAGAGCGGAATCGTCAAACGAACGCTCGAAAACATTCTCGTGCCCGACCCACAAGTCACCTGGTACCCGATTCTGACGCGGGCCGCGCGCCGCATCGTAAAGAAGCGCAAAATCGATCTTGTCCTGATCACAGCGCCGCCTTTCTCAAACCTGCTCCTGGTCGAGCGCCTGCGCAAGGAGTTTCCCCGCCTGCCGATCGTTGTCGACTTCCGCGACGAATGGCTCACCACCGCCTTTGAACTTGTCAGCTTCCTCTTCAGCCGCACGGAGCACGCGCAGAAGACCGCCTCCAAAATCGAAGCCGGCACGGTGACAAACGCTACAGCGGTGGTCGCTGTGACCGAAGCCGCGCGCCGCAAGATCCAATCTCGCTATCCCAACGTGCCGAAAGACAAGTTCCAACTCATCCCCAACGGCTTCGATGCCACCAAGCTGCGCCAGGGATCCTCCGCGTCCCGATCCGGCGATAAAATCATCGTCACGCACGTCGGCACCATCTACGCCTCGACCGAGCCCACCGCGCTGGTCGAAGCCGTTGAATCGCTGCCGCCGGAGCTGCGATCCCGCTTCCTCTTCCGCTTCATTGGCCACATCGAGGAGCCCCGTTTTCGCGAAGCCATTCTCCGCATGGGAGAAACCGTCGAACTGCATGGCTTTCTCCCGCAGCGCGAGGCGCTGGCCCTGATGGATGAATCGGATTATGTCCTCCTGATCAACCAGGATCCGCTCAACGTCGGCGGCAAGTTTTACGACTACGTCGGCGGAGGCAAGCCCATTCTTGGCGCCGTTCACCCAGAAGGCGAAACGCGCCGCCTGCTCGAAGAGTTGCGGGCTGGCTGGTGGGCTCCCGTCGATGAGGTCAAAGCCATTCGCAAACTCTTCCTCGATGCGGCAGTCCGCGGCAAGGCGCCGTTCGCCGACTTCAAACCAGACACCGACAGAATCGCGCAATACGAGCGCAAGGCGCTGGCGCAACGCTACGCCGCCTTGCTGCACTCCATCGCCCAATCGGCAAATGGGATGCAAAGAAACGAAAACGCATCCGCGACTGGCGGAGGGCCATCCTAGCCATGCTGCGAATCGCCGTCATCACTCGCTACTTCCCCAGTTCCGGCGAGCCCGTGCAGGGCCGGTCGCTCTACGAGACCTTACGCGTCCTCGGCCGCAGCGCCGAAGTCCGCGTCTTCTATCCCAACGCCGCCTATCCCCGGCTCCTCAAGCCGCGCAGTCGCGCCTACGACAAGCTGGACCTTGCCTTCCGTCCGCCGGACGTGAACGTAAGCTACTTCAACTATCCCGCTCTGCCGCTCGTCTCACGGCCCTTGAACGGCTGGATGGCCGCACGGACACTTCTGCCCCACGTTCGCGCCTTTGCGCCCGACGTCGTCTTCGGCTGCTTTCTTTATCCCGAGGGTTTTGCCGCACTCAGGATCGGCCGGCGCCTGGGTACGCCCGTTGCCGTCAAGAGCATTGGCTCCGACCTGAACCGCCTTGGCGATCCCTTCTCTGCCCGGCACACGCACACCGTCCTCAAGCAGGCGGATGCAATCCTGACCGTCTCCGACGACCTGCGCAAGAAGGCCATCGCCATGGGTGCGCCGCCCGCCACGGCAAAGGCCACTCTCAACGGCTGCGACCTCGCCATCTTCCGGCCACAGGATCGCACTCTGGCGCGAGTCCGCCTCGGCATCGACCCCGCCTGTGAAGCTGTCCTCTACGTCGGCCGCATGGACCTCAAGAAGGGTCTTCGCGAACTCGTCGAAGCCGCGGCCTTGCTCCACCCAAGCCGGACGCGCCTCCATTGTTACCTCGTCGGCAACGGACCGGACCGGACCGCCATCGAGCAGGAGATCGCCGCCCGTGGCGCAGGCGATTTCATCCATCTTGTTCCAGGCTGCGCCTTCGATGAGGTTGCTGTCTGGATGACCGCTGCCGACCTCGTCACCTTACCCAGTTACATGGAGGGCTTCCCGAACGTCATCATCGAGGCCCTGGCCTGCGGCCGCCCCGTCGTGGCGACCCAGGTCGGCGGCATCCCCGAAGTGTTGAACAACTCCTGCGGGCGCCTCGTGCCTCCGCGCGATGCAGCCAGGCTGGCCGAAGCGCTCGCCTCCACGCTCAACACCTCCTGGGACGCAGCCACCGTCTCCGCCCATTGGCAGCAAAGCTGGTCTACCGCGGCCGACGAACTCCTGGATCTCTTCTCAGATCTCATAGCCAGCCGAAAGAAGATCGCCTGTGACCGCTAGCCCTGCCGCCCCACCTCCCCGACTGGCGCTTCGCCGGGCCGAGCGCGCCCTGGCGATCTTCGGACTGCTGATTCTGCTGGTCATCTCCACGCCCGTGGTCTCCTGGTGGGCCAGGCTCTATGCCGGCCCCATCCAACAACCCAAAGGCGACGTCCTCATCCTGCTCAGCGCCGCCAACGACGAGTACGGCGGAATCTCCTACTCCTCCTATTGGCGCGCCCGTCAGGCGGTCTTCGCCTGGCAGACCGGCGGCTTTAAAACCATCGTCATCACCGGCGGCAAAGGGCCCGGCATCTTCAACTATCTGCTTGCCAATGGCGTTCCCAGCGGCGCCATAATCGCCGAGTGGCGCTCCACCTCCACCCGCGAAAACGCCATCAATGTCGCGCGCCTCATCCGCAACCTTCCCGGCCGGCGCGTCCTCGTCACCAGCGACTTCCACATGTTTCGGGCGCTCCACGTCTTTCGCAAGGCAGGCATTGACGCCGCGCCCATGGCCGTTCCCGACGTCCTCCATTCAACACAAGGCTGGCCCGGCCGCTTTGGGGCTTGCTGGACCATGATGGTTGAAACGGCCAAGATCGTCTATTACTGGCTTCGCGGTTGGATCTGAGAGCCGGTTTCCCTCCCTCGACAATCGCCGATCCCGTCCATTGAGTCATTGCAGATCATTTCGCGAAATCTGCTACCGTTGAATTGACACATTTTTCTCTTAACCTCCGAGATCCGCTGGCCAAGAGAATTTTTTCTATACCCTTAGGGGTATGTTTTCATCGTTAACATTCTTGTTTTCAACAAAATGGCGTCCAAAAGACGCTCAAAAGCGCCTCATTTCGGCCCCGAAATCACCCTCTTGAGGCCAAAAACTATGTTGTTTGCCTGAAAATGCCCCTCTGTCGGCCTTATTGAAAGCTGGTAGCATCGTGCGCTGTATCGTATTGCAATACACATACTTCTGATTTTTCGCATTCATGCTGGGCCGTGCACTGCAAATCTGCCTTCTAAGTGAATCAGGAGCCCAGGAGTCCTCTCGATGCGAAACTGGCAAAAATCTCTCATCATCACACTCATCACGCTCGCCATCGGCGGCGTCTATCTGCTGGTCGTCTTCATGAATCGCCGCAGCCCCGGCGTCGCTCGTGAAACCACTCCAGAGCAGCAACTTACGCCGGACGATGTCGCCGAAGTCCGCGCCATGTTCCCCACCTCCTTCGACGACGTTCTCAAGCTTCAGAACTCCAGCGTCTGGATGAAGAACGGCTACACTATGCCTTACTTCCGCTACCAGTCCGGCCGCATCGCCTTCTCCAAGTCCCTTGGAGTCATTCCGGCAACCGAGCGGCTCGACATCAAAAAGGTCATCAAAGCTGAAGCTCCTTCAACAATCGACGATGGCATCTCGCACGGCTCGCGGCAGGTCTTTGCCGTCTTCGTCCTGCCCGGCAACCCGGACATCTATGCCACTGCCATCGGCGTCATTGACGGCCCGCAGGAAGCCTACTTCACCGACGTCCTCTTCTACTACGACGATCCCCACACTATCTACGACAACTGGCCCAAAACCATCTGGACCGCCATCGACGCGCACCAGGTGTTGCCCGGCATGAGCGAACTCCAGACCCGCATGTCCATCGGCCAGAAGACCCATCCCTACGGCTCCTCCCAGGGTAACCGCACTGTCGACTACGACCAGGCCGGCAAACACTGGACCATCACCTACGTCAATAACCGCGCCACCTCGATCAAGACCAATTGATTCGCGCGCGGCGGTATCATGCACCTATGTCCAGAAAACTTCGCTTCGGCATCCTCAGCACCGCCAACATCGGCGTCAAGAAAGTCATTCCCGCCATGCAGCAGGGCGAGCTAACCACCGTCGCCGCCATCGCCTCCCGCGATCTCGCCAAGGCGCGCGAGGCGGCCGGCAAGCTTGGCATCCCCACCGCATACGGCTCTTACGAAGAACTCCTCGCCGACCCCAACATCGACGCCATCTACAACCCTCTGCCCAATCAACTGCACGTCCCGCTGACGGTAAAAGCCGCCGAAGCCGGCAAGCATGTGCTCTGCGAGAAGCCCATCAGCCTGACCGTCGCTGAAGCCAGGACCCTGCTCGAGGTGCGCGCCCGCACCGGCGTCAAGATCTCCGAGGCCTTCATGATTCGCAGCGCCCGGCAGTGGCTGCGCGTGCGCGAACTCATCCGCGAAGGCCGCATCGGCCAGTTGCGCGCCGTCAATGCACACTTCAGCTACTTCAACGTCGATCCCGCCAATATCCGGAACCACGCAGAGATGGGCGGCGGCGGCATCTACGACATCGGCTGCTATTGCATTCAGTCTGCGCGCTTTGCTTTCGATCAGGAACCGAAACGCGTGGTTGCGCTCGTCGAACGCGATCCCCAGATGCGCACCGATCGGCTGGCCTCGGCCATCCTCGACTTCCCTGCCGGCCAGGCCATCTTCACCTGCAGCACGCAAATGATCCCTTACCAGCGCGTACACTTCCTCGGCACCCGCGGCCGCATCGAGATCGAGATCCCCTACAACGCGCCAAACGACCGCCCCACGCGCCTTTTCATCGACTCCACCGGCGACCTCGCCTACGGCGGCATCGCCACCGAGACCTTTCCCACCGCCGATCAGTACACCCTGCAAGGCGACGCCTTCGCCCGCGCCATCTTCGACAACACTGAACTTCCGGTGCCGCTCGAGGATTCCATCGCCAACATGGCCGTCATCGAGGCCATCTTCCGCTCCGGAGACTCCGGCCACTGGGAGCCGGTCGAGCAATAAGAACATCTGCGCAAGAAAGAGCAGGCGTCTATGCCGGTGTTTTCTTGAGCGGATACGGGAGCCGGCATGTCAGAAGAAGCACAGCATCCTGCGCAGGCCGGGAACAGGATGCGCCGGCCGGCTCGCCGCCGCAAGCAGCCTTTACCGGCCGCCGCGGTGCTTGTTGGCCTTGATGGCGGCGCGGGCTTCACGGTCTGCCTCGCGGCGGCGCTCGGTTTCGCGCTTGTCCCAGTCCTGCTTGCCCTTGGCCAGGGCCAATTCGCACTTCACGCGGCCATTGCGAAAGTAAAGCCGGGTGGGGATGAGCGTATGACCCTTGATCTGCGTCTTGGAGAGTAGCTTGCGAACTTCTTCGCGGTGGAGGAGGAGTTTCCGCGTGCGCGTTTCGTCGTGATTGGCGATATTGCCGTGGGAGTAAGGCCCAATATGCAGGTTCAGGAGATACGCCTCGCCATCTTTGATGAGCCCATAGGCGTCTTTGAGGTTGGCTTTGCCCTCGCGGATGGATTTGACCTCCGTGCCGCGCAGGGCCACGCCTGCCTCGAACTTATCGAGAAGAAAGTAGTGGTGGCTGGCGGCGCGGTTCTGGGCGGCGTCGCGTTGTCCGCTGGCAACCGGATCGCGCGGCTGGGCCGGCTTTTTCGCGGGCTGCGCGGAGTTGGCAACGGTCATGTGGCTGTTTTGACGGGGCACGGGCAAGCGTCCTTGAAAGTCCATCGTAGCATCGCAGCGGACGATGGCGGGTGGCAGGGGCTTTGTTAGAATGAAACAGCGATTTTCGCCAATGATCGGCACGAGGAGTCTCACAGAGGCGCTCGCCGTAGCCCTGCAAACCGAGCCGCAAGAAGGAGCCCGGAAGCCCGCGTGCGAACCCGTGAAAACGTCGGGGAGTAGGATGAACCGAAGCACGCCCGTTCCGGCCCAAGCCGGAATCATGAGATCGAGAGTTGTTTTTACCGTCGTTCTGGTTGCCACGGCGGTTGGCATTGCCCTGTCCGCGATGCGGCTTTACGCCGAGTCGGCCAACAGCGATTACAGGCAGGGCCAGGCCGCCGAGGCGCGCGGAGACTACGACACCGCCTTCGCCGACTTTCAGAAGGCATTCAACAGAAATCCCAAAGACACCCGCTTCAAGATCGCTCTTACCCGCGTGCGCGTCACGGCCTCCTCCGTCCACGTGACCAAGGGCCGCAAGCTGGAGCAGGCAGGCGACACCCAAGGCGCGCTGGCGGAGTTTCTTCACGCCTCCGAGATCGACCCGAGCAACGAGGCAGCGCAGCAGGAGATCGCCAATATTCGGCAGAAGCAGGGTCAAGCCGCGCCGTTGCCCCAAACCGCGCTTCCCGAACCGACCTCCGAGGTCCAGGAACTTCAGACCGTAGAGTCCCCGGTGGAGCTCCGGCCGATGTCGAAAGAGCCGCTCTCGCTGCACATGGTCGAGGATTCGAAGGTGGTCTACGAGACGGTGGGCAAGGCCGCCGGTATCAATGTTCTGTTCGATCCCGACTATCACTCCACACGCATCGACGTGGAACTGAATAATGTTTCGCTGCTCGATGCCTTGCGCATCGTGAGCGTGATGTCGAACACCTTCTGGCGCCCGGTGACGAGCAATACCATTTTTGTGGCGCAAAACAATCCTACGAAGCGGCGCGACCTCGACGAGCAGGCGGTGCAGACCTTCTATTTGACCAACGCCTGGCAGCAGAACGACCTGAACGATGTGGCCACGGCCATTCGCAACGTGATGCCCACGGCCAAGGCCTTCCCCGTGCAGAGTCAGAACGCCATCGTGATGCGCGGAACGCCCGACGAACTGCTGCTGGCGCAGCAACTGATCAACAATCTGGACAAGCCCCGAGGCGAGGTGGTCGTCGACATCGGAGTCCTCGAGGTGAGCAAAAATTGGGAGCGGACGCTGGGACTCTCGTGGCCGCAACAATTTGGCGTCCAGTTGCAGCCGAACTGCGCCGCGACCAACTCCTGCGCCACCTCCACCAACACCACCACGGGCACGACCACAACCACGAGCCCGACCCTCTACGATCTGGCGCACCTCAACTCCACAAACTTCGCAGTAACGGTGGGAGCGGCAACGCTGAATCTGTTGCTGAACGACAACAACACGAAGGTTCTGCAAAGCCCCCGCATCCGCGCCACCGACGCGCAGAAGGCTGTGATGAAGATCGGCTCGAAGATCCCGATTGCAACCGGGTCCTACTCAGCGCCGGGCATCACAGCCACCGCAGCCATTGGATACGCTCAGACCCAGTTCCAATACCAGGACGTCGGCGTCAATATCGAAATGACGCCCAGCGTGCACTACGACCACGACGTGACGCTGAAGATTAAGATCGAGGTTTCGGCGGTAAGCGGTTCGTCGACGATCGAAGGCGTCACCGAGCCGATTATCAGCCAGCGCGTGGTGGACCAGGTGATCCGGCTGCGTGAAGGCGAGGCCAGCATCCTCGGCGGCATCCAGAACAATCAGGAACAGAACAATTGGAGCGGGATCCCGGGATTGAGCGCCATCCCGATTCTCAAATACGTCTTTGGATCGAGGGATCACATCATCCAGAACGACGACATCGTCTTCGTTGTAGTGCCGCACATTGTGCGCTCACAGGAACTCAATCAGACGAATCTGCGCGTCATCGATACGGGCATGGGCCAGTCCAATGTCGAGTTGCGCTATGACAACAATCAGAATGCAACGGCAGGAGCTGCCACAGTGCGCGCAAATTACGCATCCGCGGCACAGAGCACGGGAGCAGGATCGATTCCGGCCCAAAGCGCGATTGAAGCGGCGCCGCAGATGCTGGCTCAGTTGCGCAGCGATTTGGGGTCTATGGGAAGCACGACTGCTGCCGCGCAGACGAGGATGCAGCAATCCGCTGCGCCCGTGAATGCCGCCCCTGCAACCACACCTCCGCGTTCTGCTCCGGGGACCGCGCAGGCACCTGCCGCTGCTGCACCCAATCCTCCGCCCGCTGCGCAGGCTCCGGCGGCCGCCGCGGCTGCAAGCCTGACTCTGAATGTGCCTGCAACGCCCATGGCCGCGGGCGCCAGCTTCCAGGTGCCCGTGGTGCTCAATGGAGGGGCCAATGTTTCATCTATCGCGCTGCAGTTGCACTACGACCCGGCGAAACTGCAATTGGCAGGCGCGGCGACCGGGAGCCTGCTAAGCAGCGACGGCCAGCCGACGGGCCTCAGCCATGTTGACGAACCGCCGGGAACGCTGATCGTCAGCATCTCGCGTCCTCCCGGAGCGAAGGGCATTACAGGCGCGGGCGTGGTCTGCCTTCTCACCTTCCAGGCCAAGGCCTCGGGCACGAGCAATCTGGCAATCACACGCGCTTCGATGATGAGCAGTTCGCAGCAACAGATGCCGGTGGAGACAGGGCAAGCTACGATCGTGGTGAAGTAGGGAGCCACGCCGATGAATCAGGGTCGCTCCATTCCGATGCGCAGCGCCGAGCGCGGCTTGACGCTGGCTGAGTTGATCGTCACGGTGGCCATCCTCACGATTCTCATGTCGGCCGCGCTGCCCCTGGTACGCTTTCAGGTCAAACGCCAGAAGGAACGCGAACTGCGCTACGACCTTTGGATGATGCGAGACGCGATCGACAAGTACAAAGACGCAGCCGACCGCGGAGCCTTCCAGACCAAGGTCGACAGCCAGAATTACCCGCCCGACCTGCAAACGCTCGTCGACGGCGTGGATGTACAAGGCAAGAAACTGAGGTTTCTACGCAAGATTCCCATCGACCCCATGACGGGGCAGGCCGATTGGGGATTGCGCTCGATGCAGGACGATCCCGACTCCGACTCCTGGGGCGGACAGAATATTTTCGATGTCCATTCCAAGTCACAGAGCACGGCACTGGACGGGACGAAGTACAACACGTGGTGAAGGACGGTGGTCAGTGGTCAGTTGCCAGGTAGGGCATCGGCGGCAGGGCGACATCAACCGGTATAGGCAAGAGGAACCGACCACTCATAAGACATGAGCAACCGACGCACACAATCCGGCTTTACCCTCATCGAACTGATGATCGTGATCGCGATCATGGGGATTCTCCTGACGCTGGCAATCCCCAGCTTCGTGGGCGCGATCAAGCACGCGCGCGAGGCCGCCCTCAAAGAAGACCTGCAGACCATTCGCACCGCCATCGACACCTACACCATGGACAAGCAGAAGGGCCCGCAATCGCTCGACGACCTGGTGCAAGCCGGCTACCTGAAGCAGATTCCAGAGGACCCGATGACGCGCAGCACCGACACCTGGGTCACCGACACCAGCGACGCCATGTACTCTCTCGATGAGACCGATCCCGGCATCACCGACGTGCACTCAGGATCGTCGGAGACGGGCAGCGACGGACAACCCTATTCTTCCTGGTAGCCTTCCTGGTAAATTTCGATACCATGATGCTATGGTCTCGATCCACACACTGGCGCGATGGGCATCGGCGATCGCCCTTTGCGCTACCCTGCACGCGCAATCGCAAAACATTGTGCACATCCGCATTCTCGACGGGAAGACCGGCCTGCCCATGGATGCTTCGAACTTCCTCGTCCGCGTCGACCATCACCAGACGATGCACAACGAATGGGTGCACATCGGCGACGACGGAAACGTGACAGTCGCGCTTCCCGCCAGCGCCAAAGAGATCGCCGTCAAGGCTACCTACGACTTGTCGTTGCAGACCTATATCGATTGCGACGCCGCGAAGGAAGACGACAAGGAAAGAGACATCTGGTACCCCATCGCTGCCATTTTGCAATCCGGCGTGGTGGCCCGCAACGAATGCGGCAAAACCAGCTACACGGCAAAACCCGGCGAGTTTATCTTTTTCGTCCGCAAACGCAACTGGCGCGAGCAGGAGCACTAGCCGCCGCGCAATTCGTTCTTCAGCCCCGCGAATCGATAGGATCGGCTCGTGCCACTCTACGCTCCAATCCAGAATGTTCCCGAATTTACGCTGAGCGTAGCGCGCGCCTACGCGGATCTGACCGCGCACGGCAGCGCCGATCCTGAATCGGGCCTCGGCGGGAGCTTCTTCTACGCAGGTGAACTCGACGGCGCGGGTCGCGCGCTCGTGGCGGCGGCGAACATCGCCGGAGCCGCAACGCTTGTGGCATCGGCCGACCGCACCGCGCAAAAGCAGGCCATCCGCGAAGGCATCGCCGATTTTCTGGTGACTTCGCTCGATGAGGCCCTGCGCATTCTCAAGAACCAGCTTCGCAAACGCGAGACCGTTGCGGTGTGTGTGGCGAAGGAGCCGGCGGCAATGGAGCGAGAGATGCGCGAGCGCGGGGTGCTGCCCAATCTATTGCGGAGCTGCCTGCCCGTTGCGGCTGATTCCGCATCGCTCCGCTTCGACGAAAGCGCGTCCGATGCGGCCGATTCTGCTGACGCGCCGGCGCTGGTCGTCTGGCGCGTCGATTCGGGCCGTCACAAAGACCTTGCGCTGCTGGACGAAGCTGCACTGGCCTGCCTTGGCGCGGATCAATGGGCTGCGCGACGCTGGCTGCGGCTTGCGCCGCGCTATCTCGGCCGTCTGGCACAGGGTTTTCGTCTGATCCTCGCCGATCGCGCATTTGCCAGGAAGTTTGCCGAAGAGAGCAAAAGTCGCGTGGATAGCGGCGAGATTGCGTTCCCGTGCGAGCTGTGCATCTATTGTCGCGGCGAGGAAAAGAAGTATCGGTTGAAGCCGGAAAAATCCTGACCCGTGAGCCTTCCAGTTCCTCAGTCTCTTGGTCCCTCGGTCCCTGCTTCTGCAATTCTGCGCCACAACTCTTTGATCCCGAAGCTGGTCTTCGCTGAGACCGGCAGGATCTCCTCGACATCGAGCCCGCGCCTCAGCGCCGCCAGGTTCCGCGTGCGTTCGTTGCCGCTCATGCGATCGATTTTGGTGGCGACCACAACATAGTTACGGCCTCTGGCGCGCAGCCACTCCAGCAACTGGCGGTCGTTGGGCCGCGGCGGCACGTTGGCATCCACCAGGCAAATGCACAACGCCAACGATCCGCGCTCGGCGAGATACGGCTCGATAAAAGCCGGCCACTCCGCCGAAATCGACTTGGAAATCTTTGCGTAGCCGTAGCCGGGCAGATCGGCGAAGATGGCGCGTCGTTTTTCCCGTTCGTCCGAGACCAGAAAAAAGTTGATGGCGCGCGTGCGGCCCGGTGTGGAGGAAACGCGTGCGGCTTTTTCGCCGACGAGCGCGTTGAGCAGACTGGATTTGCCGACATTCGACCGGCCCAGAAACGCGATCTCTGGCGCGCTGTCCTTGGGGAAATGCACCGGCGAAAACGCCGAGAGCAGGAATTGAGCCGTCCATTGCATGATGCGCAACCTCTCTCCTCAGTGTACGAGGCGGAAGGTTGTTGCGCCGCTATTGCCCGGCGATCGCGAGCGGTTGGCTGCGATCGCTGCGCAGCGTCGGCACTGCCGCGAGGAGCTTGCGCGTGTAGTCGTGCCGCGGCGTCAGGAGAAGCCGATCCGCACGCCCTGTCTCCACAACTTCTCCGGCGCGCATGACCGCGACGCGGCCAGCCACCTGGCCCACCACAGCCAGATCGTGCGAGATGAAAAGCATGGCCAGCGAGTGTTCGCGCTGCAGCGCCGCGAGCAGCGCTAGAATCTGCGCCTGCACCGTAACGTCGAGGGCTGTGGTGGGTTCATCGGCGATCAGCAGCCTTGGCCGGTTGATGAGCGCCATGGCAATGAGGATGCGCTGGCGCTGCCCGCCGGAAAAC
>JAJYFA010000071.1:0-314 GCA_021790995.1 Acidobacteriota bacterium
GGATCATGGTGTTGATGGAACCGCCCATGACATGGGTGATCAGCAGACACACGAGCGCGGACAACGGAATCGACAGCATGACCGCGAAGGTAGCGCGGGGGCTTCCGAGGAAGATCAGAATCATGATGCCCGTGAGAAACAGGCCGATGCTGGCTTCCTTGATGAGGTTTTTTATGGCGAGCTTAACAAAGATCGATTGATCGAAGACCACCGCGGTTCTAAGCGAGGCGGGAATGTCGACCAGATGCTTAATGGCATTCTTCATGCCATTGACGATGGTGATGGTGTTGGAATCGCCGCCCTGCTTGAAGACC
>JAJYFA010000071.1:324-19371 GCA_021790995.1 Acidobacteriota bacterium
CGGCACATAGACGGAGCGCTGGCCATCAATGCGGACGATGTTGTATTGCAGCGCGCCTGAATCTTCCGCCTTGCCAATATCCGCGACCAGGACCGGTGAATTGCCGACTGTTTTCAGCGGCATCTGGTTCATCATCTTGGCATTGGGGAACTGGCTGTTGGCGTAAATGTTGAAGTCTTTCGAGCCGATGCGCACGTCGCCGGCGGGCAGAATGAGGTTTGACTCGTTAACCGACTGCACCACGTCGTTGAGGCTAAGGTTGCGCGCCTCCATCTTCAACGGATCGACGTAGATCTGGATCTGGCGATAGGTTCCGCCGAAGGGTTGCGGAACAGAGGCGCCGGTGACGTTCGATATCTGGTTGCGCACCTGGAACTGCGCGAGATCCTTCAGGGTGGTTTCATTCAGCCCCTTGCCCCGGAGCGTAACCAGGCAGACAGGCTGCGTTGACGCATCCATGCCCAGAACCACGGGAGGCAAAGTTCCCGGCGGCAGGCGGCGCAGGTCCGCCATGGCAAGGTTGGCTACGTTGCTCAGGGCCGCGTTGGGATCTGTGCCGGGCTTGAAGTAGAGCTTGATCAGGCTCACGCCTGTCAGTGACCGCGATTCGCTGTGATCGACGTTGGAAGCCAGAGTGAAAAACCGCTCGAACGTATTGGTGATATCGGCTTCGATCTGCTCGGGGGGCATGCCGTTATAAAAGGTGGCCACCACCACCACCGGCATATCGATGGGCGGGAACAGGTCCACGGGCATCGAAGCCACCGTGACCGTACCCACGAGGGCCACCATGAGACAAAGCATGATGATGAAATACGGAAACCTTAGAGCAAACCTCGGCATGAAACAAAATCTCCTGGAGACGTTGGCCGAACAAGGAAATCAGAGCCCGAATCCGGGCGCGCCCCGCGCATTGCGGAAGGGGACAGCGCCCGAAGAGAATCGGCTCTAGTTGGGAGCCATCGCGGCATTGGTAACCGCCTGCTCCGCTTTCATGTCAATCGTGCCACCAGTCACCTGCATGGTCTCGGAGGCAGGCGTAGAAACCACCAGCGGGTTGACGGTTTCGCCTTCCCGGTATTTCTCCTGACCACCGTCCAAAACCCGATCTCCCTGATCGAGACCACTGGTAATGCTGGCCAGCTTTTGGCCCTGTAATCCTACCGTCACGTTGCGAGTCTGGATGCGGTTGTTGGCGTCGAGGACGAATACCGTCTCCTGCTGCCCATGAAGCACCAGCGACTCAACAGGAACCGTCACCACGTTGCTTGCGCTCGCCAGCGGTAAAGCCGCGTTGGCATACATGCCGGGAGCAATGGAGAGGTCCTTATTCTCGACGTCGACTTCGGTCTCCATCGTGCGGGTGTCGAAGTCTACATTGCGCGTAAAGCGAACGACCTTGCCCTCGAACGCTCGACTGATGGCGTCAACCCTTACTCGGATCGTATCTCCGATGTGTATGTATTTCACGTCGTTCTCAGGCACCGGAAAGCGCAGACGCAAAAGGCTGCTCTGCGAGAGACGCACAATGGGGAGCGTCGATTCGTTGGAGTTTGTTCCGCCCTGAATCAGCGCGCCGGTGTCGGCGTAACGCCAGATCACCACGCCCGCGAGGGGCGCCGTAACATTCGTATAACCCTCGAGCGCCTGCAGCCGCTCGTTGTTGGCGCGGGCAGCTTCAGCATGCTGCTGGGCCGCGGCCATGGCGGCTCTTGCAGCGTCGATCTGCGCCTGCGAGTCAAGGTCCTTCGCCTTGGCGTCATCCAACTCCTGCTGCGCGATCAGCCCCGGCCGGGTAGCCGCCGCGGTCTCGAGCCGAACAGACTCCGCGTGCAGCGCAAAGTTCAAAGCCTTGGCGCGGTTAATCTCCTGCTGGGCGCGCGTAATCTCTTGCTGGCTTTGCTTCAACTGGAAAGCGGACTCTTCCAGTTCTGCCCTCAACTCCGGGACTTCGAGGATGGCCAGAGTCGCGCCCTGATGCACAATGTCGCCAATATCGACATTAATTCGCTTCATGTAGCCGCTTACCTTGGGATGCACATCAACCACTTGATACGGCTGAAACTGGCCGGCAAGGGTGAGCACCTGGGCAATGTCGCCACGCTGCGCCAAGGCGACGCGCGCATATGCGCTGGTGGAGGACGATGCACCCGAACTTCCCTTGTCGCCGTGACAGCCCGAGAAACCAAGCGCCAAGCAAAGCACCGCAAGAGCGGCCGGGGCCGCGGAGAGAGATCTATACATGAATGTCAAACTCCTATTGCTGGGAGTACCACTGTGACGGAGCGTGCCGTCTGTCAGCCATGGAATGGGGACTACAGGATGCAAGCGAACATGACACCTTTTAGTTTTGATGCGCGACCCCAGATTGACGTTGTCAAACGATTGGAAAATCCGCGCCATCACTCAGAAATTTCTCCATCTCGGGGGGCAGGATAGAAAAAACGACCAGCAGCCCATAGAACTTTCCTTGGCATCCTGTGGTGAAAAGCTGATTTTGAAAGAGCTCGGCTTCAGCTGTGCCGTAAGGGCCTTTGGAATCAACGCAGCTTTAGCTGCTCCGAGAAGATCCCTTGCGAAACCTCAACCTTCGCAGCAGGCTGCCAGGACGAATGAAGACGCCGGCGGAGGACGGAAGAACAGGCCGGAAGAGAAGTAGGGCAAAGCGGAAACCGGGATGCGTTTGCTTTCGACAACTATGCGGAGCGGAAAATCGGCATCTATCCGAACAATGATCGGTGCAAGGGACACAAAAACGATCGCCAGCGGCAACGCGGTCCGTACCAAACTGGGAACACCAGAGGATAGCAGCGCAGGCAAATCCGCAGGCAACGCCTTCTCGCTTCGGAGATCTTTCTCCGAGCGGTTTAGCGGGCCATAGCAGGCAGTCTTTGCCTCCAGCGCGAAGAGCGCCGCGAGCAGGCACAACCCCAAGGCCAGCGTATTGCGTTTCATTGCCGCGACGCCCAAAAAGTCCATATTTATTATCATCTTACCATGCAAATCGCCGCCCGCACTCTTGCACTCTTGCCCCCGTTTTTGACACAAGTCCAGATTCTTTCCGACATGTCGCGATAGGACAACGTGGACCGCATTCGGCTGGAGTAGAGACGGAGTAAGTTCGTAGTTCGCAGTTCACAGCGTGACTTGCGGATGAAGGAAAGCGAATCAAGGATCGACTCATTATCCTCACGCGCCTGATGAGTAGATGCGCGACGATATGCCGGCGGCGGGGCGATGGACGTTAGCCGCCTCCCGGTGGACCGGGAGGCGGCGAGTGTAAGCCGTGATCAAGCTATTCGCTTTTGGTTTCTTCAGAGGCAGGCTCTGAGGCTTCGGCAGGCGCAGCGGTCTTTTCTTCGGCGGCTTCGTCCAGAACCTTCACCGTGACGCGCGCAGTGACCTCGCGGTGCAGGCGGATCGCAACCTTGAAGTCGCCGAGGCTCTTGATGGCGTCGCCGAGCTGGATCTTGCGGCGATCAACTTCAAAGCCCTGCGCGGCAAGCTCTGCGGCAATGTCGGACGAGGTGACCGAGCCAAAGAGATGGCCGTGCTCGCCGGACTTGCGCGTAAAGCTCAACACCACGGGTTCGAGCTTGGCCAGCAGTTCCTCGGCCTGCGCCTTTTCCGTAGCGGAGCGGCGTGCGGCAGCGACCTTCATCTGCTCGATCACGGCCTTGTTGGCCGCTGTGGCCTGCATGGCAAGCTTGCGCGGCAGAAGAAAGTTGCGGGCGTAGCCGTCTGCGACTTTGACCACTTCTCCGCGAAAGCCAAGATTGGCTACGTCTTCTTTCAGAATTACTTCCATGGGAAATTCTCCATATCTTTATCGTGTTCGGGAAGGCGCTGTTTCGAGCGGGGCCGAAAGCCCCCGGTCGTTTCCCTCCCGATGCGGCACGGCCAAAGCCGCGCCCTTTCAAAACCGGCCCGAACCGCGAGTCCTTCGCTTTGTCCGGCCCCATCAGGCACTCCGCGGACTCGCCCAGGACGACGGCGATGGCTTCAAGCCAAACCCTAGTACCTGGTTGCGAACGGCAGCAGCGCAATGTTGCGGGCCTGCTTGATCGCGCGGGTCAGGCGGCGCTGGTGCGTGGGGCAAACTCCGGTCAGACGCCGCGGCACGATCTTGCCGCGCTCTGCCACGAACTGCTGCAGTAGCTTCACGTCGCGGTAGGGAACGGCGTCGATCTTCTCGGTGCAGAACTTGCACACCTTCTTGCGGCGGAAGAACTTGCCGCGTCCGCCCTGACCGCCGGAAGGCCGGCCTCCGGAGCGTGGAGATGTGCCTGGCCCGGATGGGGCCTGTGAACTTGCTGGTGCGTCCGCAGCAGCGGGCGCCTTTGCGTGGGTTTCTTCTGACATTGTGCTTCCTTTTCTCTCGTTGTTCCGGCGCCGCCGGAGAATCTCTTTGAGGGGCCAGCTTCACGCGTCAGGGGTCAGGATAGCGAGTTCAACGCCTCACGCGTCTTCTCGCCCCCAGCCCCTTCGTCCCTGGTCCCCGCCTTTACGCGCTGGCCTGGACCGGCTCGGCCGGCTCGGCCGTGGCTACGGCTGCAGGAGCGGCTGCAGGAGCGGGAGCGGATTCGCTGCTCGCCTTGCGGCGCGTGCCCCGCAATGCCTTCAGCTTGGCCAGGCGCTTTTCTTCCTCGTCCATGCGCACGGTGATGAACTTGATCACCTGTTCGGTCACGCGCAGACGGCGCTCGAGCTCCAGCACCACGGGGCCGGTGGCCTCAATGGTCAGCAGCACATAGCTGCCGTCGGAGAACTTGCGCACGTTGTAGGCGAGCTTGCGGCGGCCCATCTTCTCGGCCGACCTGACCGCGCCGCCGCCGTTCTTGACCGTGTTGGTTAGGCTCTCGATCAGCTTGTCGGCTTCTTCGTCCTCCAGATCGGGACGGACGATAAACATTACTTCATACAAACGCGACATCGGTGTTCCTCACAGTGGAAAGTGAACAGAAAACAGTGAACAGCTCTTCGCTTGCGCGATCTTCAATCCTGATCCCTGTTCCCTGATTCCAGTTCCCTTCGATTAAATTCATTCATTGCGGCTGCCGGTCCCTGTTCAAGAATGCGCCGCGTGGCTGTCGCCACCCGGTCCAGCACCTCGTCCAGCACCGCCAGATCCGACTTGCGCATGGGCGAGAGCAGATAATCCCTGCCCGGGCGCCTTTTGCCTCCCGCCGCAATCGCTTCAGGAGGCAGATCGGGCCCCACGCCGATACGCAAACGCAACCACTCCTGCGTGCCCAGGGCGCCAGTGATACTGCGGGCTCCGTTGTGCCCGGCGGGCGAACCGCGCTCCCTGATCTTGAAGGTTCCCAGCGCAAGGTCGAGCTCGTCGTAGATCACGAGCAGATCCTCCGATGGGTCGGCTTCAAACTCTTTCACCAAAGCGGCCACTGAAACTCCGCTGAGGTTCATAAACGTCTCCGGCTTGGCCAGAATCACCTGACGGCCTGCAATTCTACAGGTTGCCGTGGTGGCTCTTGAGCGCCGGTTCTGGACTACAACACCCTCCTGCTGGGCGATGCGGTCGATGGCCATGAATCCCGCGTTGTGCGGGGTCCACAGATACTCGATGCCGGGATTGCCAAGCCCCACAATCAGGAAGGGGCCGCTCCGGCTGGATGAACCGGAATTCCCGGTGTGCGCTTGCTGCTCACCGGGACTGCCGATCTCGCTTGCCGCACCCAAGGTCTACTTCTTTGCCGGGGCTTCTGCCTCGGTCTTGCCCTTCTTGGCAACCTCAGGCTCCGCCGGCACCGCCGCTTCACCCGCCGCTGCCGTTCCCTCCGCCGTCTCCGGCGTGGCAACCACCTCTTCGCGGATTTGGATGACGTGAGCCACTGGGGCGTCTTCCGCAGTCAGGTACTTGATCTTGCCGGAGTGGGGCAAGCCACTGACGCGCAGTACCTGGTGCATCGCCAAACCGGTCACATCCACGTCGATGTGGCTGGGAATGTCGGCAGGCAGGCACTCGATCTCGACTTCGCGCAGCACCTGGTCCAGGACGCCGCCCTCGGTCTTGACGCCTACCGGCGTGCCCAGCAGTTTGACGCGCACATGCACACGCAGCACCTTATCGAGGGCGATGCGCTTCAAGTCGATGTGGATCAGCCTGTCCTTGATCGGCTCGCGCTGCCAGTCAACGATCATGGCTTTGGCAGCAGGCTGGCCGGCAATCTCCACATCAAAGATCGTATTATGGCCCGTCTCGGAGTAAAGGATCTTCGAAATCTTCTTTGGATCGACCTCGACGGCAACCGGCTCGTGGCCGGGACCGTAAAGCACGGCCGGGATGTTACCCGCGGCGCGAACACGGCGCGCGGCGTTTTTGTTGAACTTGCCCTCGCGGGGCTTGGCTACGACGACTTCTGGCATTTCTCGTTTTCTCGTTTCTTTAAAGATCGGGCACGGTGAAACAGTTTGCAGCTTTAAACCGGTAGCCAGTGGCGCCGACTTGCGGCTGCGTTGACTCTTCCGCTCCCTTTGTGAATGCGAGTGGTCAGTGATCAGTGGTCAGTGGTCAGAGAAAGCAAGCCGACGCACGACAATGAAACAGACCGCTAGCGAGTTTTGGGTTCTGATCACTGATCACTGACCACTGACCACTTAGCTAAACAACGTACTTACGCTCGTCTCCATATGGATGCTCTCGATAGCCGCGCCGAGCAGGCCGGCAATGGAAAGCACCTTAATCTTGGGCAATGTCTGCGCGGCATCGTTCGCCGGCGCGGTTAACTTCTGTGCCGTCTCGCGCAGCGGAATGGTATCCGTGACGACCAACTGCGCCAGCCGGGAGTTAGCGATGCGGTCGATGGCCGGACCGGAAAGCACGGCGTGGCTGGCACAGGCGTAGACGGCTGCCGCGCCGTTTTCGTAGAGCGCGTCGACCGTCTTCACCAGTGTGCCGGCAGTGTCGATAATGTCGTCGATGATAAGGCAGTTCAGACCCTCTACATCGCCCACCACATTCATCACTTCGGCTACGTTCATTTCGGTGCGGCGCTTGTCCACAATGGCCAGCGGCGCGCCCATCTTTTGCGCAAAGAAGCGGGCGCGCTCCACGCCTCCCGCGTCGGGCGAAACCACGGTCAGTTTAGGCAGGTTCAGCTCGCGGAAGTAGCTCACTAGAACAGGGCTGGCGAACAGGTGATCGACGGGAATATCGAAGAAACCCTGAATCTGTGCGGCGTGAAGGTCGACGAACAACGCTCGGTTGGCGCCTGCGGTGGTCAGCAGATCAGCAACCAGCTTGGCGCTGATGGCCACGCGCGGACGGTCCTTGCGATCCTGGCGGGCATACCCATAGTAGGGAACCACCGCCGTGATGCGGGCCGCCGAGGCCCTTTTGAGCGCATCGATCATGATGAGCAGCTCGACCAGGTGCTGATCCACCGGATAGCAGGTGGGCTGCACCACAAATACATCCACACCGCGCACATTTTCCAGCAGTTGGAAGTAGACCTCGCCGTCGGCAAAACGCTGTAGCTTAACCTGGCCGACCGTGACACCGATATGCTTTGCCACGTCCTCGGCGAGTCGCGGATTCGCGGTTCCGGAGAACAGCTTGAAGCGTTTATCGTCGCTGAGTCTTCCAGGCTTCTTGCGCTCCGTCGCCGGCGCCTGCCTCGAGTCTTTCGCCCTGGAGCCATCCCCAGACACGCTCTTATGCGCATCCTTGCCGCTGGCGAGTTTTTCCAGAGCAGGCTGCCCCGGATTCTGCTCTTCCAATGTCACCGTCGATGTTTCCACTTCCATCTGAAGCACCTCCATGCTGGTTGGCAATGGCTGCGTTTCCTAGTGCATGCTTCTAGCTTCTAGCTCATTTCTGCCGACAGCGAAAATCCCGCCCGCCATCGGAAAGAGCTAGAAGCTAGCGGCTAGGTCTCTGACCGCATAATTCTGTGCTTTCCCACCCATGCGGCAAAAACAAGTACGCCGCATGGATGGGGCACCCAGAGTTGGTACAACTTCACGCGGTCAGAGACCTAGTAGCTGTCTTCCTGGCTGGGCGACCTGGATTCGAACCAGGATAAATGCCTCCAAAGGGCATTGTCCTA
This sequence comes from Acidobacteriota bacterium, assembly GCA_021790995.1. Classification (GTDB taxonomy): domain Bacteria; phylum Acidobacteriota; class Terriglobia; order Terriglobales; family Acidobacteriaceae; genus Telmatobacter. The sequence continues at coordinate 8,394 of JAJYFA010000071.1, forward strand.
CCATTGAACGATCGCCCAGCAAACCTGTTTCGCCAGCCGTCCGAGAGTCTCGCTTGGCAAACGAGCGACTGTCACGGACAGCTTGCAGAATGAAGCTTACAGCTCGTTTATGCTGGAGCGAAAATCTCGATCCCGCAGGACGAAGCTTTTGGCTGCCGGCTACGAGCTACCGGCTGCTTTCTACCATCTGTTCCCAATACGCCCTGCGCGGCAGCGTGCTTGTCAGCACAGTGTTCCGCACTTTGAGCGCTGGAGACTGTCTTTCAATTCGATCTTGCGCCAACTCTGCATCTCTGCGGGTGCAATACAACCCGAAAAGCGCCGAACCGGACCCTGACAGCGCAGCATACAGAGCTGCCTCCGGCGTATCTGCGGCCGCAAGAAGACGCTTGATCTCGGCAAGGGAGGGATGCTGGGGAAAGACAACACGTTCGAAGTCGTTCTCGATCCAGCTCGTGATCCCGGTGCGGACAAGCCCAGACTCGTGTTTCGTCTCTTGCGGTCTGGCCAGGTCTTCTCCCATGGAGAAGACACCGGAGGAGCCTGCTCCGCGCATCCTCTCGGAATCATCCAGGAAGGCTGCGGCGTAAGCCCGACTCAACTCTTTTAGTCTATCGGCACTTGCCTCCGGGGTCAAACCCTCGGCGGCGCAAAGAGCGTCCCAGTCGCGAAAGGCCTGCGGCGTGGAGACGCCGACCCTGGGAACCACAATCACGCACCAAGTGGGCTCAATGTCAGGAAGCGGTGCGACCTGCTGCCCACGATCCTCTCCAAGAACCAGTCCGCCGACAAGAAAGAGCGGGACGTCGGAGCCAACGCGCGCGGCACCTTCAAGCCAGCGCGCATACGAGCACTCCGGTCCTGATTGGGCTGACTGGCTGCTGACCTGTTGACCTGCCGGTTCAAGCTCCCGAAGCAGCCCCACCAGCGCCGCCACAGCATTGCCCGATCCTGCGCCAAGGCCGCCCTGCACGGGAAGGCGTTTTTCAATGTGAATATGAACGTTCGCCTTGACGCCAATCTCCTCCAAAGCCTGGGAGACAAACTTCCAGGCTGTGTTGCGCGCGTCGGTCGGAACGCGGGCGTCATTGGAGGTCAATCGGAGTTTGGTCTCGTCTGAGTGTGTTGCATTAACTGTAACTATATCATTAACTTGCAGTGTCTGATAGGCTGTGATGAGGGAGTGATAGCCGTCCTCGCGAGGCGCGCCAAGATATAGCCCCAGATTGATTTTTGCGTGCGATCGGACAGCCGTCGTCATACCGACTCATTGTAGAAGGGACAGCCGATTCAGGCGACCGGAATCGATCGGCTACAAGACATAGAAGACCTGTCCGCATCTGCGGAGACGGTACGGACAGGCCCAAAGCAGTCACACGATGACCGCTTTCATTACCTCACGTGGTCCTCTGCATTTGGTGGATTCCGATTACTTATCCTTATATAGCCAGGCGCCAGCGACTGTTCCTGCGACAACTTGCACCAGACCGCCCACGGTGGTGTAGAGGGTAAGGTGCTTGGAGAAGAGGCCCATCACGGTCATGAAGTTGGCATTGGGCAGCAGAACACCGATCACCCACACCGTGAGTCCGGCGTAGACTGCCGTCTTCCAGCCCGCACCCAAAAGCGAACGCAGGGCAACATAGATCCAGATCGAGAGAAAACCTAAGATGAGCCAAAGAATGCTGAATTCAAACCATTCCGTGTTCAAAAACTCGGTGCGGCTCAGGTAGATCATGTCATTCGACCAGAGCTTCCACAGAATGACGCCGTTCACCAGCAGACCCAAGGCCACTTCCACAATACCGGCAACAAGACCGCTACGAACCAGGCGGTCAAATTTGATCTTATGCATGAGATCTCCTTCTTCTATTTTGGCGACGAGGGGAGTATACGCGTGCATTGAAACGCGGCGCAAGACTCGCTCTTTGAACAGTATCTCGCGGTTGGAGGTCTTTCGCAGCCTGCTCGCCGTGAAGGCCGGTTTTCTTCTATGCTGCGGGCAAATGCCCGGAAACCAGGAACCACTACAGTGCGGTCTGCGTACCCATGTGCGGATTGGAATGGAGGCGTCTATGCACTTCCTCATCTTTTGCGGCGTGGTCTATTTCCTCCCCGCCATCGTTGCCGCCGTGCGGCACACGCACAACGCCACGGGAATCCTGCTGCTGAACGTCTTCCTCGGCTGGACCGTGGTGGGCTGGTTCGTTGCCCTGCTCATGGCGATCTTCTCAGCGCCCTGCTGGGCCTATTACTATCGTCGCGGATGGTAAATCGAAAGTCTGAACCCCACCAATCGGAATCGCAGGATCCCGAAACCATCGGGCGGCGCTGGACGCTTCGCGACTGGATCGCGGGCGCAGTGCTTTTCTTATGTACCGCCGGCGTGGTGCTGTGGCAGAACGCGCACGTCGCCGCTCTCTTCGATCTCAGCTATATCCTCAATACCGCCGAGCGCATCGCTCTCGGCCAGGTTCCCTACCGCGACTTCCCACTGGCGCATGCGCCGCTCACCTTTCTCTTTCAAGCCGCGATCATTCGCCTCACAGGCCGCGTGATCTTCCATCATGTTCTCTACGTCGCAGTGATTGGCGGGCTAGGAACCGTGCTGGCGTGGAGGACCGCGCTCGGCCTGTTGCGCGGGCGCGTTGCCGCCGCGTGGACACTGGCCTTGTTGCTGGCCGCGCCGCTCACCTTCCTGGGTGTTTACTCGATCGTGCCTAATCCCGAGTACGACTGCGATTGCGGCTTCTGGCTGCTGGTTGCGCTGTGGTTCTGGCTTCAGGTCGAGCGGAGAGGGAGCGCAGCACTTGCCTTCGCTGCCGGCGCGCTGGCGTGCGTCCCCTTGTTCTTCAAGCAGAATATGGGCCTGCCGTTTCTTCTTGCGGCAGTTGGAGCGGTTGTGGCCGTGCTTGCCTTGAAGTGTCTGTTCCGCGGAGAGGCGCCGGCTGATGCATCGAGTGTGCGATCACTCGTCGCGTATCTTGCCGGCGCGAGCGTGTCACTGGCCGCCGCAGTGCTGGCGCTGGCATGGACTGCCGGCCTCGGCAATTATCTCCACTGGACAATTCAATACGCGGGACAGCGCCGCCTGCCGGGATTCAGCCCAATGCTCAGCGTCTACGACGACCCGAAGCTGGCGTGGATGTTGCCGTGTGTGGTTGGCGCTCTGCTCCTGCTGCGCGCAGGAAACAGCAAAAGACGTTGGACGCGCGTCCTCGCCTTCGCGCTGCTGGCCGCGCCGTTCGTCTGGACGTTTCTCTCGCTCCTGCTTTACGAGGATGCCGACGATCGCGGCGACGCCTTGCTGGCGCTCTGGCCGCTGGCGCTTCTGCTGGCAGGTGTGTTGGCGCTTGTGAATCTGTTCGCGCTGCGGCGCCGGCCGTCTCTGCGGCTGTTTCTGCCTTTGCTGCTGCTTGCGGCAATTCATGGAACGTTTCTGTCGCAGCAGCTTTGGGGATCGAGCTACGGCATCTGGCCGCTGCTCGTTCTGCTGATCGCCGAGTTGCTGGCGGTTCTTGGAGCATTCGCCGCTCGCGCGGGCAGCGCGCGATGGTTCACGCCCGCACTGGCCGCGCTCATCTCCGTCACGCTTTTTGTCTGCGGAGGCTTCTACACGGCGAGCGAGGAGCGGCTCTCCTACGCCTCGCTTCCCGACGGACCCGCGGTGCACTCTGCGTTTCCCGCGCTTGCCGGCCTGGCCACACCGGGGCCGTTCGTGCCGGAGATCGACGAACTGCTGCGCTACGCCCAGGCCGACATTCCCTTCGACGACGGAATCGTTCTCGTTCCCGGCGAGGAGCCATTCTATTTTGCCACCGGCCGCGCGCCACGCTTCCCTGTGCCGTTTTTCGATCCCACCATCGATCCCTATTCGTCGGCCGAGATCGCGGCGCTGGTGCGCACGCACAACATTCGCTGGCTGATTGTGAAGACGGATGTGCAGACAAAAGGAGACCCCACGCCCGATCGCGCGGCCCTGATGCAGTTGCTGATGCGGGAGTTTACGCCGGCGGCGCATCTGCGCGGCTACGATGTGTACCGGCGGTGAGCGGGGGATTGGCGCGTCATGTCAGGCTCTTCAAGATAAGAGCCGTGCTCTCGGCAAATGGAGGCTGGATCGGCGGCGTTGCTCGAAGCTTCCGCCTGCTCCCTCACTTCTTAGTCTTTGCTCTTCCTGAGCTTTTCAACTGCTCCCAGTCCTTCACGGTCTGGTCGGCGTAGGCAACACCAAAGGCGGCAATCGCTTCGGCAAAGCCGCCGCCGTTGCCGATGTAGCCGGCAATCACCAGCGGATCGCCGGAGCGGCCGTGACCGCGGGCGAGCAACTCGCCGCAGACCTCGGCATAGGCCCTGAGGTTTGCCCCGGCCAGGTCTTCGATCTCGATCGATCCCTTGTGGTCGTTCAATTGGCGAACGAGATAGTGCCGCCCACCAATATGCGTCCAGCCTAGAAACGGATCGGTTTGGACCTGCATGGCGCGCTGCCCTTCGGCCACACGCTGGCCGTTGTGCGCCGGCAAGTGCGCGTCGGAGAGATACGCCGCATAGGTCGAAGCCGGCTCTTCCTTGATCTGCAGGAAGAGCGGATCGGCGGGACCGTTGCCTTCGAAATAAATGCAATAATCGCGCAGACCCACCGATCCGTTGCCGACGACTTTGAAAGCCACATCCACCGGCCGGTAAAACTCCAGCAGATGGCGGCGCTGCGGCTCCAGCATCTCGCGGTAAGGGCCCAGCGAGGCCAGCACGGTGGCGGCGCGGGTTCCGGTGAGGCGCACGAGCATCGGTTTGTCTTCCTTGAATCGGCGCGGGGCGCCGGGGCGCGCGGAAGCAGGTTCCGTCAGGCGCTCCAGTGCGTGCTGGAGCGTAGCCCGCTCGGCCTTGGTGAGAGCATCGTGCACGGGTTTTGCCAGGCCAATGCGATGCACCTGGAACCGGTTTACTTCGAGCTGCGGCATCTGCGCGAATGCCCGCATCTGCGCAGCATAGCGCTCAACGCACGCGATGGCGGCTTTCCGCGCAGAGCCATCCTTATGCCCGGCGGAGCGCCCGGCCAGTATCAACGATGCCGCCATGCGTTTCAGATCCCATTCGAAGGGGCCGCGAACGGTTTCGTCGAAGTCGTTGATGTCGAAGACCAGCCGGCCATCGGGCGCGGCATAGGCGCCAAGGTTGCGCACATGCGCATCGCCGCAAAGCTGGCAGTCGATTCCCGTGGAGGGCAGTTGGGCCAGGCCGGCTGCCATCACCGGCACCGTGCCGCGAAAATAGCCGAAAGGCGACTCGGCCATCAGTTCGTACTTCAAGGCGATGAGCGATGGCACGCGGCCGCGCATGGACCGCTCGATGAGCACAAGCGGCGGAACTGGGCGCGCTTTGCCCTCGAAGGCGTCGTGCTGGTGGCGACCAATTTGCTTGCGGCGCGCCCGGCCCAATGCGCGTCGTTCTTCCGGTCTTGCCCAGTGCATATCCACGGAACATACACCGTCCGCGTAAGGCGCGCAATATGGCCAGTGGATTGATTTAGACTTTTCTCCGGGTCCCGCAGGTATTCTTCGCGGCCAGATAGCACCCCGCCGGGATGCTTTCTCGCATCCAGCTTCAGGAGGAAGTTCCTTTGACGCGAATCACTGCTCTCATTTTTGCCCTTTTCCTTGCATGGTCTCTAGCTTCGCATCCGCGTGCGGCGCAGGCGCAGAACAAGGAACTCTCTGTCGAGGCGATCTTTGCGCACGGTCCTCTGGCTCCCAGGGCGCCCAATCAGTTGGAATGGTCTCCCGACGGCAGGCACTTGGCGTATCTCGACGGCGGCGAGCTGATGGATGTGGCTCCTGCGACCGGCAAGGTGCACGTGATGGTGAGCGCCGCAAAGATGAGGCCGCTGGAAGGCGGTGACGGCACCGAACAGGATCGCGCGCATCGTGAGCGCTACAACAAGGCTGGCTTTTTGTGGGCGCCGGACTCAGCTCACCTCCTATTCGACGCCGACGGCCGCCTCTGGCTCTACAACCTTTACAACAGCACCGGCATTCAGATCGGCTCTGCGGGCGCCGCTTCGGGCGACGATCCCAAGTTCTCGCCCGACGGCTCAAGTGTCTCCTTCATTCGCGACCACGAGCTTTCGGTGATTCATCTTCGCGAACCCGGCACCCCCACAATCACGCTGGCGCCAGTGCCCAGATCCGCAGCCGGCACGCAGGATGCAATCCTCAACGGCGAGGTGGACTGGGTCTACGAAGAAGAACTGGATACGCGCAGCAACTACTTCTGGTCGCCGGATTCGAAGAATATCGTCTACCTGCAGACAAACGAAACCGCCGTGCCACGGTATCCGATCACCGACTGGATTCCCAGCCACGCGCAGGTGGCGTGGCAAAGCTATCCGCAGGCAGGCGACTCGAACCCCGCGGTGCGCGTGGGCGTGGTGAGCGCCAAAGGCGGCAAGACTGCCTGGGTGAATCTTCCAATCCAGGAAGGCGACTACCTCCCGCGCTTCGGCTGGGTGAATCGCAACACAGTTTGGATTGAAGCCGTCAGCCGCGACCACAAACATCGCGCAGTGTTCTTCGCCGAAACGAACTACGGCGCGACGCGGAAGATGCTGGAGATCGACGATGCTAAGTTTCTCGACGAGGATTACGACGTGTCCGTGGAGGGTGGCGCGATTGTCCTCACCGGTTGGGGCGACGGCCACACCCATCTGTATCTCTACAGCTACAACCAGGCAAAGCCGCTCGCCAGCGAAGCTAAACTCGAAAAGCAGCTCACCCACGGCGATTTCGATGTGAGCGATGTCTACCGCGTCGACCCCGCGCGCAAGCTGGTCGCCTACGCATCGAACCAGGGCAACCCGCTGGAGCAGCAGATCTGGGAGGTCAACTTTAACGGCGAAAGCCGTCAGTTGAGCGCCGGCGCAGGCTTTCACGACGCCACCTTCTCGCCCGATGGCGGCGTCTTTGCCGATACGTACTCGACCCGCGCCACGACGCCGGTCGTCCGCCTCTGCCACGTCGCGGCGGAGCCGGCGTCAGCCGAGAACTGCCGCGTGTTCTGGCAGACACATGCGCTCGACGGCTACCGTGTGAAGACGCCAGTGCAATTTGAAGTGAAAGCGCACGATGGAACCACGCTTTATGCAACGCTGCTGATGCCCTCCGGCTCGGCGGATCCCGCCACCGTTCCGCTCATCGTGAACCCCTACGGCGGACCCCACGCGCAGGAGGCCGTGAATCAATGGAAGAGCAACCTGCTCTTCGATAACGTGCTTGCGGCACATGGATTCGCGGTACTCCGCGCCGACAATCGCGGCATGGGCGGCCGCGGGCGCGCCTTTGCACAGGCGGCTTTTCGAAACTTCGGGCCGGTGCAGCTTGAGGATCAGTTGACAGTGATCGATGCCGCGCTCGACAAATATCCGCAACTCGACCCGAAGCGCCTTGGCTGGTGGGGCTGGAGCTGGGGCGGCACGTTTACGCTCTACGCCATGACGCACTCGGACCGCTTCCGCGCCGGCGTCGCCGTGGCGCCCGTCACCGACTGGCACGACTACGACTCCATCTACACTGAGCGTTACCTCGGCCTTCCCACGGAGAATGCCAACGCGTATCGAGACTTTTCCGTGGTGAATTCGGCGACGCACTTGAAGGGCCGCGTGCTCATCGCGCACGGAACCGGCGACGACAATGTGCACCTCGAAAACACCGTGCAGTTTGTGCAGAAGCTGATCGAGGCCGGCATTCCCTACGACCTGCAGATCTACCCGCGCAAGACGCACTCGCTACTGGGAGGGGACGTGCGCACGAGCCTCTACAACCGGATTCTGGCGCAATTTGAAATGTACCTGTCAGAGCCGGCTGCTGCTGGCGGCAAATAGACACCATCCGGGGGCTATCGCTCATGGCTTGCACCGCGCAGCGGAAAGCCGTGGGGAATGACATGGCGGGTGGCGCACCCTGAGTTCTTGGAGTCTCGGCCGTTCCACGTCCGGGGGTGCCCCATCGGTGGGAACTCGAACATCCAGAAAAAGCTTGGCTGGGACACCCGCCTCTTGCGAAGAAAGCGGGCGTCTACAGGGGCCGGAAGCCGTCCTTGACCCCAGAGCGCGTCATGCAGCTTCGGGCGCGCGTGGCAGCCGGTGAGAAGAAAGCCGTCCTAGCTCGGGAGTTTGGCATAAGCCGGGAGACTCTTTACAGCTATGTACCCGTCAGCGCCTGATATGGCTGGCTGAAAGAGGGAGTTGCAAGTCACGCGATTGAGCAAAGACCATAGCGCGGAGTCGTCGGCATGTATCTTCTACGATCACGATTTAACTCCGAGAGCTTCGTCCATCTTATTGTTCCACGCCACACGAAGGTCAGCGGATGTGCCTTGGACGCTAATGAGGTCGATAACCTTCGATTGAAATATCGCCCGACACGTTGGACCTACCGTAGCAAGGTTGTGAATAAGCCACGGAGCGAGTGGCACGAAGTTCATTTCGTGCCCAACTCCCGTATAGTTGCGAGCAGCATCAATTGCTTCTTTTTCTGGCTTGGTCGTTATGACGAAAAGATAATCACTCAGACCGCTCGGAGAAATTTTCTGATTGAACGTCAACGCCACTCTTGCTTGGTCGATTGGGCGCTCCGTAACCTCAACGCCAAGAATGATGGTGCCGCCCTTGCGGATTGTGATGTCGCCCACTGCGCCTGAAAACTTATCTGCGACATTAATTCCCTGGAAGTCAATTTCCCATCCCAGACCGTGACACTCGCTAATAGTTTGGAAAAGCGCCGTCGCCAAAATGGCGGGAATCCGTCCACCGCTCTTAACCGTCAGCAACCCTCCAATTAGTCGCGTGAGCTGCTCAAGATTCGGTTTTGCAATCTTCTTGAGAGCAATTGAACTTGACTCTCGCAGTTCAATGAACTGGCGGAGAAGAAAACGCAAGTAGTATTTGGCCTCATCGGCTGGAAGAGTCCGCAGATAATCGACCACAATAACCAACGCATCGAAGCCCGCTTGGTCACCTTGAACCCGTGGCTCTCCACCTTTCATGAATTTTGCGCCACCACGAAGAGCTGAGAGATACGGCGATGCAGATATTGGGACGGCTCGTTCACGTAGAAACGGAGTGACCGTGAAGTCAGCCAAAACGCGACCGCTAAAGGCATTTTCGCCGTCTTTGGTTGCGGGGAGTCTGATGTCGATGTCCTGATTGACGATCCGAGCGACCGCACACCCAACCAAGGCTTCCCGGTATGCTTGGGTTTTGGACTCAAACAGTCGCCCTGTAGCGTTCACGACATCCTCTGGAAGAGTGGTCGGGGCCTTTTCTCTATAGTCTTCTTCGGCCAACTCAAACAACTCTTGCAGGAGTTTTGTCGCTTCGCTTGCATTAATCTGGTGAGACATTGAAAGCTCCTAATCAGAAGTTGACCCAAAGAGCTTCCGTCCTGTTTTTCTTGACGGAGTGGCACATCTTCTCAGGCGCATCAATCCGCTTCCAACCCTCGTACAGTTGGTCCATCAAATCGCAACGATAACCTGAAATGGCAACTTTCCCCTTGCACCGATGCAACGTGTACGCAAGCTCCCGATGCTCGGCATCAACCATCTCGTAACCGTAAGCCTTCTTGTCAGTGCGCGAATTGTGAACATACGGCGGGTCACAATAGAACAGCGTATTCTTGTCGTCATATAGGCGGATGACTTCATTCGCGGGGCGGTTTTCAATTTGTACGCGCATCAGCCGCATTGCTATATGTGGCAAATCCTCGATTGCCCCAAGCCAACGGGACACGACTCCAGACATTCCGGCGCGGCTTGTGTTCTTACAATTCGCCCATCGGCCAAGTGAGGCTGTCTGTGCGAGACCTGTGCGAGCTTGACGCGCTCGGGTGTAGAAGAGCCTTGCACGCTCAATCTGGTCCCCCACTTGAACGGGATTCTTCGTCACCGCCTTATAAAACTCTTCGCGGGCGAATGGGGTGAGGCCGATCTTCTCAACAAGCTCCTGCTTGTGGTCACGAAGCACTCTGAAGAAGTTGGCAACTTCGCCGTCAATATCGTTGTACGTCTCTACGGGTGATGGGTCTCGATTCAAAAGCACGGCTGCTGAGCCTGCAAATGGCTCGCAGTAGTGGTGACACTCCGGAAGGAGAGGAAGAAGCCAATTCAGATGGCTGAATTTTCCACCATACCATCCAAATGCAATTAACTTTCCTGGCGGTTTGCGGTAAACACCCGGCTCATCAGGCGCTTCGGGAAACTCAAGTTCGGACAGAAATATCGGAGACAAATTCCGCGCTCTGCGTGCCATGGAAGCCTTTCGAGAAAAACGTTTGCAGAAGAACCCAAAGTCTCATTATCAGTGCCGTCGCTGTCAGGGGCAATTGTCAATAAAGAGTCCGAAACTCGGATTTCCAAACTGAAATTCTCTGGACCAAACAAGGAAACCCTTTAGCGAGGTTTTGCTTGAGAATGTTGAGGTGTTCCTAACAGGGTGGCATCGTGGGGTGAGCGTGGTGCCTTTCGCCTGTCGGTTGTTCGCGGTTCGGCACTCATGCTAAGCGGTCATGCTCTCCGGTGGAAGCAAGCCAATCCGGGGTCGCAAACGGCGGGTGGCCCTGATCTCATGTGAGATTGTAACCAGTTGGTGGTGCCCCCGGCCCTCGCTTTCGGGGACCGGGGATCTCGAAGAGTCGAGCCTGCGATCGCGCATCCACGCGGGCACTTGCCAGCCTCTCTGCCTGGCTGTCCGCTCCGATTCGATCTCCACGGCTCCGCGCATGCCCGTTTGATAGTGGCGAAAGCTCGACCACTTCCAATCCTCCGGTTTTGCGGCCAGTCCGCGGCGCACCGGATTGCGGTGGCCCTGATCTCATGTGAGATTGTAACCAGTTGGTGGTGCCCCCGGCCCTCGCTTTCGGGGACCGGGGATCTCGAAGAGTCGAGCCTGCGATCGCGCATCCACGCGGGCACTTGCCAGCCTCTC
>JAJYFA010000072.1 GCA_021790995.1 Acidobacteriota bacterium
CAGACGCGGATTGTCGTAGGTACGGAAGCTGCCCAGGTCGTCGATCGACTTCGACCAGGTGTAAGCCACCATCCAGTTCAAGCCATGCGCCGGCCGCTGCCGTGCGACGAGTTGCAATGCGTTGTAGTTCTCATTGCCAACGAAGCTGGTGGCCGAACCCACTCCGGCAAACTGCGGGAAGGGCGTGAAATACCCAGATACCGCGTTGTTGGAGTAGTAGCTCTGTCCAGAGGCAGCGCTATACGGGTTCTGCGGTGTGAAGCCAAAACCCTGCGCCTGGGCGATGGCGGTAGGAGCTACCTCCACTTTCTGCGTCAACAGGGTGTATTGGCAGTCGGCGCCTGTGCAGGGCTGGTACGTGGTTCCGGTGGGTCCGGAGGAGTTGAACGGAAGCGAGAAACCGGCCATGGCCGCATACGATTCCTGGAGCTTGTTGTTCCAGTAAGTGCCGGTTGCACTCGTCTGGATGAAGTGACCTTCGCTGCCGACGTAGCTGACAGAGACGGACATATCGTTGGTGATCTGACGCTCGATGCCGAACGACCAGTTTTCGTACTCTGGCGCGCGGCCACCATAGTGCGGATCCCAGTAGATAAGAGAAACGCCGTTCTTGCCCTTGGCCGTATTTGTTTCCACGGCGCCGTAGCCAGCCATCGAAACACCGCTGGGCAGGGTTGAAGAAGGCGCGGACAACGATCCGGTCCAACCGCAAGGAGTGATGGTGTCGCCCGACATGCCGGCGCCGTTCCCGCCGTTCGCCGTGGTGCAGGCCGAAGCGTCCCAGTAGAAGGCAGGCTGGTTGGTGGCGATCGTGGGCAGAAGTGATGCCGCCGGATTCAAACCGGTGGTGGAAGGAGATCCGTGCTGCCCCTGGTCGGAAACCCAGTTGCCGCGGGCAAAGGTGAGTCCGTAGCTGGCACGCAACACGGTCTTGCTGTTGATCGCATAGGCCAAGCCCAAACGCGGCGCTATGTTCTTCCACCACGTGCCGGAGAGATTGCGCACGCCGGTGTGCCATCCATCGGAGGTGTTGCCGCCGGCCGCGGCGAAGGATCCCAGGTTGCCCGTCACAGGATTGTTTCCGGTCGGGTTGAGCCAGGTGAAATTGTTGTTCTTTTCCACGATGGGGGTCCAGATATCCCAACGCAGGCCAAGATTCAGGGTCAGATTCGAGGTGACCTTGTAGTTGTCCTGAGCCCAGAACGACGGGTCATACCAGCGTGGGCTTAACTCGGGCACGCCCACGGTGACCGAACTGGTGTTAACCGCGCCCAGCATATAGCTGGCGTAGGCCGCGCCGGAGTTGGCGATGCCTTTGCCGCTGCTGTCGTAGCCGGCGGTCTGCGAGCTCGCGAAGGTAAACGCCATCGGAGAAGAGTAGGTGAGCGGGCTGACGAGGTTGTATTCGGTATCGAGAAACTGGCCGCCCAGCGCAAGGCTGTGCTTTCCCAGCTCCCATTGCAGGTTATCCACAAACGTGAAGTTGGCGCCTGACTTCGAGTTGAAGCTGTAGCCTGCCCACGTGCCGGGGCTGTTGGTTCCCGACCACTTGATTCCAGGGAAGAAGCTGGCCTGTCCCTGCGGCATGTTCAGGATGCCGGTGTTCGTGGTCGAGTAGATGGACGCCATGTCCGGCGTCACCGAGACGCTCTTGTAGCGATCCACGCCCATGGCGAACTGGTTGACCATGTGCGGGCTGATGGTCCAGGTGTCCTTGAGGATGTCGACGTTGGTTACGGGGTGATAGCTCTGCGATGTGTTGAACGGCGGTGGAAGTGTTCCGCCCGAGTTCGGACCGGTTGAAGCCTGACGCCCGAAGGCAACGATCAGGCTGAGCTGATGTTTGGGGTTGATGTTGTAGTCCAGGCGCCCTGTCTGGTACCAGTTCGACAGACCTTGCCTGGTGCCATAGGCGACGTTGTTGAAGTACTGCGACTGGTTGACGCCGCTTTCGATGGGCAGCAGGAACTTGTTGATATATTGCGCTGCCTGCGAGAAACGGGCGACCGGGATCTGGTCGTTGGCAAATGGTGTGCGGTAGCAGTCGTTCTGGCAGGCCGCCTCACCGGATATCGTGCCAATCTGTGACGCGGGATCGTAGATGCCTTGCGGGGTCTTACCGGCAGCTACCTGCGACGCCTGGAAGCCGGTGTAATCAGCGTATGCCGCGGGGCTGCCGCTGCTATCGTAGCCCATCATGTTGTAGGTGGGCAGCGTCTGCACGCTTGGCAGAGCGCCCTTCTGATAGCGGTATTGGCCGTAGTTATAGAAGAGGAACAGCTTGTTCTTGACGATCGGACCGCTGAGAACGATGCCGACCTCGTTCATGATCTCCTCGGGCTTGACGCCACCCAGAGCGCACCAGCTGGTAGAGCCAGAAAGGGCAGAAGAACTGCACTTGGCGCCCGCGGGAGGAAGACCGACGATGGTGGGAACATTCTTGTTGTTGGTCGGCCAGGCATCAAGAACCGTGTTGCGCAGGTACTCGTAGAGCGATCCGTGAATCTGGTTGGTGCCCTGTTTGATTGAGTAGTTCTGCACGCCTTGGCCGGCGTACTGCGCTGAATAGCCGATGGTCTGCACCTGGAACTGATCGATCGAGTCCATGCCGAAGGCCGTCCAGGTGGGGCGCGGATCGCCGACGCCGAACGGGCTGGGCAGGTCGATACCGTCGATGTAGATATCCGCTGTGCCGCCGCCGGGGTTGGATCCGTTGACGCCGCCGGAGGCGTCTGTCGAATTGGCGTTGTCCGATGCGGGGTAGGTGTTCTGCACGCCGGGCATGAGGGCCGCAAAGTCGGAGGCGCGGCGCTGATCGGCATTGCCGCCCGCGCCCATCATCAGGGGCAGGCTGGAGTACATCTGGTTGTCCATGACCGCGCCGAGCGTGGCATCGGAGGTTTCAAGAATAGGAGGCGCGGTGGTGACGGTGATGGTCTGTGCCGCGGCGCCGATCTGCATCGTGACGTTCAGGGAGACCGTGGCCAGAGCATTGACGGTTACGTGCTGTTGCACAAACTTCTGAAAGCCCTTGGCGGTGATGGTGACGGTGTACTCACCGGGCGTGAGCGGCGTAATGGTGTAATCGCCGGCGCCGGTGGTGTTGCGGGTTGCGCTTGTATTTTGCGAGATCAAAGTTGCGGTTACGGTTGCACTACCGATCACAGCGCCCGTCGAGTCGGTGACTGTGCCCGAGATAGCTCCGTAGCCGGCCATCTGCGCGTTGGCGCCTGGCTGCGTCATCGTGGCGATCACCAACAACGCCACTGCGACCCAACTGGCGAAACCCAGCAGGCCGGTCATCTTAACCCGGGTTGCCTGCCTCAGCTGAAACAGTTTGCTTAAGGAGAATTGCTTCATTCTCTTTATGCCTCCTCAAATTTCATTTTTTGCTCCGCAATGCAGCCGCGCCGCGTTGATCCGCAGCATCGTACATGTGGTCCGACCACATTGGAAGTCTGACCAGTTTCGTATACGGCGATGAACGCTGTCAATAGAAAAATCGATTTTTGCTTTGGAAATTGAGGTCCTATAAGGCGCAAAAAATGAAAATTATTATAAAAATGTCGGGATGGACTTTGTCATAGGGGTTGGATCACTTGTCGAATGACCGCTACGCACATGAAAGAAAGGAGGATAGTGAATTGATGCTGCTGCGCAGGCCCGCTCGACTTCACAACTCCTGTCAGGATGCTTGTGAAAATTCCACAAAGATAAATTATCTTGACCGTTTTGGGGCCGAGAGATTCTTGTCTGCGCGCCACGAGGCGAGAGACGGTGCCATGGGAGATGGAATGCGATCCGGGGGATTCATGCCGTATGTTTGGTATGCGGAAGTTTCTTTCTTCCCCCGCCTGCCGACGCCTTACGTCCCGAAGGCCTCTCCATGCCCTGTGCGATTTGCGCCATGCGCAGGTGTTGCTCCATCAGGTTGCGCGATTCTTCGGATTTACGGGCGCGAATGGCGCGGTAGAGCTCGCGATGCATCTCGGCAGACTCCCGAAGGTCGGTGGAGTGCTCCACGGTCTTGCGGCGGCTTTCGTAGAGCGCGGAAGTGATGGTTTCAATGATGGCGGCCAGAATCGGATTGCCCGAAGCCTGTGCGATGATGCGGTGAAACGTCACGTCGTGAACAAGATAGTTCGAAGGGGCTTCGATCGAGGCGAACATCTCGGCAACCTCTTCAGCCAGCGCGGCGTGGTGCTCCTCTTTGCCGCGCTCCGCAGCCAGTGCCGCTAAATCGCTCTCGAGGATGATGCGCGCCTCGAACATCTGCCAGGACTGAAAGCCGTGCAGGGCGCTCATCAGGCTCAAAGATGTTTTGCCAAACTCGGGAGGACCGTCAGCCACGAACGTGCCCACGCCATGGCGGATCTTCATGACGCCCATGGCTGCCAGATAGCCGATGCCCGTGCGAAGACTGGCGCGGCTGATCTTGAGCGATCTCGCCAGCTCTCGCTCCGGCGGAATCTTGTCGCCCGGTTGCAGGGTTCCGTTCTCAATGAGAGTTCGGATGTGGTTCACCACTTGCATGGTGCGATGGGTGGTTTGCTCGTCCTGTTTTGCCCGCGGCATAAGTCCAGAAACCTTCTAGCGAATCTCAAAATTTTCAAAATCCGGGTCACTGCGAGATTACCACTTTAAAGTGGTTCTGGATCGATAAACTTAAGGGCGCTGAGCAAGACTTCGTGTGCAAGCATCGCCTCTGCGAGGAGTGTATAATGTGGTCTGACCTCAATGGCCGCAATGCGTCCGGGAAACTCTATGTGCGAGGTAGAATGAAAGCCATGTTGTTGCACGAAGACCGTCTTTTCCCTTCCGAATCGAACGCCCGCAATGTCGCGCGTTCTCTGTATAGCCAGGTTCGCCACCTCCCCATCATCAGCCCGCATGGGCACACCCAGGCAGCGTGGTTTGCTGAAAATAAGCCATTCCCCGATCCAGCCACGCTCTTCGTGCAGCCGGACCACTATATCTTTCGCATGTTGTACAGCCAGGGCGTCTCGATGGACGAATTGGAGATCGGCCAGCCGGTGGTCAAAGACCCGCGCCGGGTGTGGCGCATCTTTGCCAGCCACTACCACCTGTTCCGCGGCACGCCAACACGGATGTGGCTCGACTACGCATTTCAGGAGCAGTTTGGGCTGACGGAGCGGCTGAGCGAGAAGACGGCCGATCGCTTCTTTGACACCATCGCTGAAAAATTACAGACGCCGGAGTATCTGCCGCGTACGCTCTTCGAAAAGTTCAATATTGAGGTGTTGTCGACGACGGAATCGCCGCTCGACCCGCTCACGTCCCACCAGGCCATTCTCAAATCAGGCTGGAAGGCGCGCATCGTTCCCGCATTCCGGCCGGATCCGGTCGTCGATCCCGAGTTCAAGGGATTTGCCGAAGGTATCGTTGAACTGGGCAAGCAGACCGGCGAAGACACCCTGACCTGGAAGGGCTATCTGAACGGCCTGATGAAGGCGCGCGCGCGCTTCAAGGCGGTGGGTTGCACCTCGACCGACCACGGGCACCTGACTGCGCAGACCGCCGATCTTCCCGCGGACGAGGCCGCCAGGCTCTTCAGCAAAGTCGTCTCCGGCAAGGCCAGCAAGGACGAGATGGTCCTCTTCCAGGCGCAGATGCTGACGGAAAACGCCCGCATGAGCGTCGAAGACGGGCTCGTGATGCAGATTCATCCGGGCAGTGTGCGCAACCACAATAAATATGTCTACGAGCGTTATGGGCGCGACATGGGCTGCGATATTCCCAGCGCCACCGACTACGTGCACGCCTTGCGGCCGCTGCTCGATCGCTTCGGCAACGAGAAGAACCTGACGATCGTTCTGTTCACGCTCGACGAAACCACGTACAGTCGGGAACTGGCGCCTCTGGCCGGTCATTATCCCAGCTTGCGTCTCGGACCCTCGTGGTGGTTTCATGACAGTCCTGAAGGGATGATGCGTTTCCGCGAGCAGGTAACGGAGACGGCAGGTTTCTACAACACAGTAGGGTTTAACGATGACACGCGGGCGTTCCTCTCGATCCCGGCGCGGCACGATGTGGCGCGCCGCATCGACTGCGCGTTCCTGGGCAGGCTGGTGGCCGAGCATCGCCTGGACCAGGACGAAGCGCACGAACTGGCGCATCAGTTGGCGTACGATCTGGTCAAGAAGGCGTACAAGCTGTAAGACGAACCGGGAGCTTGTAGCCCGCAGTTGCGCGAGGCGGCTATAATCTGCCGGCTACAGGTTGACGAAATTGCGCAGGGCGCTTCTTGCTTGATGGCTGCCGCTCTGGCGCGCAATGCAAACTGAAGGTGGGTTTCTTATGAGTCTCTATTGTTCCGTTGGCAGTGTTGACACCGATCTCTCTATGCAGCAGCTCAAGGATCTGCTGCTGGAGAGCCTTGCCAAGCTGGGCGCGCGCAACAAGGTGCTGGTGGTGCCTCCCGACCAGAGCCGCGAACACTCTCGCTCGGGTGAACTGACGCGCTTTGCGTGGGAGTACTACGGCGACAAGCTCAAGGCGGTGCTGCCGGCCTTGGGCACGCACACGCCCATGCGGTCCGACCAGATCGCGCACATGTTCGGCGACATGCCGCAGAACCTCTTTTATGCGCATAACTGGCGCACCGACGTCGTGACGCTGGGCGAGTTGCCGGCCTCGTTCATCGAGGAGCAATCCGAGGGCAAGCTGAGCTATACCTGGCCGGCGCAGGTCAACAAGATGATCGCGCACGGCGGCTTCGATCTGATTCTTTCCATCGGTCAGGTGGTGCCGCACGAAGTCATCGGCATGGCCAACCACGCCAAGAACATTCTCGTTGGCACGGGCGGCAGCGAAGGCATCAACCGCAGTCACTATCTCGGCGCTGTCTACGGCATGGAGCGCATCATGGGCCGCGCCCTGAATCCGGTTCGCAACGTGCTCAACCGCGCCTGCGACGAGTTCCTGCGCCAGACGCCGATCGTCTACGTGCAGACCGTGGTGGGACGCCGCAAAGACGGCAACCTGGCCGTGCGCGGCCTCTACATCGGCGACGACCTCGAGTGCTTCCTGAAAGCCTCGGATCTGAGCATGAAGGTCAACTTCGAGATGCTCGACCGGCCGATCCAGAAGGCTGTGGTCTTTCTCGATCCCAGCGAATTCCACTCCACCTGGATCGGCAACAAGGCCATCTATCGGACGCGCATGGCGCTGGCCGATGGCGGCGAACTGGTTGTTCTGGCGCCGGGCGTGCACGAATTCGGTGAGGACAAGGGCATTGACGCGATGATCCGCAAGTATGGCTATCGCGGCACTCCGGCCACGCTGAAGGCAGTGAAAGAGAACGCCGATCTGGCAGCCAACCTGAGCGCCGCGGCGCACCTGATTCATGGTTCGTCCGAAGGCCGCTTCAAAATTACCTGGTGCCCGGCGAATCTGAGCCGCGAAGAGGTCGAGAGCGTGGGCTTCGCCTACGGCGACCTTAAGGTGATGGCGAAGAAATACGATCCGGAGAAGCTCGGCCATGGCTGGAACCAGGTCGACGGCGAAGAGATCTTTTTTGTCGCCAACCCGGGGTTGGGCCTGTGGGCGCATCGCAGCCGCTTTGAAGGCGCAGCTTAGGCGCTCCCGGCGAGTGCCGGAGCCAGCTCGCCAAAGAACACACACGCCGTCATTGCCGGAGTTTTATGAGTGCCCGCAAGCGCGGTGAACCATGCACCGCGCGCAGGCGCAGAGTCAATTTTTTTTAAGGAGATCGAGCAGTGAAGTTGACCAAGTATTCCGTGGGCGTGGGCGATCGTTTCGCCCACCAGGCCAAGGCGCAGTTGCAGGCATGCATGAAGGCCCTCGATCAGGGAATCCAGGTGGCGCCGGTCTGGAACAAGTCGAACCGCGAGCACAACATTATCGGTTCGGAGCCCGCGAGCGTGCGTGCCGCGGCCGATGCCGCAGTGAAGGCATTGGGCTGGAAGCATGCGTATTTCTGCGACGCCGACCACATCACGGGCGCCACGGTGGAGCGGTTTCTCGCGCCGTGTGACTTTTTCACCTTCGACGTGGCAGATTTTATCGGCCAGCCCGCAGCGGCGGCCGACATTGAGAACTTCGTAAAGCGGCATTCCGAGCTCAGGGGAAGCATCGAACTTGCTGGAGCGGACCAGGCCTTTGAAATCACGCCGGAGCTGCTTGCGCAGACGGCCGGAAAATTTCTGGCTGCGGTGAAAAAGGCCGGTGAGGTCTACCGCATTGTGCTGGATGCCAAGGGCGCGGGCAACTTTATTCCCGAAGTTTCGATGGACGAGACCGATCGCGCGCAGACTCCCGTGGAGTTGCTGATCATTCTCGCCGCGATCGCCGGCGAGGGCATCCCGGTTCAAACCATCGCGCCGAAGTTCAGTGGACGATTCAACAAGGGCGTGGATTACGTGGGTGACGCGAAGCAGTTCGAGCGCGAGATGGCGCTTGACGTAGCGGCCATCGCCTATGCCGTGAAGCAATACGGGCTGCCGGAGAATCTGAAGCTGAGCGTGCACTCGGGCAGCGACAAGTTCTCGATCTACCCCGCGATCCATGCCACCATGAAGCGGTTCAACGTGGGCGTGCACCTGAAGACGGCGGGAACCACCTGGCTCGAAGAGCTGATCGGGCTGGCTGAAGCCGGCGGCGAAGGACTGGCGCTGGCCAAAGAGGTTTATGGCGAAGCGCTGGCGCACATGGAGGAGCTCTGCGGGCCTTACGCCACCGTCATCGACATCGATCCCAGGAAGCTGCCCTCGGCCGAAGCTGTGCGTGGCTGGACCTCGGAGCAATACACCTCGGCGCTGCGGCACGTGGAAAGCAACCCGGCCTACAACCCGAGCCTGCGTCAGTTGTTGCATGTGGGTTTCAAGGTGGCCGCGAAGATGGGACCGCGCTATCTCAATCTGCTCGAGGCCAACGAATCCGTGATCGCGAAAAATGTGACGGAGAACTTGTACGATCGGCACATCGCCCCGGTGTTCCTGGGCCACGGCATCTGAAGAGTAGCAGGCAGTATCCAGTGAACAGCCAATAGCAGATCGCTGTCTGCTGTTGGCTGTTCGCTGTTATCTTAACTTTGTTTCCCCAAGGAGATCATATGAAACCGGAACTGTTCAGCCTCAACGGCAAGGTTGCCGTCGTCGTTGGAGGGACATCGGGAATTGGCCGGGCCATCAGCTTCGGCCTGGCTGAAGTGGGCGCTGACGTGATCGCTACCTCGCGCCGCCAGCAGCCGGTCGATGAGATTGCTCAGGAGATCGAGGCTCTGGGCCGGCAGACGTTGCGCCTGACCTCGGATGTGGCGGACCGCGCGTCGCTCGAAAAGGTGCGCGACGCCGTGATCGAGCGCTTCGGGAAGGTGGACATCCTGGTCAACTGCGCCGGGATGATCAAGCGCGTCTCGACTCTCGACATGCCCGAGTCCGAGTGGTACAGCATTCTGGACACCAACCTGACCGGCACGCTGCGCGCATGTCAGATCTTCGGCCGGCAGATGCTGGAGCGCAGTTACGGACGCATCATCAACATTGCATCGCTCAATAGCTTTGTCGCGCTGAGCGAAGTTGCAGCTTATGCCGCCAGCAAGGCCGGCGTGGCCTCGCTGACACGCTCGCTGGCCGTGGAGTGGTCGAAGAAGGGCGTGACGGTGAATGCGGTGGCGCCGGGCGTCTTCCGCACCGCGCTGAACGCCAAGCTGCTCGACAATACGCCGCGCGGTCAGGAGTTGCTTATGCGTACGCCCATGGGCCGGTTCGGCGACACCGAGGAACTGGTTGGAGCGGTTGTTTATCTGGCCTCCGACAATGCCTCGTTTGTCACCGGGCAGATTCTGGCGGTGGATGGAGGATTCCTGGCCAGCGGGGTGAACCAATAAGACGGGAACCTGCGCGAATAGGAACTGCGCAGGGCCGGGTTCACGAGAACTCGGCCCTGCGTGCATTACTTCAGCGTCAGGCTGGCGCCAGCCATCTTGAGGATCGCTTCGCCCTCTGCGGCCGTTACTTTCACGTTTTTCCCCGTCACATTGGCATAGCCGATGGTAAGTCCGGTTTTGGCGCTCAAAGTCACATTTTTGAGCACGATGTCGCTCACTGGTGATTCCGGCAGACCGACGATCGCGCCGGCCATCGCGCCGCCGCTTGCGGTCACGTTCTCAAGCACGATGTTGTGGAAGTGGGGCGTGAGCCGCGCGACCGGCGCCGGTTTGACCTCGCCCGAGGGCGGCAGAATGTGCGGATAGTATTCGCTGATGATGATCGGATTCCGCACGTCCTTCATGTCGATGTCGCGGAAAACCAGATCGCTCACGTCATTGCCGCGATCGCGGTTGGCTTTGACGCGGATGCCGTTGTCGGTGCCGTCGAAATGGATGTGCTCGGCGACGATGTTGTGCGCGCCGCCTGCAATCTCGCTGCCGATCGACAGCCCGTGACCATGCAGAAAGGTACAGTCGGTGATCGTGATGTTGCGCGCCGGCTCATCACCGCCCGGTGAGTTGATGGCGCCGGACTTGATGGCGATGTCGTCGTCGCCCACATCGGCGTAGAGATGATCGATGCGCACGTTCGACGACGAAAAGGGATCGACGGCGTCGGTGTTCGGCGAGTGCTGAGGCGCGAGTACGCGCACGTTGCGGACGAGCACATCGTCCGAGTAGTAGGGCACGAGCTGCCAGAAGGGCGAGTTCTGAATCGTCACGCCCTCGACGCGCACATGCTTGCAGTGGTCGAAGACGATGAGGCGCGGCCTGGGGTGGGGATTGCCCATCACGCCCGCGTCGTGTACGTGGCGCGCCATCTGCCACCAGCTCTCGCCGTTGCCGTCAATCGTGCCTTTGCCCACGATGGCGACGTTCTCGGCGTTGGTCGCGCTGACCAGCGACTGCAGGGCGGGAAGACGGAATTCGATCTTGGACGGATAGTCGGAGTGGTCCGGCGAGCCGAGGAGCGTGGCGCCTTTGTCGAGTTGGAGCGTGATGTTGCTTTTGAGTACGATGGGGCCGCTCAGATACGTGCCCGCGGTGAGTTGAACCGTGCCGCCGCCTTTGGTCACGCAGACGTCGATGGCGCGCTGGATCGCAGCGGTGTCTTTGCTGACGCCATCGCCCTTGGCGCCGAAGTCGCGGGGATTGCAGGTGCTGGCCGCGTGGAGCGCGCCAGAGCTGAACATGAGGGCCAGCACGTACAGACGTGCCCTGTGGTTGCGGGAAATCCTGAGTCGAATCACGGAACTGCCTCTTCAAGAGATTGAATTGCCTGCGCAGACCATCATACCCTGTTGGACGCAAGTGGTCCTACCACCGGCAGGAATTGTGGGGCGCTGCGAATTGCACGAAACCGGTGTGAATGGTAATATCCGGCTGAATTAGCGTTCTGCATCGAGGGCATAATGAAAAGTTTGTCTCCTTCCATTCCTTCTTCTTTACGTATTTTCCGGGAAAAGCGGATAACCGCAACGATCATGGCCCTTTTTGCTGCCGGAATGTCGGCGGCGCTGGCGCAGCAGGCCCATGTGAGTTATGCGCAGGCCGTCGCGCGGGCGCGGCAGATCGTGGCGAAGATGACGCTGGACGAAAAGATTGCGCAGTTGCACGGAATCCAGGATGCTACGGATTTTCGTGTGGTTCCTGGCCTGCCGCGGCTTGGCATTCCGGCGCTGCACATGACAAACGGTCCGGCGGGCGTTGGGCCGGGCGGAGCAGGGCCGCAGAAGCCGGCGACGGCGATGCCGGCGCCCGTTGCTCTCGCGGCTACCTGGGATCCCGAACTGGCGCGCGCGTACGGCAAGCTCGAGGCCGAAGAGACGCGCTCGCTGGGAAGCCAGTTGTTTGAAGCGCCAGACGTCAACATTGCGCGCGTGCCGCAGGGAGGGCGCGTCTTTGAGAGCTTTGGCGAAGATCCTTACCTGGACGGGCGGATCGCCGTCGCGGATATTGAAGGCATCCAGTCGACCGGTATGCTGGCCAACGTGAAGCACTTTGTGGCGAACAACCAGGAATCGGCGCGGCACACAGTCAATGAGGTGATCGGCGAGCGGACGTTGCGCGAGATCTATATGCCGGCCTTCGAAGCGTCGATTGAGGAGGCGCATTCAGCATCGGTGATGTGCGCTTATCCGAAGGTGAACGGCGCCTACAACTGCGAGAATGCACCTCTGCTGACCGGGGTTTTGAAGAAGGAGTGGGGATTCGACGGTTTTGTCATTTCCGACTGGGGCGCAACGCAGAGTACGGTGGCAAGCGCGCTGGCCGGGCTCGATCTGGAGATGCCAACGGGTAGGTTTTTTGATGGCAAGCTGAAAGAGGCCGTGGAGTCGGGGCGGGTTCCCCTTGCCACGATCGACGGGATGCTGGTGCGGCGGTTTGCCAAGGAGATCGAGTTCGGGCTCTTTGGGCCACAACCCAAACCGGTTCCGATTCCCGCCTTCGAGCACGGCAGCGTGGCGCGTGAGATTGCCGAGCAGGGGATGGTGTTGTTGAAGAATGAGGGTAATCTGCTGCCGCTCGATCACGCGACGGCGCGGACGGTCGCACTGATCGGTCCCTACGCTGTTCGGCCGAGTACGGGCGGTGGAGGCAGTTCTCACGTGATCCCGCTGTACACGATTACTCCGGATGACGGATTGTATGCTGCGGTGGATTGGCAGCATATGCGGTTGTCGGTCTGGGATGGCAGCGATGTTGACGCAGCCGTTCAGGCGGCAAAGCGCGCACAGGTGGCGATCGTGATGGTAGGCGACCAGGACACAGAGGGGCGCGATCAGAGCCTGAAGCTTCCTGTAGCGCAGAACGAACTGATCGAGGCCGTCGCCAAGGCGAATCCGAAGACTGTGGTCGTTGTGAAGAGCGGCTCGGCGGTGCTGATGCCGTGGATCGATAGTGTTTCCGCGGTGCTTGAAGCATGGTATCCAGGCGAAGAAGACGGGCGCGCCGTAGCTGATGTGCTGACGGGCAAGGTGAATCCCAGCGGAAAGCTGCCCATCACATTTCCGCGGAGCGTGGAGGACACGCTGGCCAGCAATCCGGAGCAGTATCCGGGTGTGAACGGCGAGGTGCATTACAGCGAGGGATTGGATGTGGGCTATCGCTCTTACGCTGCGCACCATCTTGCGCCGCTGTTTCCGTTCGGCTTCGGGCTCTCGTACACCGAGTTCGGCTTCGATGCGCTGAAGGTGAGTAAGGGGCCGGGAGCCGCCGGCGCCACAGTCAGCTTCAAGGTAACGAATACAGGAAAACGTGCAGGTGCCGAGGTGGCGCAAGTGTACCTTGGCTTTCCGTCTATCGCCGAAGGCGACGAGCCGCCATTGCAGTTGAAGGGCTTCCGCAAGGTCATGCTGAAGCCGGGCGAATCGAAGATGGTTGAAGTGAAGCTCGATGCACGGGCGTTCTCCTACTGGTCAGAGAAAGCTCACGCGTGGAATGTGGCGCAGGGCGAATTTCACGTAATGGTGGGGGATTCGTCGGCAAATACGCCGTTGCAAGCAAACCTTGTGATTCGCTAGATCACCTTCAAAGACTCTCCGCGTCCCATCCTATCAATGGCTTCTGGGCGAAAGGATGGGACTGCTCGCAGCCCGAGTGTGCTGTTCGTGGCGCATCAACCACCGGCTGGATCGGCCTTGCCATCGGGTAAGTGTTGATTCAGCCCGTCCCTTTTTAGTTAATGGCTTTCGTGGCCCTGCGCAAAGGATCGCGTGACGCGGGAGGCCAACAAGCGGTAAGCTCGGTCATAGACATACCCCGGGAAGCCTGAAAATTGTGACGATACCGAGGGTTGCCGAAGAAGCAGATTCGGCGGTAAGCAGTGTGCCGGGAATGAACACTGCCAAGAGCGATGGCCTTTCAGCCGATAGGGACGATGGGGTGAAGACAGCTCGCGTAGAAGTTCACTGGATGCCGGATTTTTTTTGAGTTGCAAGGTTTGCATGGTTGAATTTCTCCCAAAAGGGGTTTGGCGCCAAGGGCAGAGACGATGAACAAGATCATCCTCGCGGATTCGCAAGCAATCTTCCGCGCCGGAACTGCAAAGGTTCTGGCCATGGACGAGGACATGCGCATTATTGCGCAATGCACCGACCTGGAACGTATGTTCCATGCCATCACCACGTTTCCCGGGGCGATTGTGGTGTTTGCATCCTCGCTACAGCCGGACTTTGCGCGCCTCGCGATGCTGCTTGAGACCACCGGCAGCCGCGGTGTAGTAGTGATTGAAAACAGCGAAACCCCGTCCAGCTTCCTGCGCCAGGGATTTCGCGGCGTGGTGTTTCGCAACGTAACCGGAACGGCGCTGGTCGAGTGCGTACGCCGCGTCGCGGCCGGCGATACCTGGCTGCCAACGCAGACTGCGCAGCCGGAGTCGCCCGAAGACGACATGGTGGGCGCGCGCGTCCGCGATCGCCTTACGCCCAAAGAGATGCGCATCGTGGCTCTCATTGTGCAGGGTTGCAAGAATCGCGAGATCGCTCTGCGGCTGAAAACAACCGAGCAGGTGATCAAGAATTATCTGCGTTCGATTTACGATAAGACCGGCGTGGGCGACCGGCTGGAACTGGCCTTGTTTACCATTCATCACCGGGTGCTGGCACGGGCCGCGGCCGAAGCCGGCCACAAGATGGAAGTTGAGGCGCAAAATGCATCCGGCCTGACGGCCTGACGGCGCTGATTGCGGCGTTATCCATCTGCATAATGACCATACCCACGCATGGGGTGCGTTAGGTCACGTGCATCAGGCTGAACGTGAGGATCGCCAGAACAATCAGGCTCACCATTGCGTAGAAGCGATCGCGCTCCAGCAGAAATCCCACAATCGCAACGGCCACGCGTGCCACGGGCGTTAAAACCAGAAGCAGCAATCCCAGTTGAATGATCCCCGCGCTCTCCCCGTGCGCCGCCGACCGCACAATGCCCGCCAGCGTGCGTGTATCCGGGCCGCCGGGGGCAAATACGTGATCGTGGACTTGGGCGGCGTGATTCCCGGCAAGATATAGAATGCCCCCGGCAAGAACCGTGACGGCAGACAGCAGAACCCCGGCGCGCAAGAGCTGGCCGATGATGTCTTCAAGACGGCGATCGTTCATCGGTTACACCCTCCCCCCGATGCCACTCACGATCATCTCAATCGCCAGGGCCAGAATGACAAAGCCAAAGATGGTGCGGAGCGTCTTTACGTGCATGTGCACAAGCAGTTTGGCGCCGACCAGCGCGCCGGTGGCAACACCGAGCATCACCGGCATGGCCACATGCGGATTGATGTATCCGTTGTGAAAATAGAGGCCCGCGCTGGCTGCGGCGGTCACGCCGATCATGAAATTGCTCGTGGTGGTGGAGACTTTGAAGGGAATGCGCATGACGCGGTCCATGGCGATCACCTTCACCGCGCCGGAACCGATGCCAAGCAGCCCCGAGAGCGCGCCCGCGCCAAACATCAGGCTAAAACCGCCGGGTACGTTGCGCACGCCGTAGGTTCGGAGCGTGCCCGCGACGGGGTAGCTGCCCCCCATGCGTAACCGCCGGGCCAACGCGTCCGATTCAACGCGCTCCGCGTCCTCCGGCGCGCCTTTGAACGACAGGTAAGCGGCCTGCAGCAGAACCAGCCCAAAGACGATGGCCAGCGCGTGCGTGCTGACGCGGCTGGTCAGGTACGCACCCAGAATAGCCCCCATCGTCGTGGCGATCTCCAGAAACATGCCAATGCGGATGTTCGAGTATCCCTCGCGCACGTATGCGGCGGCCGCGCCGGAGGAGGTGGCGATGACCGAGACCAGCGATGCGCCGATGGCATATTTCATATCCACGCCCAGCGCCAGTGTGAGCACAGGCACCACAACCACCCCGCCGCCAAGCCCGGTAAGCGCGCCGAGCATACCGGCCAGCAGAGAGATCGTCAGCACCACAACTGTGAATGTCAGAGCTGTCATGAAGTCAGTCGAAATCCTGAGAAATGGGATGAAAAATTAAGGCGAACGCTTCGGCGAGTTCATAGGTTGCAAGAGTATGGGCATTACGGAATAGTTCATCAAAAAGATTCCGCAGGAGTGTCATTGCTCACGTTTGAGCCATGCCGGAAAGCAGACAGGCTCGATTTGAGTCCGGCGTGAAAAGGCGCGACTTCTGCCGCGCCTTTTCAATACTTGATTATAGATTGTCTCGCAGGACTGTAGGACGGAGCCTACAGCTTTTCCGCTACGCTCTTGGCCTGCGTAAACAGATACAGATAGTCCGGTCCGCCCGCCTTCGAGTCGGTGCCGCTCATGTTGAAGCCGCCGAAGGGATGCGCGCCCACCATCGCTCCCGTGCATTTGCGGTTGAAGTAAAGGTTGCCCACGTGGAAGTCGCGGCGCGCGCGATCGAGGTGATCGCGATTCGTCGAGTAGAGCGCGCCGGTGAGGCCGTACTCCGTGTTGTTGGCCACGCGCAGTCCCTCTTCGAAGTTCGCCACCTTGATGAGCGCCAGTACGGGACCGAAGATCTCTTCCTGCGCGATGACGGCGTTCGGCGCGACATCGGCGAAGATCGTCGGCTCCAGATAAAATCCTCCCGCTTCGTTGGCGGGGGCGTTGCCGCCGGCGATCAGCCTGCCTTCCTTCTTGCCGGTCTCGATGTAGCCCAGCATGGAATCCAGCGCGGCCTGGTTGATGACCGGGCCGACATTGGAATTGGCTGCCGGGTCGCCCACGATTAGCTTGGCCACGCGCTCGCGGAGGCGCTCGACGAAAACGTCGTAGATGGGATCTTCAATGATGGCGCGGGAGCAGGCCGAGCACTTCTGGCCGCTGAAGCCGAAGGCCGATGCGACCACGCCCTCGACGGCGGCGTCGAGATCGGCGTCCTCCGCGACGAGGATGGAGTCCTTGCCGCCCATCTCCAGGATGGTGCGCTTGATCCAGATCTGCCTGGGCTGAGCCTGCGCGGCGCGCAGATGGATTTCAAGGCCCACAGGCCGCGAGCCGGTAAAAGCGATGAAGCGGGTCTTGGGATGCTCCACGATGGCGTTGCCGAAGGTTGCACCGGAGCCGGGGCAGAAATTGACCACGCCGTCGGGCATGCCGGCTTCCTCGAGGACTTCGACAAAGCGTGCGGCGATGGTCGGCGCATCGCTCGACGGTTTGAGAATCACCGTGTTGCCTGCGACGATGGAGGCAGACGTCATGCCGGCCATGATGGCCAGCGGAAAGTTCCAGGGCGGAATCACCGCGCCCACGCCGAGCGGAATGTACAGGAGTTCGTCGCGCTCGCCGGGATACTGAATCGGCGGGACAGCCGCGGCCAGGCGCAGAGCTTCGCGCGCGTAGAACTCGAGGAAGTCGATGGTTTCGCCAACATCGGCGTCGGCCTCCGCCCAGTTCTTGCCCACCTCATAGGTGAGCCAGGCCATGAACTCGAACCTGCGCCTGCGGAGAATCTCCGCAGCGCCCAGAAGCAGCGAGGCGCGCTCCTCGACTGTGGTCTTTCTCCACGACTCGAAGGCTTGGAGCGCGGCTGACATCACGGTTTCCACCTGCGCCGCGCCGGCCTTCTGATGGATGCCCACTACTTGTGCCGGACGCGCCGGGTTGATGGAGCGAATTCGCTCGGGGGTCTTGAGGCGCTTGCCGCCAACGATGAGCGAGTACTCGCTGCCGAGGTGCGCCGCCACCTGGTCGAGGGCATGACGCATGGCGCGCACATTTTCGGGATCGTTGAAGTCGACAAACGGATCGTTCGAAAAAACGCCCTTGGGCGTACGAAGCTTGATAGCGGAAGGAATACGGGAAATTGTCATAACGACACCTTCTTTTGGCAATTTAGGCCAAACCATTTTACGACAATTCATCGGCGGAACTCGACCGGAGATCCCGTTTGTCGCTCGCAAATGGCCAGCGGCTGAACCGCTGTGATGAACAAATCCTGATGGGTTGCGTTCGCAATGGGTGAAGCTCCCGCGAAGGGCAGGTGTTGGATGCTGCGCCGGGTAATCTGTGCACAAAAGCCCGCCTGCGAGCAAAGTTCTGGACAAAGAATCTGCTCAAGCGGGACGACAGTTACGCCACTCCGTCCATGCGCTGAAGACCACTTCAGCTCCTGTTCGAACTGCGCTTGCGAAACACAATCTTGAGTTCGCGGCGCCAGTGCTCGGCAAGAGCCAGCAGCTCCCAATCGATCCCGGGCGAAAGATAGCGCAGGACCGTTTCGTTGGCAGGGTGAATCCGCAGTGCGGGCGCGGCGAGGATAAGACGCGGCGGAAGCGCGGAGATCTCCTGACCGGGGAAGTAGGTGCTGCGCGTGAAGGCTGACACCGTAGCGGCAGCGCCTGCTGCCGGCTGGCGGTCGGCGTTCAGGGCGCGCACGCGCATCCAGTAGTCGAGAGCCTGCAACGGCAGATGCAGATCCTCATTCGCCTTCAGCTCGAGAACCACCAGACGCGCGTTGTGGTCGAGTGTGAGCAGGTCCAGCATGCTCCGGTCGCCCGTCGATAGCGCAGGCACCTGACTGTAGATGAGATCGCCGCGCAGGCCGGGGAGCAGCTCGGGCATTGCCGTGCGCAGGCGGGATTCGAGCCAGCGCTCGGGCGCCATGCGGAACAGCGGATCCGTATGCGCGCCATCCGGGTGGCGGCTCGCAAACAGGCTGCGCAGAAGCTCGCGGCAGGAGGCTTCGTTTTCCGCGGTGAGCGGGGTTTCGCCCGGTCCGGCGCCGAAGGTGACCTCGTCCTCGCACGCGAAGGAGTGGGTCGAAGCTCCGTGGCGCACGCGTGCGAATTGGAGGCCATGCAGCAGCAGGCTGGCTTCGGTTGCCGAGTGGGGGCGGATCTCAACGCGCTCGCGTGCGGTCGGAGGAACCAGCGCGAGAATCCGGTCGATACCGGCCTTGCAACGATCGAGAGCGGCGGCGGGCGAAAAGGCGTGGACCAGATAGGAATCGTAGTTGCCGGTGTCGCGAAAGTCGACTGCGGTGAGTTCTTCGCTCCGCTCGTCGAGCGTGTATAGCTCGAAGTTCGCAGCCGCGTGGTTGAGCCAGGCCATGCGCTCGGCCGTTACGCGCCATGCGCCCTTCCACCCCAGCGACAAAGACCTGTCACTGGGGGCCCCGGCGCTCGCCGGTACAACAACCTTGAGGCCGCCGAAATGACGCCGCGCGTCCGCGTGCTGGCGGCAGTAGTCGAGCCAGAGAATGCCGAGGGTGAGAACACCGTCGATCATGGCGGCGGATTCGGCTGTTCCCACACCGATAACGGCGTCGGCCGAGGTTCCCTTGAGCAGACGGCCGCGGGCGTAAGCGGGGCCGAAGCTGTTCTCCAGATCCATGGCCGTGCGCAGGCCGTCAACCTTCGATCCGATGAAATGCCGTGTG
>JAJYFA010000073.1 GCA_021790995.1 Acidobacteriota bacterium
AGGTTCCCTGCGCGGATGCGCCCATGACGGTGTGGCAATTCATGCAGGCCTGGGTTTCAAACAGATGCCTTCCGGCGGCGACAGATGAATCCTGCACCGCAGGCTGCTCCTGGTTCTTGACCCACGCCTCGAACTGCTGTGGCGTGTCCACATAGACGCGGATCAGCATCTTGGCGTGCTCGACGCCGCAGAACTGCGCGCATTGGCCCAGATACAACCCCGTTCTCTGCGGATCGATCCACGTCTCGTTCGGATGGTTGGGGATCAGATCCGTCTTGCCCGCCAATTGGGGAACCCAGAAACTATGATCCACATCGGCTGAATACAGGCGCAGGTACGTCGGCTCCGGCCGCTGCGGCGTGCTTACGGGAACATGCAGCTCATTGGCGGTTACGATGTTCAGTCCGGGATAGCGAAACTCCCACCAGAACTGATGTCCAACCACTGTCACATCGAGAGCGGATTTCGGCTTCGGCTCATCCTGGACGGCGAAGATAATGCGCGCCGTCGTCAGAAAAAGAACCAGCACAATCAGCACCGGAATGACCGTCCATGCCAGCTCTACCTGGGTGCTGCCGTAAATCTGCGCCGGCTCGCTCAGCTCGTCGCCTTCGCGCGCGCGAAACTTGATGATGACGTAAACCAGCAATCCCGCAACCAGCACAAAGATGGAGCCGGTGATCCACAGCACGAAATGAGAAAGATCCAGAATCTCATTGGCCGGCGTGGAAGCTGGAGAGAAGATGCTCGGTATGGATTGCGGGCTCTGCAGGAACGCCAAAATTGCCAGCGGAAGCGGCGTGAAAGCGAAGGAGCGATGGCATCGAGCTGAAGATTTACCGCACACCATTTGTGCGATCCTTTCCGATCTGGCCGCGCCCCGATTCAAGTCAATCATCGAGCCGATAAAAGGCGGCGCAGGCTTGCGCAAGAAAACAACAACAATCTCACCGTCGAACCAACTGCCGCACGCCCGAATGCGATAACCTCACACTCGACAGCGAACGAGTTCGACCATTTGACAAAAATGACCGATCTGGCAAACCCTGCGCCAGGAAAATTCCGAAACGTTGGTTTGGAACGAGAAGAAAACGATGTATTGCCGGGAAGCCCCTCGCCCCCTCTACACTCTTCGATGACCGGGAGGCATGAAAGTGTGCCTGAACCGGTACTTCTCTTATTTTAAACTACCTTGCCGGAGGCTGGTTCGCGACTCCAGGGCAATCGCATGAACGAAAATGATTGCCTGATCGCGCTTTGAAAGGGCACGACTTCAGTCGTGCCGCATGATGAGATCAAAAGAAATCGGCTTTCAGGCCCCGAGGGATTGGATTCGGCCGTAAAAAACATCCCTCAGCGACTCAAGTCGCGGCCTTTCTTGCTGCTCATTTTGGCACGACTGAAGTCGTGCCCTTTCAAAACCGCGACGGAGCGACGAATTTTGCAAGAGGCTCTACAGTTTTGCAATCGCGCGGTCCTGCCAGAGTGGGGATTTGGCCCTATCTCGCTCTCCATCTCTCTTTGGTCCGATTTGGGAAACGCCCGCCCGACCTCATATGCTAGATAAGGGCTTCGATCGCTGCGCAGCAGACCCGCACTACCTGACTCCGGACAAAGACTGAAGGAAGCCTCAATCGCCATGGCCATGTCGTTATCGTTCACTGGATATGTATTGAAGAACCTCCGGCGCCGTCGGCTGAGAACCATTCTCACTCTGTCGGGAATCGGAATGGCGGTCGGCGCGTTTGTGGGCCTGGTGGGTTTTTCCACGGCATTCGAGCAGCAATGGATGCGCATCTACTCCAGCAGCGGCACGGATTTCTCCGTGATCCAGGGCAGCTTTCTCAACACCACGCTGGACGATTCGGCAACGGCGAAGATACGTGCCCTGCCGATGGTGGCTCAGGTCTCTCCGACCATCTTTAACCTGATGGACGTGACCCCGGACGTCAATGCGCTGGTCTACGGATGGAATCCCAACGCATTTGAATTCAATTCGCTGAAGATTCTCGCCGGGCAGCGTGTGCGCAATGGGCAGCGCGAGGTCATGCTTGGCGATATGCTCGCACAGGACCTGAATAAAAAACCCGGCGATACGCTTGAACTGCAAGGCACGGAGTTCAAAGTGACGGCGATCTACCACGCCGCATCAACCCTCGAGGCGGCAGCCATCGTGATGCCTCTTGGCCAGTTGCAGCAACTCAGCGGCATGGATGGGAAGGTTTCGACCATCGACGTGCGTTTGCGCCCGGCGCCTGCCGGCGAGTCGCAGGAAACCTACCTGAAACAAGCACAGGCCGCGATCCAGGCAGCGATTCCCGGCGCTCGTGCCGTGCCCGCGGCAGAGCGCGCCAGCAGCAATCAGTTTGTGAAGCTGGCCCAGACCTCCGCATGGGGGACTTCCCTGCTTGCCCTGCTGATCGGTATCCTGGGCATCGCCAATACCATGGCCATGTCTGTCTTCGAACGCACACGGGAGATTGGCATCCTGCGCGCACTCGGCTGGAAGCAATGGCAGGTGCTGGCGCATATTGAAGTCGAAGCAGCCTTGCTGGGCCTGGGCGGAGGAATGATCGGCATCGGACTGGGCTGGTGTGCATTGTGCGTGCTGGCGGCGCTGCCGCAAACGGCAAGTTTCTTTGTCGCGAACCTTCAATGGCCCCTGCTCGTCAAGGCATTGGGCATTGCCATCCTGGCCGGTCTGATCGCCGGAGCCCTTCCGGCCTGGCGCGCCGGAAAGCTTTCGCCTGTCGACGCCCTGCGGTGTGATTAGCCCATCCTTGCAATAAAGAAAAGAGCCATGGCGCGATTTGGGGCATTCTGTTTTCCGGCAACTGGACATCTCAATCCGATGACCGCCCTGGCGCGTTCCCTGGAACTGAGAGGCCACGAAGTTGTTCTATTCGGCGTTGCAGACACCGAGGAGCGGGTACGGGCGGCGGGAATCAGATTTCATCTGATCGGCGTCGAAGAATATCCTCCTGGCTCGCTCCGCCGGCTGGACGAGCGTATGGCCCGGCTCAGTGGAGTAGCCGCGCTTCGCTTCACTTTGCAGCGGGTAAGAAACTCGGCCCGCATGGTGCTGCGCGACGGGCCGCAGGCGGTACGCGAGGCTGGCGTGGATGCCTTGCTGGTGGACGAAGCAGACTTTGCTGGAAACGTGGCGGATTATCTGGGCCTGCCCTGGATTTCGATCGCTTTGCTGCCCCCACTGCTGCACGACGACCGGTTCCCTCCTTTCTGGCTGGGGTGGGCGGCAAGAGAGGATTGGCTGGGCCGTTTGCGGAACCGTCTTGCCATCCAATCGCTTTTGTGGATCGGTGCGCCCATCTTCCGCGATGTCAACGCGCAGCGCAGCGCCTGGGGATTGAAGCCCTACGAGCGCCCTGAGGACGGCCTGTCGCCGCTGGCGCAGATTACCCAGTTACCCGAGAATCTCGAGTTTCCCATCCAGGGCGAAAAGCCGACGGGACTTCACTATACGGGGCCGTTTGTGCACGCTCAACAGCGCCCGGCTGTCGATTTTCCCTGGGATCGCCTCGATGGACGGCCACTTATTTACGCATCGCTCGGAACCTTTCAGAACGGTTCAGAAGCAATCTTCCGCACCATCGCCCAGGCCTGTGTGGGTCTCGATGCACAACTGTTGATTTCGCTGGGCGGCGGACTCGATCCCGCCCAACTGGGCAATTTGGCCGGTGCGCCCCTGGTCTTGCGCTTCGCGCCCCAGTTGGAGATCCTGAAAAAGGCCGCGCTGGTCATTACCCATGCCGGCATCAACACTGTGCTGGAGTCGCTCGCCGAGGGAGTTCCATTGGTCGCCATTCCTCTCGGCAACGATCAGCCCGGAGTCGCAGCCCGGCTCAAATCGCGCGGCGCCGGCGTGCTGGTCTCGCGGCATCGCCTCAGCCCGAACCGGCTTCGCAGAGCAATCAGGCTTGTCCTCGAAGACGGTAAGTACAGAGACGCCGCACAGAGACTGCAAAGGTCCATCCAGCAGTTGGACGGACCCGGCCGGGCGGCAGAGATCATCGAACAGGCACTGCAATTCCGTACGGCAGACTCTGGCATCCACGCGCAGGTGTGAAAGACTTCACTTGTGCGGCGTTTACGCACTCGTCCGGTCAACAGAGAAAAACCCGCAACTCGTTGAGATGATGGGAAAAAACAAAGGCGGCTCGCTATGGATCCGGCTCTCAACGCTGAAGCCCGGGGCCCCCACCTTTCCGGCGCTTTTTGCGGAAAGGCGGGACAGCACAATTCCACCCTTTCCGGCCGAATCGACAGCTTTGCACAGGCAATGTGGCAATCACACTTTTCGATAGACACAATCTATTCCGCCGAATACACTCAGGTTAGAATCCCTCGAATCGCTCTG
Organism: Acidobacteriota bacterium; assembly: GCA_021790995.1. Taxonomy (GTDB): domain Bacteria; phylum Acidobacteriota; class Terriglobia; order Terriglobales; family Acidobacteriaceae; genus Telmatobacter. The sequence continues at coordinate 4,379 of JAJYFA010000073.1, forward strand.
GTCAGAGTGAGTTCCCTGAACTGAGTATCTGTACAGTTTTTGATGGATTTATCTTTCACGATGTCCGCCACAGGCATCTAAGTGTATTGGCGAGGTTCTGCGTGGGCGAGGTCGAGTTAGGTGCTTTGGGGGATGGGCGTTTAGAGTGCTCTCCGGGTGGAGGAGCCACGGCATGAGTGGCCCGATCCTCGAAGTCCGCAACCTGTTTAAGAGCTATGACGACGGCCGCATCGAAGCGCTGCGCGGGGTAGATCTATCCATCGATGCCGGCGAGTTTGTGACCATCAGCGGCCATAGCGGCAGCGGCAAGTCGACACTCCTTCATCTACTTGGGGGGCTCGACATCCCCAGCAGCGGAAGCGTTCTGTTTCGGGGTGCGCTGCTCGGTTCCGCGGTCAATCTGGACACTTATCGCAGCGATCATGTCGGATTCGTCTTCCAGGCTTTCTACCTGCTACCCACCTTGAGGGCGATCGAAAACGTGCAAGCTCCCATGCTGGCAGCGCGGCACCACGATGGAGATCGCGGGCAACGCGCCGCAACGCTGCTGCGAGAGATGGGCATGGAACATCGCATGGATCAGCAGCCCAGCAAACTCTCTGCCGGTGAGCGGCAGCGTGTAGCCATCGCGCGGGCGCTGGCCAACGATCCCGAGATTCTGCTGGCCGATGAGCCTACGGGGAACCTGGACAGCACAAACTCAGCGCGGATTATGGAGATTCTTACCGGAATTCAGAAATCGCGCGGCATGACGCTGATCGTGGTGACGCACGAGGACGAGATTGCGCGCGCGGCGCCGCGCCACATTCGCATCCACGATGGAAGGATCGCATCGTGAGGCTGCTCTCGGCATTATCGCTTGGACTACTTCTGGCCGCCGGTGCGGCGCAGGCCGCCGAGGTGCCGGCGCCATTGGCGTCGCTGCGGAATCAGATCGAGGCTTCCGACTATCGCGCCACGGGACAGCTTGTCCGGGTCGACGCAAACGGCAACCGCATCAGCTATGCCATCGCCGTCAAGGGACTGTGGTTTCGAGACGCCATGCACACGCTGGTCGAGGTCGTTCCACCCAAAAGCGTAGCCGCACAGGCACGGCAGGATCAGCGTGTCCGCATCCTGCTGGAGATGCGTCCCGACGGGCGAGACAGCATCAAAATTTTCCGCCCGCGCGAGCCTGCGCCGGCTATGCTGCCATTTGACAGGTGGGGCGAAAGCTTTCTCGGCACAGCGATCAGCTACGAGGATCTTTTCGATCCGCAATACTTTTGGCCAGGCCAGACCATTCTTAGAGACGCCGTCCATGGTGGCCGCCAGTGCCAGCTTCTGAAGAGCACGCCGGGACCATCGGACCGCACTCATTACTCCGACGTGCAAACCTGCCTGGATCGCACTATCGACTATCCCATCTATGCCGAGAAGGTAATGAAACAAGGCGCAATGGTGAAGGAATTTACCTATTACGGTCTGCGCCAGTCCAACCGGGTCTGGTCAGCCACGCAAGTAGAAGCCAGGATTCGGGGCCGTGCTGGATCTACTCTTTTGATCGTCAAGAGGGGCAGCGCCAACGCTCATCTCAGTGTCAACGACTTCCAGCCCGAGCAAATCAACCACTTCGAGGATCGTCCATGAGCGCTTCCCTTATCGTTTTGTCGTCGATCGCCGCCATTCTTGCCGCAGGATTTCTCTATCAAAGCCTGGGATCCCGGCGCGACCGGCTGCGGTACACCGGCGCCGGCCGCTGGGTGCAAATCGGCCACGGACAGAAACTTTACGTCGTCGAAAAGGGATCCGGCGATCCCGCGGTACTTTTCGAGGCGGGCATTGCCGCCACCAATCTGAACTGGTGTCACATCCAGGAAGAGGTCGCGCGTTTCACCGCAACGGCGTCCTACGATCGTTGCGGCCTCGGCTGGAGCAGCCCATGCCGCAGTCTGCGTACTCCCGGAAACATCTCCGTTGAACTGCACACCATGCTGGAAACGGCCGGCATCAAACCGCCTTACATTCTTGTCGGACACTCCTTCGGTGGATTGGTCATGCGCCGCTACGCGAGCATGTATCCGGAAGACGTTGCGGGCGTGGTGCTGGTCGACCCCATGCGCTGCGAAGAATGGCCACCACTCAATCCTGAGAAACAGCCCATGATCGAGCGGGGCAAGAAGCTCTCCGCCTATGCAGTTCCGATTGCGCGTTTCGGCCTGGCCCGGCTCGCCGTAACTTCTTTGCTGTGCCGTTCTGGCAGGCTGTCGGGACATCTGGCAAACGCGGGCGGAATAGGCGGCCGTCATGTGCTCAAGCGGGTCACTGAAGAAGTGGGCAAGATGCCCAGGGAGATCTGGCCGATCGTCGCCGCACACTGGTCACGGCCCGGTTACTACACCGGGATGCAGCGTCATGTTGAGGCAGTCCCGGACACAGTCTCCGAGATGCAATGCGCTGATCCCATCCGCGACATTCCGATCCTGGTGCTGACGCCAGGAAAGTCGACCCCATTGTCCGGCCCATGCCTGGCAAAGATCGGCAACAATGTGCGTCAGGTGATCGCCGAGGAGAGCGCGCATTGGGTTCATCTCGACGAACCTGAACTGGTGATCGAATCGATCCACGAGATGGTGGTTGCCGCCACTCGCGAAACTCTTCAGGCGATGGCTTGACCTCGCGGGCCGCGAAAGAATCCCCTCGCTCGATCGCAACCGCCTGTAGAGTGGGTCCGGAGACAGGCGCCACGGAGGGTTTGCGGCTTCGCGTGTAAAAGATGCTGGATCGCTGGATTCAGTCCGCCGCCGATTGAAACCGCTCCCGGAGCACGCGGCGCAAGTACTTGCCGGTGTGATTTTGCGGCAACTCGCCCGGAGCAAGAATCCAGACCCTTCGCGGCGACTTATACGCCGCCAGATTGCCGCGGCACCAGTCCAGCAGATCGGCCTCGTTCGCCACCGCGCCCGAATGCAACTCAACCGCGGCCACGGGCACCTCGCCCTTCTCGCGGTGAGGCAGGCCGAAGGCGACAGCGCGCGCCACCGCAGGATGGGCCAGGATGGTTTCTTCGAGCTCGCGCACATACACCGAATAGCCGCCTGCTTTGATCACGTCTTTCGCGCGTCCCACCAGACGAATGAGCCCCAGACGATTGCGCACGGCCAGGTCGCCGGTGCGCAGCCAGCCATCGCCCGTGAGAATCCCCTCCTGCGCGTCGCCCTTGTCCTTCCAATAATGCGGAGCAACGCCGCGACGGCGGATCTGGCATTCGCCTGTCTTGCCTGCCGGTAGAACACGGCCATTCTCATCGACCACGCGAATGTGAAACGGCGGTACGGGAAAACAGAGATCTCCGCTGCCAGGCACAAACGACAGCTCGATGCCCATCATGACCAGACCGCCCGACTCCACCATGCCATAGCCGTTGAGAAGCACAGGGGGAACACGCCAGCCACCCGGCAGCCGGAACAAAGCTCCGTACTGGCGCAGGCGCAGACGCACTTCAGTGGGAAGATGGTCGCTGGCGGAAAGCCACACCCGCACGCTGGCCAGGCGGGTAGCGACCGGATTGGCGTTCACCAGCCGCGCGAACATTGCCGGTACGCCGATCACGGCGGTCACGTGAAATCGCTCGACAAGACTCAGCGCGGCTTCGGCATCGAAGCGATCGAGAAAGCATCCGCGAATGCCCGCCATCAGGCCGTAGAGTGCAATGCTCACCGCCATGATGTGCGACCACGGCAGGGCCACCAGCGCAAGGTCGCGCGGCCCCAGTAAGACTCCCGAAAGCACCGTGGAAGCGCGCGCACCAAGCAGCGCGTTGCTCGACAAGGCTGCGCCTTTGGGAAATCCGCTGGTGCCGGATGTATGAAAAATTCCAATCGTGGCCGCCGGATCGATGCTCGCCGGAGGGAAAACCTCCGTCGTCCTTGAAACGCGCAAAAATCCGTCGAGCGTCTCTTTCTCGTCGTCGGCTTGTATCCACGTGCGCACGTTGAGGGCCTGGCGATCGCCGATGCTGCGCTCGAAGACCGCTCTGTCGGTAACCAGGATCTGCGTGCCGCTGTCGGAAAGGATTCGGCGCACCTCGGCAAGCGAAAGCTGCGGATTGAGCGGAACCGCGATGCCTCCGGCTCGGACGATGGCGAGAAACCAGTGGAAGCATCTCCGATCGTTGGTGCGATAAATGGCGACGAGTTCACCCGGACGGAGCGAGACGGTCTGCCGTAGAAACGCATCGATGGAACAGATCTCTGCATGCAGGTCGGCAAGATGAAAGGTTCCCGCGTCGTCCGAAGAGACTTCGCAGTTTCCCTTTCGCCGCACCAGTTCGTCGACAAGGTTGGCCACCGTCACGTTGCGGTCGCGCGCCAGCCGGTAACGAAGAAGGATGCTCATGATGCGGAAACCGGCTTGCGGCCCCATTCGCTGGCCACGCAATAATGGAAAAGCCGATCGAGATAATCGAGAACAGGCGGAGGAGCTATTCCGGCGGGCTTCAAAAGCCTTCCTGCATTGCTGGTGTCGAATTGCATGCGCATGGTGAAGTAGTCGCGGTAGGCCCGGCCATCGCGCAGCACGCGGCGCTTGCGCCCCCACAGTGAGATAAACAGCAGCGGACGCAGCACGGCGAAGAAAAATCGCGGATCGACATAACGCGGTTCGGGGCCGTTGAAATACTCCATGGCGCGGTGCGCAATCTGATCGATGGTCGCGCTGCCGTCCGGCCCGGCGCACAGGTGTACCGTCGATCCCAAAGCAGCCTCATCGAAGAGAAGTCTGTCGACCGCGCTCGCAACAAAGTCCACGGGCACGATGTCCAGAACGGCGTCAGGATAGCCAGGCACTGTCCGCCAGAGCCGCCGCGCGTAGATCTTCAGCGGCCAGTACATCATTTTGAAGCTGGAAGTAACGCCCGTGCGTGAATCTCCCACAATAATGCTGGGGCGCAGAATGACACCCGGCATCGAACCAAGGCGTGAACGCACCAGAGCCTCGGCTTCGGCCTTGGTTTGCTCGTACGTGTTGCGATAGGTTTGGCCGACGGCAAGCTCGTCCTCGCGCACCAGGCCGGAACGCTCACCCGCCACATAGGCGGTTCCAACATAAGCGAAGCTCCGCAGTAACCGCGAACCGGCCGCGAAGTCCAGGATGTGCCGCGTACCTTCGACGTTGATGCGCCGCGCCTCGTCGAGCGAGTGATCGAAGCGCACAGTGGCTGCCGAGTGAACCACACGGGTCGTCTCTGTTTGCAGGCGCCGATAGGTCTCCGCATCCAGTCCGCACTCAGACAGGCTGACGTCTCCGGGAAATACTTGAACCCGGGCGCGCTCCACCGATGGGATAAAAGAGTTCGCGCGCTCCTGCCCGGACTGCCCCACCCGGTCACGAACGAGCAGCGCCAGCCTGGCCTCGGGATGCCGCTCCAGCAACTCGCGCACCAGTTGCACACCCAGAAAACCGGTGGCGCCCGTGACCAGGATGAGTTCTTCGCTGTTCATCTCGGAAACGACCTCCATCTGCGCATCGCCGCGGCCAACCCAAAATGGCCTGCGGAGTCCGTTGCTCTTGCGATCTCAGGGCGATAATTGATTAACGCTACGCCGGGAAACTTCGTGTACTTTCCCGCGACGATAGAAGAATGCGACTCCGATGTAACGAGGCGATCACTGCATGGCCACTGGTTGTGGCAGGGGCGAAGTTGCTCGCCGAATGCGGTGAATACCACCTGTACCTTCTTGAATCCGTCGCGCGAGTTGTCGCAATCGTCTTTCACCACAGGGAGCGAACGGCTGCTGGAAGCCCTGACGGAGCTGTAACAGGCTATGGGGAGAGCAGACGATCCATCGAGCCCCGGCCGGAAGTGGCCGGGGCTCTCCGGACGCGGAACCATATTCAGGAAGCTACAGTTATAGCTGGAGAAGCAGCCTTCTCTGGCGCAGCTTTGACCGTCTTCATCACGGAAGCCTTCTTCAAAGTAGACTTCGTCGCTTTCGCTTTCTTTGCGGGCGCTGCCTTTTTGGCAGGAGTCTTCTTTGCCGCCTGTTTCGCAGGAGCGGCATTTTTGGCGGCCCTCATCGCCGCCCAGCGCTTTTTCTGCGCCATTACAATGCGATTCCTGGCGGCTGCGCTCATCTTCCGCTTTGTAACCTGCTTCGCCGGAACTGCTGCTTCCTTTTTCTCCTTGACCGGTACGGTCTCCTCGTCCTTCTTTGCCGCCGCCCAGCGCTTGCGTTGCGCCTCGGCTATTCGCGTGCGAGCTGCAGCGCTCAGTTTTCTCCGCCCTGCAGCCCTCTTGACTAGCGAGGGCGCCGCCTTCAGGCCAACCGGAGCCGCGAGTTGAGTCAGCGCAGTTCGCGCTTGCTGAAGCTTTGCAATTTCGGCGTCGATTACTTCGATGATTGACTTCGTGTCCATTCCTGCCTCTTTTCGCAGTGGATTGAAAGTACTTACTACGATAGTACACCTATCAGGGAAAATATTCAGAGATAGATCCAGTTAGAGCTTCTCCCATAGACGCTATCCAGACGCTGTGAGAAGTTAATCAGTCCACGGAATCCATAAAGACATGGCTGCCTCGGGGGAACGGTCCGTTTGAAGCAGTCGGCCGGCGGACAGTGCGAACATATAATTCCACACCTCGCCGTGCCTTACGTTAGTAAGGCTGTCTATCTGAGAAAGCACTGCGTTGCAAGTGGAACACAGCTCTTCATCTGCGTCGATCCGGAAATAACTGCAAGAGCCTTTGTCGAAGCACGCAAATTCAAGCGGCCCGCACAAAATTAGCTTACTGCCCTTCGACCGGCGACGCGCCGGAGGCACGAATCTGCGGAATTATCTCGACTTCAGCCGTCGTTGAGTTGGCGATCATACAATTCCTGTGAGCATCATCCAGCGTCTGACGGGCCTGTGAAATGGCCTCTTCCGATTGCACCTCGATGTGCGGCTTAATTGTAATTTTTGTAAATCTGAACTTACCATCGAGATACTCCACTTCGCCACGTGCATCACTTTCATAGGCTACAAGGGGGAGATTCTTGTGTTGCGCGTAGGCAAGAAACGTAGTCATGGTGCACGCATTCAGAGCGGCGACAAACAGATCCTCTGGCGTCCAGATTCCCGCTTCGCCTTTAAATTCCGGAGGACTTGAGATACTGATCTGAGGCTTCCCCGCCGAACAGATGTGCCCCTTGCGATTCGATTCCCATCGCACATCACATTCATACCAGAAGGTTTTATGGCTTGACTTCATGACTCCTCCTGAGTTCCCGGCCTCACTCAACAACTGAGGCTCGGGAATTGTGATGTCTTATCTTGAATCGCAATTGTATTTTCTGCAAGATCGACGTAGTGGGCGTCGGCGCGAGCCTGCATTGAAGCACCGGCGCTCGCGCCACTGGCATTGCAAATGCGAGCGGTCCGCAATCGTCCCAGACGGCTATAAGCTATTCCCGCGCAATGCCGTCGCTAAGAATTGTTCCCTGCTTGAGCGGGTGGGGCGAGATGCGCCGGAGTTGGCTGGCCCATAGCCGGGTGGACAGATCTTCGGCTGTAACACTGCGCCTATGCTCGGGCAGGGAGACATCAATCTGTCTCCAGTGCCCGAGGCCGACGAAAAAATCAGTTATTGACCGATCTGGAACCTTACTTCGGCCATGGCGATCTCGTATTCATAACGCGCAGTCGCATAATCAATCTGCGCCTGCGTCTGCTGCAGTTGCGCCTGGCTGAGCGCGACGATACTGCTCAGCCCGATCTTGTAGCGCGCCGAAGCGAGATCGAATGCGAAATTGGCCTGGTAAAGCAACTGCTGCGTGACGGCGATGCGCTGAAATGCGGTCTGCGCATTGAGCACCGCCATGCGCACGTCGCGCGCGATGATGTCGCGCAGGTTGCGCACGTCTTCCTGCGCCGCCTGGGCGCGCAACTTTGCCTCCTTCGTTTTGGCGTTAAAAAGGAAGCCGTTAAAGACGGGAATGTTGATGTTGGCGCCGGCCGCACCGTACCACGACGATTGGATGATGTCGTCCCGCACAGGGGCGCCTCCGCTGCTTGCCATCGCCGAAACTGTTGGCATCCAAAGATCCCGCTCGGCCGTGGCGTATTGCTTCGCAGAGAGATACCTGTCATTGAGCGCGGCCAAATCAGGACGAGCCGTAAAGGCAGCCTGTACCATAGCCTCTGCATCGGTGGGCGCCGGCGATGGCTCCCCCTTGGCCTCATCGGCCAATGCGTATTGCTGATCCTGGTCGGAGCCGAGTACGTTGTTGAGCGATGCCATCGCTGTCTGTTCTCTGTTCTGCGCGTCAAGCAGCAACAGCTTAGCCTCTGCGAGCTGCACATCGGCGAAGCTCAGATCGAGATCCGAGCGGATCTTGGATTTGGTAAGCGCACGCACCTGATCGTCGGTTTGCTGGCGTTGATTCACCGTATCTTGGGCCACCTTGAGCACTGCCTGCGCGGTAAGCGCCTGGTAGAATGCCTGATCGACGGTGAGCGTGATGTCGAGTTCGGTGGCGCGCTCCGACTCGAACTGTGCCCTGGCGTTCGATTGGGCGCTCTTGACCAGATTGTGGGTGCGCCCGAAGTCGGTGATGAGTTGGCTCACGGTAAGTCCGCCGGATGCTTTGTCGAGCAGTCTCGGACTGTTCATGGATCCGTCGCCGGTGAGCCGGCCCTCGTTGTTCGCGTCGATCGCCGTGAGGTTGCCGCTGGCCTGCGGCATCTCAATGGATCGCGCTTCTCGCGTGACCTGTGCCTGCGCGAGCGCAATCAGGCGGCTCATGCTGATATTGGGGTTGTTCTTGATCGCTAACTGTTCGGCCTGCGCCAGGGTAAGACGGGGACCCAAGGGGAGAGCGGTTTGGCTGCTGTCTGACATCTGCGCGGCAGCCGGCTGGCTTGCCGATGCAGGTGGAGGCGGCGGCGTGTTTTGTGCGATCTCAACAAACAAGTGCGTCGCTGGGGCGTCGGGCAGCGACTTTTTCTGCGCGTGAGCCGAGCTGGCTGAAGCAAACAGCAATGAAGCGAGTAGCAAGACGGCTGCAGCAAAATCGCGCCGCGACGAAATCCAATTAGGCATGTTGCTCACCTTCTGCGCCGGCTTCGTCACTTTCCTGCCGGCCATGGATAATCAGGTACACAGCGGGGACCAGAAACACTGTGACGACAACTGAAAGCGCCAGTCCGCCAATGATGGCGCGGGCCAGCGGCGCATACTGCTCGCTGCCGGCTTCCAGTCCGAGCGCCATGGGGATCATGCCCAGCAGCGTAGCCAGCGAGGTCATAAGAATGGGCCGCAAGCGAACGCGGCAGGCTTCGACGGCGGCCTCGACCGGCGTGAGTCCCTGCCTGACCAGCGTTCCAGTGAACTCAACGATCAGAATGCTATTTGAAACCACAATACCTGCCATCATGATGACGCCCATCAGCGACATGATGTTGAGTGTGCTGCCGGTAAGAACAAGGATCAGCACCACACCCGCCAGACCGGGAGGAATGGCCATCAAGATGATAAAGGGATCGACAAACGAGCGGAATTGCGACACCAGCACGAGATAAACAAGCAGGATGGCAACGATGAGTCCGACAGCGAAGTCGTGGAACGCTGCGTTCATTTCGACCGCGGCGCCGCGCACATCCAGAACCGTGTTGCGATCGTGCTTCGTCGCAGCGAGCAGCCTGTCAATCTGGCGGGCGACAGTTTGCAGAGCCTCGGTCTTGGTGGCGACATAGATGTCGATGACGCGGCGGATCTGGTAGTGATCAACCTCGGTGGGAGTATTCATCAACTGAATATCGGCTACCGAGCTGAGCGGAGTGTAACCAGCATGATGACTGCTAGTGAGCATGGTTTGCGGCATGTTCGATGCCGCCATACCGATGTCGGTCGGGCTGTAGCCCTTCGACGGGTGCTGCCTGCGGAGCGGAATGTTTTCAAAGTCCTGCAAGGACATGTTGTTGATCCAGCGGCTCTCATATTGCACCGTAACCATGTAATTGTTGCCGCTGACGGGGTCAATCCAGTAACTGGGCGCAATCATCCCATCGGAGGTCATGGCGGTGATGACATTGTTGACGACATCCTGCGCGGTGAGACCGATGAGGCTGGCCTTTTCGCGATCGATATCGAGCGCGATTCCGGGGTAGTTCAAATCCTGCGGGATGTAGACGTTGCTCACATTCGGCATGGTCTTGATCTTTGCCGCCAGAGTCTGCGCCAGGTTGAAGGCGCTGCGCATATCCATGGATTCGATCTGGATATCGATCGGAGCGGGCAGTCCCTGGTTGATGACCGAGTCGACCAAGCCGCCGGCCTGAAAGTAGGTCTGGAGCTCGGGCATCTCGCGCGAGAGCTTCTTCTGCACCTCGCGCATGTAGGTGTAGCTGCCGATGGAGTGGTCTTGCCTCAGGCTCGTCTGAACAAACGCAGTGTCCATCGAAGCGTTCGAGGTGTAGATAGCGGAAAGATCGGGATAGACGCCGATATTGGAGACGATCATGCCGAGGTCACTGGGCTTGACCACGCTGCGGATGATGTCTTCGACGCGAGCGATGTACTGGTCGCTTACCTCGATGCGGGAACCGCTGGGCATGCGGACGTTGATGACAAACTGGCCGGGATCGGTACGCGGGAAGTAGGCGCGGCCGAGGAACGGAAGCGTGACAGCAAGCAGCAAAGCCATGCCGGCGAAGATACCGGCAGTCGTAAGTCCCGGCCGCCTCATGGCGCGCCGCGCCCACGCCACGTAGGTGTCGAGCATGGTGTGAAAGCCCCGGTTGAAGGCGCGATCGAATCGGGAAAAAAAGTTCGAGTCACGCTCGTCGACGTGTTCTTCGCGAATTTGGGATGGGATGAACCGCGAACAGAATAGCGGCACCACGGTCATGGCGAAGAAATAGGAGGCGAAGATGGAGAGCACGACGCCGAGGGCCAGCGGCGTGAAGATGTATTTGCTCACTCCGTTGAAGAAGGTGACGGGAAAGAAGACGATGGCCGTTGTAAATGTAGCGGCGAGGACGGCGAGCGAAACTTCCGAACCGCCTTCGGCCGATGCGGTGTAAGCGGGCTTGCCCATCTCCATGTGGCGGAAGATGTTTTCAAGCACAATGACGCCGTTGTCGATAAGGCGCGAGAAGACCAGCGCCAGGCCGCCGAGAATCATGGTATTGATCGAGCCGCCCAGCAGATTGGTAATAAACAGGCAGACAATCATCGAAAGCGGCACGGCAATCAGCACGGCGATCGTGGCCCGCGGACTGCCGAGGAAGACAAGAATCATCAGCGCAGTGAGCACCAGGCCGATCGCGGCTTCGCGCGTTACGTTGGCGATGGCGAGCTTGACGAAGCGGGACTGGTCGAACACGACTGCGGTCTTGAGCTGCTGAGGCACATCCACGAGATGCTTGATGGAGGCTTTGATGCCATTCACGATGCTGATGGTGTTTGCGCCGCCACCCTGCTTAAAGATGGGCACGTAGACCGAGCGCTGGCCGTCAATGCGCACGATGTTGTATTGCAACGCGCCGGAGTCTTCAGCCTTACCCACATCTGCCACCAGCACCGAGGCATTCCCCACCGATTTGAGCGGCATCTCGTTCATCATCTTGGCGTTGGGGAACTGGCTGTTGGCGTAAATGTTGTAGTCTTTTGAACCGACGCGCACGTCGCCCGCGGGCAGAATCAGGTTGGAAGAGTTTACCGACTTGACAACATCTTCGAGGCTCAAGTTGTAGGCTTCAAGTTTGAGCGGATCGACGTAGACCTGAATCTGCCGGTAGGTGCCGCCGTAGGGCTGCGGGACCGAGGCGCCCTGCACATTCGAGATCTGGTTGCGCACTTCAAACTGCGCCAGATCCTTGAGGTGCGTCTCGTTCAGGCCCTTGCCCTGGAGTGTGACGAGACAGACCGGCTGCGTGGAAGCTGTCATGCCCAGAACAACTGGTGGCAGCGTACCGGGCGGCAGACGGCGCAAGTCTGCCATGGCGAGGTTCGCAACGTTCGCGAGCGCGGCGTTGGGATCGGTGCCCGGCTTGAAGTACATCTTGATAAGGCTGACGCCAGTCAGGGAACGGGATTCCGAGTGATCGACATTGGCCGCCAGCGTGAAGAAGCGCTCGAAGGTGTTGGTGATATCGGCTTCGATCTGCTCCGGAGGCATGCCGTTGTAGAACGTGGCGACCACCACCACTGGCATGTCAATCTCCGGGAACAGGTCCACAGGCATGCGCATGATGGTCACAACGCCCACAAGCATGACCAGCAGGCAGATCATCAGAATAAAGAACGGATATCGCAGTGCAAATCTTGGCATCAGCAATCTCCGCCGGAGGCCGGATACGCCGCCGGATTGTTGGGCTTATACATGGGCAGCCCCTTCGGATGAATCCGCAGGCGTCGACGGCCCTGCACTGCGTCGACTGTGAATGAGCATATAGACGGCAGGAACGAGAAACACGGTGACAGCGACAGAGCAGGCAAGACCGCCGATGACCGCGCGAGCCAGGGGCGCATACTGCTCACTGCCGGCCTCGAGTCCAAGTGCCATAGGAATCATACCCAGCAGCGTGGCCAGCGAAGTCATCAAAATTGGACGCAGACGAATCTTGCACGAGTGTACCACCGCCTCAAGCAAAGGCTCGCCCTGAGTGTGCAGGATGCCGGCGAATTCCACGATGAGGATGCTGTTGGAAACAACAATGCCCGTCATCATGATCACGCCCATCAGCGACATAATGTTGAGCGTGGCGCCGGTGAAAAGAAGGATCAGCACGACTCCCACAAGCCCGGGCGGAACAGCCATGAGGATGATAAACGGATCGATAAACGACCGGAACTGCGACATCAAAATCAGATAGACCATCAGGATCGCGACAATCAGGCCAAGCCCGAAATCCTTGAATGCCGTATTCATATTGATGGCCGCGCCGCGCACATTCAAGACAGTATTACGATCGGTCTTTGTATTCTTCAGCAGCTTATCGACTTTCGAAATAACTCCGTTGAGCGCCTCGGTCTTGGTTGCGACATAGATATCGATAACGCGCCGGATCTGGTAGTGATCGACCTCTGTGGGCGTATTCATGAGCTGGAAACTGGCCACCGAACTAAGCGGCGTGTACCCTCCGCGATGACTGCCCTCCGTCATGGTACCCGGCATATCGGATGCCGCCAGGCCCACGTTGATCGGGCTGTATCCCTTCGGCGGGTGCGTGCCATGTAACGGAATGTTTGCAAAGTCCTGCAAGGACATGTTGTTGATCCAGCGGTTTTCATATTGCACCGTAACCATGTAGTTGTTGCCGCTGACAGGGTCAATCCAGTAACTGGGCGCGATCATCCCATCGGAGGTCATGGCGGTGATGACATCGTCGACGACGTCCTGCGCGGTAAGACCGATGAGGCTGGCCTTTTCGCGATCGATATCGAGCGCGATGCCTGGATAGTTCAAATCCTGCGGAATGTAGACGTCGCTCACATTCGGCATGGTCTTGATCTTTGCCGCCAGAGTCTGCGCCAGGCTAAAGGCGCTGCGCATATCCATGGAGCCAATCTGGATATCGATCGGAGCGGGCAGGCCCTGATTTATGACGCCATCGATGAGGCCGCCAACCTGGTAATACGCGGTGAGTTCGGGCATCTGGCGCGACAGCGCTTCGTGGACACGATTCATGTACTCATAGCTGCCCAGGCTGCTGCCTTCCTTTAGACTGGTCTGGACAAATGCCGTATCCATCGAAGCATTGGGTGTGAAGATTGACGAAAGATCGGGATAAACGCCGATATTCGAGACAATCATGCCGAGATCATTCGGCTTGACCACGCCGCGAATGATGTTCTCGACGCGGGCCATGTACTCGTTGCTGACTTCGAGGCGCGTGCCGCTGGGCATGCGGACGTTGATGACAAACTGGCCGGGATCGGTGCGCGGGAAATAGGCGCGGCCGAGGAAGGGGAACAGCCCGAAGAGGAGCACTGCCAGGCCGCTGAGAATGACCGTAGCGGTCGCGGCCGGCCGTTGCAGCACGCGAAAGGCGAGTCGCTCGTAGTTGTCGAGGAAGCGGTGGAAGCGGGCGTTGAAGCTGTCGAGAAATCGCTTGAAAATCGAGCTTTTGTGTCCCGCGGCATCTGCGCCTTCGCCTGCGGCATGACCGCCGTGGGAATCGAGACGGATGAATTTGGCGCAAAAGAGCGGCACTACCGTCATCGCGAAGAAATAAGAGGCGAAGATGGAGAGCACGACGCCCAACGCGAGCGGCGCGAAGATGTACTTGCTGATGCCGGTAAGAAACGATACCGGGAAAAAGACAATGGACGTTGTAGAGGTCGCGGCGAGAACGGCGAGTGAGACTTCCATGCCGCCCTTTTCCGCGGCTTCGCGCGGCGACGAACCCATCTCCATGTAACGGAAGATGTTTTCAAGAACTACGACCGAGTCGTCGATGAGGCGCGAAAATGCCAGCGCCAGGCCACCGAGGATCATGGTGTTGATGGAACCGCCCATGATATGCGTAATCAACAGGCACACGAGCGCCGACAACGGGATCGACAGCATGACCGCAAAGGTGGCGCGGGGACTGCCGAGGAAGATCAGAATCATGATGCCCGTGAGAAACAGGCCGATGCTGGCTTCCTTGATGAGGTTCTTGATGGCGAGCTTGACAAAGATCGATTGATCGAAGACCACCGCGGTCTTGAGCGAGGCGGGGATGTCGACCAGATGCTTGATGGCATTCTTCATGCCGTTGACGATGGTGATGGTGTTGGAATCGCCGCCCTGCTTGAAGACCGGCACATAGACGGATCGCTGGCCGTCGATGCGGACGATGTTGTATTGCAGCGCGCCTGAATCTTCCGCCTTGCCAATATCCGCGACCAGGACCGGTGAATTGCCGACTGTTTTCAGCGGCATCTGGTTCATCATCTTGGCATTGGGGAACTGG
>JAJYFA010000244.1 GCA_021790995.1 Acidobacteriota bacterium
TATTCGCCCAAGACGGGCTGGACCGGTTTCGGCACACTGACTGGAGGCCAGGGCGATACCTCGCGCCAGCTCTTCGCATCCTTGACGATACTTTTTTAGCTCCTACCGCGTTCGGTTCCGAGGCCCTGTGTGCCGAAAAGAGAAGGTTTCACCAATGCGCTCTCCTCTGGCTCGCTGAGTATCGGAACCGGACAAAGGACCCACATCATCAACAGACCTGTTCAACTGGACGGGACGAAGGGCTTTGTGTCATTCGAGCCGATGCCACGTGTAACAATTTGTGAAGGCTTGCGCAGGAGGCGCAATGAATCGAAGGGAACTCTTGCGCATCGGCTCACTCTCTCTCCTAGCTCGCCAGGCGTTCCCTGCTCTGGCCGCGTGCAGTCAACTGCTTCCAGCCAGCGCCAGAAATGGCGGCAATCCTGATCGCCATGTTTTCATTGAGAACAACCATGTGCGTATCGGCGTCGATCTTGCTTCGGGCGGAGCGATTTCCTGCTTTTCACAGAGGCATCCAGAGCGCAACCTTGTAAACCGTCACGATACGGGCCGTTTCATTCAGCAATCCTATTATGGGGACCGCGACGGTTCCCGGTGGAGTGGCCGTCCCTGGCGATGGAATCCGGTGCAGGGTGGTGGATGCCACGGAAAACGTGCAAAGGTTCTCGATTCGCGGATCACTCCAACCGAAATCTACGTCAAAACTGAACCTAAACTTTGGGCAACGGATGCAAACGTACCCGGCGCAGCCATGGAAGAATGGATCCAATTGCACGGCAAGTGCGCCCGTCTCCATTTCAAGTTCACCTATCACGGTACCCGAAGAAACACTGCCGCGCAGCAGGAAGTTCCAGCTGTGTTTGTGGATGGCGAGCTTTCAAGGCTTGTTACGTACGCAGGAAATGAACCCTGGACCGAAGCGCCATTGACATACCGGGAGGTCGGCTGGCCCAACGAGCAGATAAGTGCCGATGAAAATTGGGCTGCCTATGTCGATGAAAATGATTGGGGACTCGGCGTCTATTTCCCCGGAACCAGCACAATCACCGCTTATCGGTATCGGCCGGCAAAAAATCCAACAACGGGACCGGATGGCGATGCCTGTTCCTATTTAGCTCCTACCCAAAAACTCACCATCCTGCCAGGGTTTACACACGCATATGACGTTGGATTGACGATCGGAACGAGCTCGGAAATCCGGAAAGCGTTCTACGAACTTCACAAGAAACAAGACTGCTGCTGAAATGTCCCGCGTGCCGTCTCTAAACTCCTCTCATAACACCGCGCGACAGAGTTGATTCGGTCGACGATTTTGCGCCAGATCAAGGGCTTTGTTGGCTGACATGCGCCACAACCCTCTCGACAGCGAGGGGTAGGGCTCCACGTCGCCTTGATCGTCGAGATAAATATCAATCTTGCCGTGGCCTTCGAGCCGCGTGATGGATTGAATCGTCAGGATCTGCCTCCCTCGTTCACTAGGATCGGGGCTGAACGCGCTTGCGGCCGGTGGTCAGTTCAGCTGTCTTTCTTCTGCTTGCTTCTGCAAGCGGACCCGTCTCCGGCGCCGCTGCGGACGGACGCTCTGAACCGCTGCGATTCCAGGAGTTATACCTGAGCCGCCGCCGAAGACATACCGTCGATGAGCTGTTTATTTACGGTAGCTTACCTGCTGGACATGGCAGTTAGCCGCTCATCCCAACGCCGTCGATCGACGCGCCGCAATCGGGACAGCAGCCGTTGCGGATGCGGTTACTTTGCACATGGAATCCATACCGATCGATCAGCAAGGCGCCGCAGTGGCAGCAAAAGGTATCTTCGCCCTTCACGCCGGGCACATTGCCCTCGTAGACATAGCGCAAGCCTGCCGCCCGCCCGATGCGACCGGCCCTCTGCAGGGTTTCCAGTGGAGTGATGGGTCTGTCAAGCATCTTATAGGTGGGATGGAACTGTGAGACATGCCAGGGGATCTCGGCGCCCACTGAACATACAAATTCGGCGATCGCTTTCAGCTCTTCATCCGAGTCATTGACGCCGGGAATCACCAGCGTCGTCACCTCCACCCATAAGCCCAGGCCGCGATAAAGCCTGATCGCATCGAGTATCGGCTGCATGTGCACGCCGCTGATGCGCTGGTAGCTCTGTTCCTTGAAATATTTGAGGTCGATATTGGCGGCATCCAGCACCGTGGCCAGCTCGCGCAATGGTGCCGCATCGATCTGGCCGCTGGTGACAAAGATATTCTTGAGCCCCTGTTTTCGCGCTAGCAGCGCGGTGTCATAGGCGAGCTCGTAAAAGATGGTTGGTTCCGTATACGTGTAGGCAATCGAAGTCGAGCCGGACGCAAGAGCCGCGCCGACGATCACCTGCGGCGTTACGGACTCCCCGGGGATCGCCTCTTCCAGCTTTTCCAGCCATTGAGAAGCGGGCTCGCGGTCTTCAATCTCTCCGTGCGGAGAAATCCGCCCCGGCAGTTGCGTCTTCGCCCACTGGGAAATCTCCCAATTCTGACAGAACGCACAATGCAGACTGCATCCCACGGCAGCAATGGAATAGGCCCGCGATCCGGGATAAAAGTGGAACAGAGGCTTCTTTTCGATGGGATCGATATTTTGCGAAACGACCTTGTCGTAAACCAGCGTGTAAAGCTTGCCGCCCAGGCAATAGCGCACACCGCACACACCGCGCCCGCCCTCGGCTATCCGGCAGCGATGCGGGCACAGAGTGCACCGCACAAACCCATCCTGCAATACTTCGTAGAATCGGGCTTCGTGTCGTTCGTTCATGTCTGGGCCTCGGCGATCACCTTGGAACCAGCCACTCCGCACGCGCGGGATGGTCAAGCTTACCTTGACTCGACTTTGGTACGCAATGGCACTCACTCCACCAGCGGCCCGCGCTTCTTCACGGCGCGCGAGAAATTCAGGTCATCCGAGCCACTTGCAAAATTCGAGAATGTTCAGATGCGGTCTTTCCTCAGGGGCTAAAGCCCCCCTCATCTTATTGGCTTTATTGGCACGACTGAAGTCGTGCCCTTTCAAAGCTGCGACTGAGCAGTGAATTTTGCAAGTGGCTCATCCGTCAGTAGCTTTTGTATACCTGGTTGAACTTCGGACGGGGCTTGCTGTGAATAAAGGCGGCCACGTCGCAGGCCTGCTGTGGCGTAAGCGTGCCGGGGTGATTCTGCGGCATGTTGTGAATTACAAACGCGGCCATCTTGGCCTGCTTGTTCATCCCAGCCCCATCGTTATAGGAGTTCGGACCCCAGAGCGCGGGCAGCACCGGCGGAACACCCGCGCCATCGGCGCCATGGCAGGCAGCACATTGCGCGGCGTAGGTCGCTTTGCCGGCAACGGAATCTCCCGTGAGGGCAGCAAGTTTCACCAGCCCCCAGCCCTTGTACGCTTTTCCCTTGATGCCATCTCTCGACAACCATTCAATGTAGGCCACCAGTGCGCGCATTTCGGCGCTATCCTCTGGCGGAGGCGCGCCCCGCCTCGCTGCGCGTAAAGCACTCCTGAATGCGATTCTGCAAGGAGATGACGTGTCCGGCACGCTTGTTGAACATGGGGAACAGGCCAGCCAGGTCGACCATGGGCGCAGCAAGCGAAGCCGTACCGCTCTGGAGGTGGCAATCGTTGCAGGAGAGCTGGTTGCCCGTATACTTTGGCGCGTACTTCGGTGTCTGATCGAAGATCAGCTTTCCCTGCTGCGCCAGCGCCGGCATATTGCTGTCAGCCCGCTTTAAGATCGCCGCCATGCGCTTGTGCCGGCCCTGTGTGGCTGCGGCAACTGGCAGCGGCCACACAGAACGCGGCAGCAAACGCAAGCGAGATGCGTATTGGCGAGGAGCAAGCTGGCATCGAGCGTTCTCCTAATGGGCCTGTTCCAGCGCCGCCTTGAACCCGAATTGCCGATAG
>JAJYFA010000074.1 GCA_021790995.1 Acidobacteriota bacterium
CCAGGATGAAGGAATAGCATGAGGTTCACGAAATTCGGCAAGGCGCTATGCATCGGCGCTCTCTCGGCGGTCATCATTTTTGGCGTAACGTCTTGCATTGAGAGTTATACGGTCGGCTACCTGTATGTCACGGGCACCGTGACGGCCTCGACGGGCAATAACGGAATCATCAGCGGCTTCGACATCGATCACAACACCGGCCAGTTGACCAGGATCAACACCCTCCCGCTCTCCTCGGGGGGCGCTAATCCTGTTCGCGCCGTTCTTACGATAGGCAGCCGCTTTCTGTATGTCCTCAATCGCGGCACCAACGCCGCAGGCAACGGCGATTGCTACGGGGTAGGCAACAACGCCTGCCAGAATGCCAACATCACCCAGTTTGCGGTGGGTGGCAACGGCAGTCTGACGCCGCAGGAGACCTTTTACACTCAGGGCATCAATCCCTTCCGGCTCATCGTCGACTCGACGGGTAATTTCCTGATGGTTCTGGACCATGACGCCCCGGACAATGCGAACCCGTCAAGCGCCGACAATTGCGCCCTCGCTCTGGGCAAGTCGGTAACCACCTGCGGCGATATTACAGTCTTCAAGATCGACCAGACCACGGGCCGTTTGTCGCTGGTCGTCAATGCGCAGGTGACGGCGGCCAATGGCACACCAATTACCTACTTCCCCATTCCAGCCAACCCGGTCGATTTCGTTCTGAGCAGCGGTTACGTTCTCACCCTGACCGGTGCTCCGGTGCCCACATCGTACCCCTACACGGGCGGTACTTCGGTCTGGCCTTACACTTACTCCTCCTCGAACGGCCAGTTGACGTTGAGCCAGAACACCGTGCAGCCGCTGGGCATTCTCCAGGGCACAGCTATTGTGAATGCCAGCAGTGTCATCTACGTGCTCGACAACGAGCCGATCACTGTCACATTCAATGGCAGCACGATCACCTCGCAGAGTCAGATTCTGCCCTATACCGTCAGTGGCGGTGCGCTGCAGGCTGAGCCAAGCGGCGTCTTCCCTGACGATCCCACACTCGGCAACCCCATTCAGAT
Source organism: Acidobacteriota bacterium (assembly GCA_021790995.1). GTDB lineage: Bacteria > Acidobacteriota > Terriglobia > Terriglobales > Acidobacteriaceae > Telmatobacter. The sequence continues at coordinate 1,050 of JAJYFA010000074.1, forward strand.
TCTGGTCGAGTCCAAGGGTAAATACGTTTACGTGGCGAACCAGGGGAACAATGTCATCGGCAATAACCCTGAGAGCGGCGTAGCCGGATACGCGCTCTTCACGTCGCCTTCGTACGAGTTGCAGTTTTTGCCTGATGAGCCGTTCCCGTCCGGATCGGGTCCGCAGTGCATTGTGGAAGATCCCTCGGATCAGTACATTTACGAAGCCAATTTGTACGATTCGACGGTTACAGGACGCTTCCTCGATCCCAACACGGGCAACCTGAATCCCATGCGCTCCACGGCGGCAACCTATGCGCTCCAGGGGCCGGCGACATGGTGCCTGGTGGATGGGCGCACCAACTAAGGGCGGTGACTGCCGGCTTTGGGTGCATACCGAGGGCTGGCATGAGCCTCTTGAATATTTCCGGAAGTTTCGGAACCTCAAGAACCCATGATTGCTCGCATCTCGGTGCTGTGATTTTCACTTCGCGCCGGGATGCGACAGGGAAAACAGATTTTTGACGGGCCTGCGTGGCCTTGTTGACGAAAGATGCGCATGAAGTTATCGAAATCGAGCCAGCTCGTGCTCGTTACCGCGGCCAGCCTTGCGGTGGCCGCGCTGATTACTGCCTGTCAGCAGTTCACCCAGACGCTCACTGTGGATTTTGTCTATGTGGCCAGTGCCTTGGCCGCTGGCGCGAATCAGTACGGAGAGATTGACGTCTTTGAGATTAACTCCGAGTCGGGAAAGATGCGCCAGATTCCCACCTCGCCGTTTCCTTCTGAGGGCCGCAACCCCGTTGCCGAGGCCGTCTCAGCCGACTACCAGAATCTCTTCGTGGTCAATCACGACGACAACTCCATTGTCCAGTTCGTCATCGGTATCGATGGCAAGATCTATCCCTTTAACACCGTGAACACTCCGGGAATCGATCCCATGAGCATCGCGGTGAGTAAATCCGCTGTTTTCGTGCTCGATACCTACCAGCCGCTGCCCTTGTGTTCGCCCGTGGATCCCTGCTCTGGCTCCATTGCGGTCTATCCGCTCAGCGCCGCCACCAAGAACGCTCCGGTTGGCATGCAAAATCCAGCCACGAATCCCGCAGTGAACGGCCAGTATTGGCCGTTGACGATTCCCAGTGCCCCCAACGACGTGATTGTGCCCACGGGCGTGAATGTGCTCGCTTCTGGTGCGTATGTTTACGTTACGGCATATGACTCGACGACCTCCAGCCCGGTTGGTTATGTCTTCGCATTCTCGGTCGCCTCGAACGGTGTCCTCACAGCCGTGCCCGGATCCCCCTTTGCTGCCGGCGCACAACCCTCGGCCGTCTCCAGTGACTCCAAGAACTCTTATGTGTACGTGGCCGATTCCAAGAACGGCGACGTACTGGGCTTCTCGGTTGGTTCCAACGGCGCCCTGACCGCGTTGAGCGGCAGTCCCTACGCGGCCGGCAACAGCCCCAGCGCGATCATTGTTAATCCGACTTATCCCTATGTCTACGTGACCAATGCGCTGGACGCTACGGTTACAGCCTACTCGATAGGCAGTTCAGGCGTATTAACGCAGATCGCCGACTATGCCACAGGCCTGCAGCCGGTTGCGATCGGCATCGATCCCTCAACCAACCGCTATCTCTTTACTGCCAACTTTCTCGGCAACACCGTCTCGAACTTCCAGTTGAGCCCGACTGCCGGAACGCTGCTCAATACGCAGGCATCGCCCTATCCGTCGAATACCAATCCGACAGCTGCGGTGGCGATTCCACACGATGGTTCAGGAGGCGGCATCCAGCCGTAGCAAGAGCAGTCCCTTGTCCGGTTCGCGGATCCGATCCGGTAGCAATAGCCCGTTCGCGGCTTTTACAATAGCAACGGGGCAACGTAAACAAGATCTTTTGAGGGCTTTTGCAGCAGAGGGCCCCTGACGAAGGAAGCGCATGAAGTTCAATAAATTGAGCCAGCTCGCCCTGATTTCCGCGATTGGTCTTCTGGTGTCGACGCTCCTGGCGGGTTGTTATCTGATCACCGTCGACTACCTTTTTGTGGCCGCATCCGAGGGCGCGGCTGCCGGCAGTCCGGGCGAGATCTATGCCTACGCAATCGATGGCCAGTCCGGCGCAATCCGGACGGTTTTGCCGCCCGTCCTTACAGGCGGGACACAACCTGTTTCAATGGCCCTGACATCGGACAACGCCAATCTTTATGTGGCCAACCAGGGCAATAACTCCGTGGTGCATTTCGCGATTGCTTATCGCGGCCAACTGACGCAAAAGGACACTGTCACGTTGCCCACCACGCCGGTATCCGTGATGGTGAACTCCTCGAATACTTACCTCTACGTGATCTCGGGCACCAGCTCCGCGACCCTTACTGAGTACTCCCTCAGCAACGGCGCCATCGGCAGCGTTGTCGCCACTCAGCAATTGACCGTCCCCGGTTACCCGTCCGACACAATCATTCCGACCGGCATCAATGTGCTCGGCGCTGGTTACAACTCCGACACAATCACTTCGAACGGCAGCGGCACGGCGCTGTACGTAACGGCTTACGATGAGTCGGCTTATAACCCAGGCGGCAGCACCACCAGCAACGCCAATCCCGGCTGGATCTTCGGCTTCGCGGTAGGTACCAACGGTGCACTCTCTTCGGTTGCAGGCAGCCCTTGGCAGGCAGGCGTCAAGCCTTCCGCCGTGACTTCCGATCCCACCGGCCGATTCGTCTACGTCACCGATTTTGCTTCCAACGATTTGATCGGCTACGGAGTGCTTTCCACCCACGTGCTGAACTTCCTGATAAACGGGCCGTTCAAGACAGGGAATGAGCCGACCGCGATTACCATCGATCCGCGCGGCATTTATATGTACGTATCGAACTCGCTGGACAACACGGTGTCGGCATACACGATCGCGCTGCCCACCGGTACGCCATCGACCGTGGTGAATTCGACATCGAGTTCCGGCAATGTCACCGATACCGATCCCGTTGCGATCGCAGTTGATCCCGCGCTGGGCCGATTTGTCTACACAGCAAATCACCTGGGCAACACGATCTCCGGCTTTGAGCTCAATCCCAATACCGGCGCCATAGACTCCACGCTGGCAACGCCATATCCTACAGGTGTCACCCCGAACGCGATCGTAGTGGTTCCGCACGGAAACCAAGCCACGCAGTCGATTACGCCATAGAAGCAGGTTTCAGCGTTCAAGTGTCAGGGATTGGCGCATGAATAAAAGCGGGATGCAGTGAAGAGCCCAGCCGGACGGCTGGGCTCTTTTGCCGGGTCGGGGCTGCTTGCGGCTCTGTTCGAAACTCGCCGCCAAGGAGGAGATATCGCCGCGCCGGCCGGCTGATTTATGAAACCTGACCCCTGTTTACGTACCCCGTAGCACATTCGTTGCGTGCATCCACTCGCGCAACTTGCGCTGCGCGGGCTTTTCAACGAAGTGCAGCGCAAAGATCGCCAGCGCGATCAAAATCACGTAGCTGAGCCAGGGATCGAATCGGCTCAGACCCAACTTTTCGAGAACATGCGAGTTGTGAATCAGGTTCCAAAGGTTGAAGTGCAGCAGATAAAGGCAGTAGCTGGCCTCGCCCACAAACACGAGCGGCTTGGCGCTCAACGCATGAGCCAGAGGGTTTTCGCCTGCCAGCCCCAGGATGATGAAGCCAAACAGCGGCATCAGCAGGCCATCGTGAACGAGAGCGTAGGGGATCAACGGCTCTGTGCTGACGATCGCATAGATGCCAGCGAAGCCCATAATGCCAAGCCAGAAACGCATGCGGTTCGTGCGGGGAATCATGGCATCGAGGTTGGCCAGCATCACACCAAACACAAAACTGAAGAGATGCGCGTAGGGCGTGTACTTGAGCGCCCATAACCATTGCCCGTAGCTCCAGCGGTCAGGATGCGCGATGCCGTCGGGGTTAAGGGCAACGTAGAGCGCCCCAGGCACAAGGCCCAGAATCCACACTCCCGCCATTTTAGTCAGATGTGGAGCGATGCGCTGAGGCTTCTTCCAGCGAGCCAGCCAGGGGAAAACAACGTAGTAGAACGCCTCGGCCGACATCGTCCACGCCGGCGTATTCAGAAACGTAGCCACGGCCGGGACGAAGCCTTGCAGCAGCAGTGGCGTCAGCACGAGGCCCGTCCAGAACATCGCGTGAGTGTGCGACGCGTACTCGCCCCGCAGGTTTTGGACGCTCAGCAGCAAACTGAGAAAGTAGATCGGATAGATGCGCGTGAATCGCGCCTCCCAGAATCGCTTGCGATCGAGTTCCCCGTTGCGCGCCCGCTCGTTGTAGTTATAGCCCAGCACGAATCCCGACAGCAGAATGAAATAGCTGACAGAGATGTAGCCGGCGTCGACTACCGGTCCCATAAATCCAAACCATTTTGGATTCGAGAAGTGAAAGAGGACGATGTTAACAGCCGCAAAACAGCGCAATCCTGTCAATGCCTTCAGCGGCGCTGGCTTGCGGGTTTCCACGTGTAGTTAGACGCTCCGGAAAGACAGGGACCAGGGACTGAGGGGCGATCAGGCGAATGACGGGACTCAGAGTTCAGAGATTCTGCAATTCGCTTCCAGCGTCAGTGCATCTTCGTCCGCAGGTTTCACGGTTCGCCGGTGTTCCGGTCCCTGGTTCCTAAGTCCCTAGCCCTTAGTCCCAGCTTTTACGCCGTAACCAGCGAGCCCACCTTTTCGCCCATGACAACGCGGAGAATATTGCCCGGTTGGTTCATGTTGAAAATAATCATGGGAAGGTTGTTGTCTTTGCACAGGCTCACCGCGGTCAGGTCCATCACTTTGAGCCCCTGGCGCAGGATCTCCATATAGGTAATCTCTTCGTACTTCACCGCGTCCTTCACCAGCACCGGATCGGCATTGTAAATACCCTCGACTTTGGTGGCCTTCAGCAGCACATCGGCCTTGATCTCCATGGCGCGAAGGCTGGCGGCGGTGTCGGTCGAAAAAAATGGATTTCCGGTGCCGGCCGCAAAGATGACCACGCGGCCTTTCTCAAGGTGTCGCACCGCGCGCCGGCGGATGTACGGCTCGGCAATCTGGTTCATGAAGACCGCAGTCATCACGCGGCACTGTACCCCGCGCTTCTCGATCGCGTCCTGCAGCGCCAGGGCGTTGATGATCGTCGAAAGCATGCCCATGTTGTCCGCGCTCACGCGGTCCATCTCCTTGGCATGCTCCTCCACGCCGCGGAAAAAGTTGCCGCCGCCCACCACAAGGCCAATCTCGACACCCAGCGCATGAATCTCCGCGATCTCGCGGGTAATTTCGGCCACCTTTTCGGCGTCCAGGCCAAATCCCCGCTCGCCCGCAAGAGCCTCGCCCGATAGCTTGAGTACGATTCTTTTGTACATGCCGTTTTGAGTATCGCATACAGGCCGTGGATCGCGCCCCGGCAGGCGGGGCACTTTTGAGACCCCGTGCAGATGATTCCGATTTTCTGGATCTGCCCGATCTTCAGCCGCTCTGGTGCTGATTCCATCGGGCACGAAATGCCCCTAGCAAGAGACCCGCCCATAGGAGGCCAAAGCCACGACACGCGCTCCCGCTTCCGTCTCTTGATCTGGCCCAATCCATCGATCCGTTGTTCCCTGCCTTGTTACACTCGGATTGAAATGACTCTTAGCCAAGTGGAACAGGAAATCACCCGGCATTTTGCCGCCGGAGCCGCAGCGGCCGCCGATCCGGCAGCCATGACCGCTTTCTTAGCTCTGCGTTCAGCCCTGGAGCGCGGCGAAGCCCGTGCCGCCGAGCCTGACCCATCCGCTCCTACAGGCTGGCGCGTGAATGCCTGGGTCAAGCAGGGCATTCTGCTCGGCTTCCGCCTTGGCGCCCTCGAAGAATCTTCCGCCGGGCGGCTCTCCTTCGTTGACAAGCACACCTACCCGGCGAGGCTCTTCTCGGCCGCTGACGGCGTACGCATGGTGCCCGGTGGCTCGTCGGTGAGGTCTGGCGCTTACGTGGCGCGCGGAGTCGTCTGCATGCCGCCCATGTACATCAACGCGGGCGCTTATGTGGATGAGGGTACGATGGTCGATTCTCATGCGCTGGTTGGTTCCTGCGCGCAGATCGGCAAGCGCGTGCATCTGAGCGCCGCGGCCCAGATTGGCGGCGTGCTGGAGCCGGTCAACGCCAGCCCCGTCGTCATTGAAGATGATGTGCTCATCGGCGGCAACTCGGGCGTCTACGAGGGAACCCTGGTGCGCAAGGGCGCGGTGCTCGCCGCGGGAACCATCCTTACGCGTGGCACTCCATTGTTCGATCTCGTCAAAGGCGAGGTGCTGCGCGCCAGCGCCGGCTCGTCGCTCGTGGTGCCGGAAAACGCCGTGGTTGTCCCCGGTGCCCGCGCCGTGAGCAAAGGTAAAGGGCAGGAGTGGGGTCTGAGTCTATACGCGCCCGCAATCGTGAAATATCGCGACGACAAGACGGACCTGAGCACTACGCTGGAAGAGATCCTCAGATAGACGGCATGGAGTGACAGGGGAGATTTACGCGCCTGCTCGCCCCCGCCAAAAATCAGTCAACGCCTGGCCGGGCTGGCGCGTCTAAGGGAATGAGGTGTGCTTTCGCGAGATCCTATGAAACCCAGATCTACTCTCTGTCTAACCCACTCTTTGGCCGCGGTGTTGGTGTTTGTGTTTTACACGGTGCGTGGATCTGGCGCAACACAGCAGCTCTCCGCGGATCGATCCACCCCTGCCATCAAGGGCCAGAAGCACGAAGTAGTGCTGCCGGTGGTCGTTCTCGACAAGCACGGCTCACTGGTGCCGAACCTCACAGCGAACGACTTTACGCTGACCGACGACGGCCAGTCGCAGACGATCGAGAGCCTTACTACTCAGAGCAATTTGCCGCTCCGTCTCGGTCTGCTGATCGATACGAATCGCCGCGTCTACTCGGCCATGGACAGCGAGCGCGCGGCCGCAGGCAAGTTTATTGACCTCATGCTGCCGGCCGATACCAAGGCCGGGGCCCATGGCAACGAGGCTTTCCTCATTCACTTCGACCGCGAAGTCGAGTTGCTCGAAGACTTCACCAGCGCGCGCGACAAGTTGCGCCGCGAACTCGGCGAGATGACGCCGACCGCTCAGGAGAACAGCAATCAAGGTCCGGAAACCAGCGGTCAGGACAGCAGCGGAAACGGCGCGGGTAGCCGCACGCAGTTTGAATCGCGCAACGATACGCAGCTCTACGACGCCATTTACCTGGCTTCGGACGAGTTGATGAAGCCCAAGGACGGCCGTAAAGCCCTCGTTGTCTTCTCGGATGGCGCCGATCACGGAAGCAAGGAGACGATGAATGACGCCGTGGATGCCGCGGACCGCGCCAATGTGCAGATCTTCACGATCTACTTGAAAGGCGAGGAGAATCGCACAACGAAGGGTCTTCCCGGCAGCGGGCATCATGGCGGCATTAGCGGCGTAGGTTTTCCCGGTGGCGGCGGCTGGCCTGGCAATCAAGGTGGCAAACCCGGCAGCCCGCCGCGGAGCGAGGCTGGCGTCGACGGCAGAAAGATCATGCAGCAGATTGCATGGCGCACAGGTGGCCAGTACTTTGAAGCGAAAAAAAAGACCGATCTGGACCATATCTACAGCGAGATTGCCACGTTGCTGCAGCAGCAGTACCTGCTGACTTACATTCCCGACAAGAGCGATTTTGACGGCAGCTTCCACAAGATCGCGCTCAAAGCCAACAGGAAAGACGTAACCGTCTACACACGCGAAGGCTACTATATGCCGTCGGAGTAAGGGCAGGGCGCAAGGGACATCTGCAGCAAAAGGCCCACGGAAATCCGTGGGCCTTTTGCTCATCTACTGATGCGGTTCACCGTCTGCCGTATTCGCGTCCCTGATTTCCATGCCAGTCGCGCTGTCCCTGCGCTTGCGGATGCTTACGCTGCTGTCCGCCCCGGTTCCTGAACTCCGTGCCGGGTTGTTTCTGTTGCATGTGTCCATTCTGCCCGCCACGGTTCCATGCACGCGCGGCCTGATCCTGGCGCTGCCGATACTGCTGGTTTGTCTGGCCCATCCTGTTTCCGCGATAGCCCTGATTGTTCGCCCTCGGAGCGTTGTTGTTCAATGCTCCGCGTCCATTCCCTCCCATGGGCCGAGCCATCGCCAGGTTCTGCGGATGCCCGCCATTGCGGCTGGCGTAGCTGTTCACATTGTGCATGGCTGCGGTCTCATGCTGAGTTTGCATCTGTGTCGCCGCCATGTGCTGTTCGCGCGAGAAAGCGTTCTCCTGCGCTGTCGGCGGATGGTTGATGCCGCCCGGGCCCCCGCTGTAAGCCACGCGGTTGTTGTTAATAATGGTGTTGTTCCGTACGACTGTCCGGTCGATATAGGTGTTGTGGATGACGGTCCGGTTCACGTTCATCACGGCCGTGTTGTACGCAAATGCGCCGCCATGCCACATGCCGCCTACAAATCCGACGCCCATGTAGCCGAATCCGTAGTTCACGCCGCCGTAGTAGCCCACGTGCGGTCCCCAATAGCCGGGGTGAAAGACATAAAGCCCACTGCTCCATCCCCAATAGGGAGGTGTCCACAATGCGCCCATATAAGGCGCCGGTACCCACGTGCCTGGCACCCAGTAGTAGCCGTCAGCGCCATAGCCCCAGTATCCCGGAGTCCACATCCAGCCGGGATGCGGGCACGGCGGCTGCACATAGACCGGCAGAACGGGCGGGGCAAACCCCACGCTGATAAAGACACCCGCCCAGGATGATGCGGGGATCGCAAAAAGCGCCAGCGCAAGCGCCAGCACGCGCAATTTGCTGGAAATTCTCATGAAAAAGCCTCCTCTCTTACTCCTCGCTCGGCTATTGAACCGGCGGCAGATCCAGTGTATGACGATACGAACCCTTCCCGCGCTGAGAAGTTGCACGGGAGGAAATGTGCACAGAACGGAATAGGATGAATCGATTTACTACGCCCTTCGCTCTTTGCCGCGACGGCGTGCCTGCCGGGTTTTACGATCGGTAGGCTTTGATCTGTCAAGGCAGACTTCAACGCATCCGCCCCAACTCTCTGAACTGATGCGCCACAGCTTCAAGAAAGGTCTCGACGCTCGTCTCGGCAGGAATTGCGAGACCCGATTTGGCGCAGAGGGCGGACGCAATGCGCCCGGCAAGTACCCCGCGCGTCGTCAGGTCCATATCGAGCCGCCGCTGAAAAAAGCCTTCCAGTACTTCCAGGTCGGAGGCAGTGAGCTTTGCCAGAGCCGAAGCAGGCAAGACCACGCCCAGGTGTGGTGGACCACTCCAAGGCTTCAAGACCGTCTGCGAGGAACCCGGCAGAGAAACAGGCGAGTTTTCGGCCATCGCTGCGGCCGTCAGTGTGCGGGAGGCGCTATCGCTCCACGCGGGCGCCTCGATCTCGCTCTCGCGCACAACCAGCGTTCCCGCCACCATGTCGCCCAGCCGCTGCGACCGTTTGTTCAGAAAGATGACCACAATCCCCACGCCGTAAAAGCCGGGAAGGTAGTCGACGAACCGCACCAGGTTGCGTCCCAGAGCTTCGAGAAAACTGATGCCGCGCCCCGACTGGTGGATGACGCGAATCTTCGCTACGCGCTTGCCTGGAGTGCGGCCGTTGTTGAAAGCCTCAAACAGCGCAAAATAACCCCAATTCAGCAGGAAGAAGAACAAAATGAGAATGCCAACGCCCCATGTAGCCGAATTCAAACCCGCGGAGGCAAGAGACGCAATCACGAGCACGAACAGAACGCCGAGTAGAATAAAAGCCCCGCCCAGTATCAGCGAGTCAACCAGGATCGCGATGAAACGGCTGCCGATGCCGGCCAGAGGCAACTCGATAGCCACCAGTTCCGGGGTCTCGATGTTAAGCTGGTTTCCAATCGGCTCCATGCCTGTCATTCTCTCCAATCAGTGGCTCGACAAACGCCGCCCTTACTGGGACCGTCTAAACTGGCTCCTCAGCCAGGCCGCGCAAGGCGGTGTGCGCCGGCTCTCGCGTGCCGAACTTCGCGAAACCGCGCTACTCTACCGCCAGGCGGCCAGCGACCTATCGACCCTGCGCCAGGACCCGACCGCACGCGCCTACGCCGAGCTTGTCAACCAGTTATTGGCTCGCGCCCACCATATCATCTATTCGAGCCGGCGGAAAGGCTTCCTCAGAATCTTCTACTTTCTGCGCGATGATTATCCCGCGCTGGCGCAGCGCCAACTTCGCTACATACTCGTGTCGCTCATGATTTTGCTTGCCGGTGCGGCGTTGGGTTCGGTGCTCACGCTCGCGCGGCCGCAGTTCATGCGACACTTTCTGGGCCCGCAGATGGTTGACACCATCGAACACCACAAGATGTGGACCGAATCGGTTGTGGCGGTGGCGCCAATGGCGAGCGGTGCCATCATGACCAACAATCTCGCCGTCTGCTTCCAGTCCTTCGCCGGCGGCATCACCTTCGGCCTGTTGACCATCTGGTCGATGTTCTTCAACGGCCTTTTGCTCGGCGTCGTCGGTGTTGCCTGCCAGCAGCACGGCATGGCGCGCGACCTGTGGAGCTTCGTGGCCCCGCACGGCTCACTGGAACTGCCCTCGATCGTTCTTTCCGGAGCCGCTGGCCTGCGCTTGGGACGCGGTGTGGTCTTTCCGGGAATCTATCGCTGGCGAGACTCCATCACCTTGGCGGGCGCAGAGGCCACGCGCATGGTGGCCGGCATCATTCCACTGCTCGTTATCGCTGGAACGCTGGAAGGCTTCTTTTCACCGTCCGCCGCGCCCGTCTGGCTCAAGTTCACCGTGGGCGGGTGCCTGTTCACGCTCCTGCTGGTGTGGCTGTTCCGGCCGGTGAGAGTATCTGTCGAAATCGCGCGATAAAAATGTAACGCCTACACCATCGCCCGCTCTTTTACCCGCAGATACTGGTTCAGCACCGCTGAAGTCAGCCGGTCCGGATCGAGATCGAGAGTGAGCGCGCCCTGTTCGCGCAGCCGCGCCAGCAGCAGCTCGCGGCGCATCGCCAGCTCTTGCGCCGCCGCAGCGCGAAACATCTCGTCCACATTGCGCGGCCGCGCTTTGGCGATCGCTTCTACGTCCGGCTGCGCCATGGCGACAAACAGCAGCACATGCCGCTTGAGCAGTTGCGTGGCGCCGTCGATCACTTCCGGGCGCATCGCCGTTTCGGCCAGGTCGGTGATCCACAGCACAAGCGACCTACGCGGCTGCCAGCGGTTGAGCGTGGCCGTCGCGCGCAGATGATCGGCCTCGCTCGACTCTGCGCGTGCTTGAGCCAGCGCCTCCACAATCATCCGCAGGTGAGCGAGTCCGCGGCCCGGCAACACGCGCTGCTGCACATGCTGGCCGTAAACGAGAAGCCCCACGCGATCACCGGAGTAGAGCGCCAGTTGCGCCAGCGCCACCGCCGTCGAGCAGGCGTAGTCGAGCTTTGTAAATCCACGCCGTTGCTGGCCGCCGGTGTTGCGCAAGATCCGCCCTTGCAGAAGGCGTCCTGCGTCGAGAACGATCCACACTGCCTGGCTGCGTTCCGTCTGGTAACGCCGCGTGATCAACTGCCCGCGGCGCGCCGTGGCTGTCCAGCAGATGTCGCGCAGATCGTCGCCTTCGAGATACTCGCGCAAGCTCTCGAAGTCACGTCCCAGACCGCGCTCCTGACACCGGCGCAGTTGCAGGTCGATTTGCCGCCCGCGCGCGAGAAAAATCTTCTGGTCCTCTCCCTGGCGCAGTGCGGGATAGACGCGCACCGTCTGTTCGAGCGGCGCCAGGGCCCATCTCTCGATGAGCCCGAGGAGCGACCGATAGCGCAGATACACCGCCCCGGTGGTCACATCGCCGCGCTCGCGCGGTTCAATTTGATAGCGAAGTTCCGAGCGCACGCGCGGAAAGACGCGCAGGCTGTGCGTGTCTGGCACACCGGCAAGCGATTCAGGCAGGTCATCCACGACGCTGCACTCAAGGATTGTTCCACCATTCTGCTCCACGGCAATCTCGATCTCGGTTGTGCTCGCAAGCGAGGGTGTGTTGCTCCAGGATCGTTCCACGGCGATCAATGCAGGCGCCGGCAGCCGCATTCCGTCCCACGCCGCGGCGATCAGCACCAGAGCATCCCACACTAACATTCCGTAGCCAAGCCGGGCCGCCCAGAATCCGGGCAGCGCCAGCCCGAGACCGGCTACCAGCAGCCAGATCGCGCGCGGCGTAAGGCCGAAGGCAAAGCGGCCACGCGGCCTGCATTGCGCGCGCACGGAATCGGGATGGAGTGAGGGTGAGATCATCCCCGCGGCACCGCAACCGCGGCAACCACGTCGTTCAGCACGCGATCGGCATCGAATCCCTCAAGCTCCGCTTCCGGTTTGAGCAGGATGCGATGACGCAGCACGGGCAGCACGGCGCGCTTCACATCATCGGGAATCACGTAATCGCGGTTCCCGAAGGCCGCGAAAGCCTGAGCCACACGCAACAGGCAGATCGCCGCGCGCGGACTTGCGCCCAGGGCCAGCATTGGCCACTCGCGCGTCCGGCGCACCAGGTCGAGAATGTAGCCATACAAATCCGCTTCCAAGCGAATTGCGCGAATCTCGTTCTGTGCCGCTTCCAGAAGCCCTTCGGCCAGGGGTTGAATCTTCGCGCTGTCGAGCAGGCTTATGCCCGCACCGCGGTGCCGCTCCAGCATCTTCCGTTCTTCATCCAGGCTGGGATAGCTTACCTTGATCTTGAGTAGAAAGCGATCAAGCTGCGCCTCGGGTAGCGGATACGTGCCCTCGAAGTCGATCGGATTCTGCGTGGCGAAGACTGTGAACCATCGAGGCAGCTTTCGGACCACGACATCGCTCGTCACCTGGCGCTCTTCCATGCATTCGAGCAGCGCTGCCTGGGTTCTTGGTGGCATGCGGTTGATCTCGTCTACCAATAACAGATTTGTAAACACAGGACCGGCATGAAAGACGAAGGTATCGGCGCCTGGCTTGAAGACCGATGTGCCGAGAATGTCGGCGGGCATCAGATCGGGGGTTCCCTGGACGCGCTGGAAGCTCAAACCCAGCAGCCGGCTCACCGACTTTACGATGAGCGTCTTCGCGATCCCTGGAACGCCCTCGACGAGCACATGTCCTTGCGTGAGCACGGCCACGAGCACTTCGCCGATCACTTCGCTTTGCCCGGCAATCACGCGCCCCAGTTCCGCGCGTGCCTGCGCCAGCAACTCCCGTGTCGCTCTGAGCGTTGCTTCCTGCGTCTGCCCGTCTTGCTCCAGCGGATTCTTTTCGCTCATGCCTCTCTCCTTACCATAAATTCCGAGTAGCCAATGTGCAGAAGCCGCCTAACCCCGAACCACTCTCTCACTCCGTGCTCTGGCCGCAGCCTCCAATGCCTCGCCGTGGCAGCTCAAGGCCCCGACCAGCGCGAGAGCCTTACTGGGTTCCAGGGTTTCGTCTCTGCTCGCCTCTTCGCACGCGGTCAAATCCCGCTCAAGCTCCACCGGAGCTCTTGGGCAACGCCGGCGCAGCGCATGGCCCAGATCCTCCGCGCTCATCGTCGCCTGCTTCAATCCGCAAAGGTCGCCCATGCGGCGCCGGAAACGCTCGAACGCAAGCTCTACGGCGGTCGACGAAGCACCCGCTTCGGCATAAAGTGAACCCAGCGACTCAAGAAACTCGACCGGCGTAGCGCGCACCGGAGCGGGTAGATCGCGCACCGGCCCGCGCCTCCGGCTGAAGCTGAAGACGACGATCAGAGCGATTCCAACGAGGCCGCCTTTGAGCAGATTCAAGGCTGTCCCGCTGGCATAGAACCAGTCGGAGACGATCTCGCCGTGCAGCGACTCGTCCCAATAGAAGCGATGGTTCGTTGGCGCGCCCAACGAATTCAGCAACAGATTCAGATTCTGCGCGCGCTGAATCGATCCGTTCTCGATCGGTGTCGCGCTGGCCCACCAGATCACTTCGCCCTTGCCGCTTGCGTATTCGACAACCGCCGGTGCTCCAGCACAGGTGTACTCGATGCGGTCGCGCGGCCGGTCCATGCCCCACGCGGCACTCGGAACCATCCACACTTCGCCTGATCCAGCCAGCGGATCGAATCCCTCCGGGATGAGCATGCAAGCCTGCCCAAGGCGTGTCGACAGACGCACATTGCCATGCGGAGCCAGCGCGCCGCCCATCCACCCCGTCAACAGCACGCGCCCGCCGCGCTCCACAATGTCCTTCACTGCTTTGAAGTCCGCAGGCGAGCCGGGGTTGGGATTGGCCAGGATCACAACGGTCTGCGCGTCGGCCTGCGCCGCGAGTTCGTCAAGCGGGCGTTCCCACCGCTCCACATTGTAGCCGATGGCCTTGAGCATTTCGTAGGCGGCGCGGGCGCCGTGCCTACCCGTGAGATACGTGCTGGGCACGGGGTTGTCGCGGTTTTCGTCGCGCGCGAAGACGGCGATCATCGTCCCCACCACGGCGACCGCAACGATGCAGCCGAGGAGCAGCCTGCGGTCTTTTGGATCGAGCGAGGCAAAGAGCTTCATTCCGCTTTGACTCCCAGCGCCGCAGCCAGATCCAATACGGCATTGAATTCGGCGGCATCGGCGACGCGGCCGCCGTACCACGTGCGCTCAAAACTCCGCGTGAGTGCCATCAGTGCAGATTGGCGCGGATCGGTTTCACTGAGCAGGCCAAGATACTCGCGCGGCGTACGTGCGCGGTCGGCTGGCCAAAGCCGCGCCGATTCGAGTCGCGAGATCGACGCCCAATAGACAGAATGAATGGCTTCGCGCCAGGCGCCATTGTCCGCCGCGTTTTGTGCGTATTTCAGCCACAACTGCCACTCGCGCGCCGATGGCGCTCTCGGCACGGTCTCGATCTCCGGCACGAGGTGCAATCGTGAGTTGCGCTCCATGCGCACGAGCAGCCACACCAACAGCGTGCTGGCTCCGGCCACAAGCAGAATCTCCAGCAGTTTTCCAACCCACGGCGCTTGCGCGCCGATGGCTGAGAGCTTCATCACGATCAGATTGATCAGATTGCCGAGCCATTCCAGGAATCGCTCCCGAGCCGAGATCTTCGTCACGCCGTTGTATTTGCGATTGGCAAGGATCGCGTCAAGCGATCTTCGCTGGTCCCTATAACTCGGACCGTCCGCAAGCGGAGCCTCGGCCTGCCGTTCGTCCATCTGGAGCCGCTGCGCAGCTTCATCGAGCAGGGCGCGGACGTCTGGAATTGTATTCTGTGTGCCCGCATGCGTTCCCAGCAGGAGATCTGGCGTACCTTTGTCTTTGCTGTTCGCACGGCGCAGGGCGGCTCGCAGCCAGCCGTAGCGAACTTCGCGCCTTTGCGGCCCCGCAGTGCCCGGGCTTAGCACGCGGTCGTCCTGCCCAACGCGGGTGGCGTCGCACGCACTGCGGAGAGCAGATGGCGAAGCTTCGTGCTTGATCTGCTCCAGACAATGAGCAACCAAGCTGTCCAGCCGCTTCAGGTTCTCGCGATATCCGGCCAGATCCACATCGCGAAAGCCGGCACTTGAAGAAATCTGCTGGGCGCAAAGCGAGGGAAGAGCGATGACGAGTGCGAGCCACACGACCGCGGCCAGCCTCACCGGCGCTCCATCGCTCCACTGCCTCAGCCCGCGCGCAAATGAACTCATCGTTCTCCCACGTTATCAGGAGGAGGAATCTGCGGAAAGACTTCCGATTCAGCGGTCAGCGGCGTAGCTGCGGACAACTCGCCCAGTTCCAAGGCTGCTTCAGACGCTGCTTGCGGCGGCACAAGTCCAGCCTGCTGCATCATCCACTCGATGTCGTAGCCCTCCTTGCGAACCCGCTGGTCGTTGTAAAACAGGACCAGCGCTATCCACGGCACAGGCGCGAGTGCAATCTGGGCGCCGAGGCCCACCACAATATACAGAAACCCTGCCACGACCGTTAAAGCGATTGCGACCGCCGAACCGCGTCCGACGAAAGCCGCCGCCGCGCCGGCCGTCGCGGCAAGAAGGTAGCCGGCCATCGACACAGCCATCGAAAGGGCAACGACCAGTAGATAGAGAACGAAGATTCGGCCGCGCGTCCTCTGGCTCAGGCGCCACGCACGAACGATCGACTCCCAGGCGGTCTTCTTTTCCACGACGCAAACCGCCATGCTCATGGCAAGACTCAGCGCGAGCCAGACGACAGCCCCGATCGCCGCCGTGCCCACGAGAAACACAAGGAACCCTAGGGCGAAGCTGGTGGCCGCATCCACGCCGGGTCTCGTCATCAGATACACCAGCTGCCTAATCAAGGCCGTGGCAACCCCAATCGGCGCAATCCCCACCACGCCGATCTGCAGCAGCAAAAGCCAGAAGTAGGTCCAGAACCGCGGCCACGCGCTCCTGAGCGCCGCGCGAATGGTGAGCTTTTCCCCCCGGTCTACGCTCACGGTGGCCTCGGTGAGCGCTGCGATCGAGAAGGTGAAGGCGGCAAAGTAAACCAGCAGGAAGACAATCGTCGTAACGCCGAGCGCTACTCCCCGGACGATTGCCGCCGGATCGACTGCGTCGCCCGAGGCAATTCCCGGAATCAAGAAGAGCACGGCGGCTGGAATTGCAAGGTTCAGCGCAGCCAGCACGGGCAGCGCGCCCGTGCCCACAAACAGCCAGAAGTTGCGCCGGTAGAGCTGCACCGTGCGATCGAGAATTTCGCCCAGGTTCAAAGGCCGTAACCGGTTGTCCATACCACCCCCCCGCGGGCGCCGAGCGCTCCATGGAGTACTGCGGTAAATATGCACGCCGGGCGCTGCGCCGGTGAAGGGCATTTTTGAGTGGCGCGCTCGGTGCCGGGCACCCGGCCGTTGAATGCTTGCAGGGATCGTAGCACAAGCCGCGCGGCGGCAGCCGATCTTTCTTCCTGACCAGGGCCGATGGGGCGAGAATGCAGATCGGGGGAGAGGTACCGTCGGCCGGTTGGAGCGTGAGTCTTCTGACCCACGTTCCAGCCGGCCGATGCGGAAACAACCGAAGGATACGAACAACGACCGGCCACGCCGGCCGAAGTGCAGGTTAGTTCACCGTCACCGTAAACGTGGTGGTCTCCTGCGTGTTTGCCGGATCGTTGCCAGTGCCTTGCACAGTGAAGGTGTAGTTTCCTGCCGTGGTGGCAGAAGTACCGGGATTGGTGCCCATGCTCCCCCCGAGGCCGCTGCCACAAGCTGCCATGCCGCCAAGAATGACTAGGGCGGCGAGAACAACGAGCATATTTCGCCAACTACGCCGCCGCGCCGGGATGCCGAAGAAGACCAGCAGGGCCAGAATCGTGCCGGAGCCCGCGTCGAGCCAGCCCTTGTCGCCCGGCAGCCTGGGCCGCACCATAGCTCCTACGCTGGCGGCTGTCGTGGAAACCGTTGCCGTGCCGCTACCACTCGCCGTGCCAGCGGTGTAGGTGATCGTTCCCGATACAGAGCATGCGGGGAGTGAAACCGCGCCAGACGGGGAACTGGTTAGTGAGCATGAAGCCAGGGTTACGGTTCCCGTGTAGTTTGTAGTGCTCGCTTTGCCGGTAATCGTTGAGGTTGCTGACGAGCCGGGGCTTACCGCGGCCGGCGTTGTTGCGGAGAGTGAGTAGGTGGATGCGTTGACGGTCACTGTGCCAGTGCCACTGCCCGCCGCATACACCGCGTCTCCACTATAGCTAGCCGTGAGTGTTACCGTTCCCGCGTTGAACGTATTGCCAAGGATGGTGATTTTGGCGGTGCCGCCGCTGAGGGCGATCTGCCCGGAGCTGTATCCCCCCGCAGCGGTGAGCGTGACATATCCCGATGGCACCACATTCGAACTCGAACCAGCGACCGAAATCGTGACGGCCAGGCTCTGGCTGGAGTT
Source organism: Acidobacteriota bacterium (assembly GCA_021790995.1). Taxonomy (GTDB): domain Bacteria; phylum Acidobacteriota; class Terriglobia; order Terriglobales; family Acidobacteriaceae; genus Telmatobacter. Next base: position 18,874 of record JAJYFA010000074.1, read on the forward strand.
GATGGTCGATGGGGTAGGCGTGACGGTGACGGTGGGCAGCACGGTGGCGGCGCTCACGATGATG
>JAJYFA010000075.1 GCA_021790995.1 Acidobacteriota bacterium
TGCAGATATCGAGAATGTTCGCGCCGTTTTCCACTTGTTGCCGCGCCACGCTCACGGCCTCTTCGTACTTGCCATCTTTGATCAGTTTGGCGAACTTGGGCGACCCGGCCACATTGGTCCGCTCGCCGATGAGGATGAAGACTCCTGGCTGCTGCGTAAACGGCTGCGACCCCGACAGCCGCAACGGGCGCGACTCGCTGACTCGCTCGCTCATGCTGCCTGCTCTTTCTCATCCGCCGGCAACTTCCGTGGCGCCACTCCCTCGAGCGCCTTCGCAATCGCCGCAATGTGCTCCGGCGTGTTTCCGCAGCAGCCTCCTGCGATATTAATCAGCCCTTCGCGCGCAAAGCCGCTCAGATAGCGCGCCATATCGGCTGGTCCAAAATCAAATCCCGTCGGCGAGAGCGGATTGGGCAGCCCCGCATTCGGATAGCACGACACGGCAGCCTTAGCCTTTTCCGAGAGTTCTTCGAGGAACGGATACATCAAGTCAGGCCCGAGCGAGCAGTTCAGTCCCACGGCCAGGGGCTTTGCGTGTTTCACCGCATTCCAGAACGCCTCAATTGTCTGCGCCGAGATCATCGTCTCGCCGCCTCGTCCCACTGCCGCGGAGACGACCACCGGCAGTTCCCGGCCTTCTGCATCGAAGACCTCGCGCATCGCCACCAGCGCCGCCTTGGCATTCAACGTATCAAAGATCGTTTCCACCAGCATCAGGTCCACTCCGCCCGCCATCAGCGCCTGGATCTGCTCCGCATAGGCCGCTCTCACCTGATCGAAGGTGACCACTCGAAATCCCGGATCGTCGGCATCGGGCGAGTTCGAGAGCGAGACCGTCAGCGGCCCGATCGAGCCGGCCACGAACCGCTGCCGTCCGGTCTCGTTCGCCACGCGATCGGCCCACGCGCGCGCCGTCCGCGCCGACTGCTCGTTGATCTCCCGCGCCAGGCTCTTCAGAAACGGATCGTCAATCACACCCTGGTAAAACTCCGGATTCTTCCGCCCTCCGTGCTCACGCGGATCGTCCACAAAGAACTCGCTCTGTGCGATCGTCGTCGCCCCGAAAGTGTTGGTCTCGACGATGTCGGCTCCAGCTTCAAGAAACCGCCGATGAATGTCGCCGATCACATCCGGCCGCGTGAGCGAGAACAGATCGCCGTTGTTCAGCAGATCCTTCTTCGCGTCTTTGAATCGCTCGCCACGAATGTCCGCCTCCGTCATTCCGTAGGCGCGGATGGTCGTGCCCGTGGCGCCGTCGATGATGGCGATACGGCGTTCGAGGACGCTTGCGAGCGGATGTTTTTTTGCTTTACTCATTTCTTCCCCGCGAGTTACGCTATTCTCCCTCAGCATATCGGACGCACCGCAGCCCTCTGAACACCTTCACACCGAACGGCAGTCCCCTGACGCGAACGGCCGCAACTGCCGTCTGAATGGGATGGCCCTCGGCGGTTCAATGCAACCTCCGCTACCGGCCGGACCGTCAGACTTACGCCATTGGATAAATTGCCGGCGCGGGAACTTGCCGGCTTGCAGCCGTTGCGGCTTCGCTCGCTCCGCTAAACTAAAACGAACGATGATGCGAAAGTTTTTTGGCAAGAACGAACCCGAAATAGACGACGAGGAAGCGCCCAAGCGGAGCATCTTCGACCGCATGAAACAGGCGGTCTCGCGCACCCGCGAGAGCTTTTCGCAGAAGATCGCCGATCTGGCCGCGCTCACGCGCACCGTCGACGAGAGCGCGCTCGAGGAGCTCGAAGCCGCGCTGCTTACGAGCGATCTCGGCGTCCAGACCACCACCGCCATTCTCGACGCGCTGCGCGACCACGCGCGCCATCGGGCCATCGAGGGCGGCGCCGAACTGCGCGACTTGCTGAAGGCCCAGCTCCGCTCGATGCTTGAAAGCCCGCAGCGCGTAGCGCCCACGCCAGCCGAGCCGCCAAAAGTGACATTCCTCGTCGGCGTCAACGGTACCGGAAAGACCACGTCGAGCGGCAAGCTCGCCGCCTGGTCGCGCGCGCAGGGCCGCTCCGTGCTTCTCTGCGCCGCCGACACCTTTCGCGCCGCGGCCATTGAACAGCTCGAAGTCTGGGCCGCGCGCTCCGGCGTCGAGATGATCAAGACCAGGCAGGGCGGCGACCCATCCGCGGTTTTGTACGACGCTATTTCGGCCGCCAAGGCGCGCCGGATCGACGACCTCTACGTGGACACCGCCGGCCGCCTGCACACCAAGTCCGGCCTGATGGACGAGCTCGACAAGATGCGCCGGACTGCTTCGCGTTTGGTCCCCGGCGCACCCCACGAGGTGCTGCTCGTGATGGACGCGACGACCGGCCAGAACGGATTGCAGCAGGCCCGCCAGTTCACGCAGTCGGCTGGCGTCACAGGCATCGTGCTGACGAAGCTCGACGGCACGGCGAAGGGCGGCATTGCCGTAGCCATCGCCCGCGAATTGAATCTGCCGGTGCGTTACGCAGGCGTAGGCGAAAAGATGGAAGACCTGCTCGAGTTTTCGCCCGCCGCTTTTGTGGATTCGCTGCTGGAATAGAGCCGTCCACGGTTCGGTCTTCGCGATGCAAACGATGATCGGAGGCTGCAAATGCGGAGTTGAATGAAGGCTTTCCGGGCGAAGAGCATGGCGTCTCAGCCCAGTCTGAAAACTCCCCCGATGCAGGCCCAGATTTTCATGTAACGCCCTTTTCATGACGCCAGCCGCGCAATTTTCACCCGCCGGCCGCGCACGGCCCTGGCCAGATCGTAATTGGCCTGCAGCGTGATCCACACTTCGGGAGAGTTGCCGAATGCTTCGGAGAGGCGCAAGGCCATCTCGGCCGATACGCCAGTCCTGCCGTGGATTATTCGCGACAGATTGGCCCGCGTGATCTTCAGGTGCGCGGCCAGGGCGGAAACGGTCAAGCCGAGGCCTTCCATGTATTCCTGAACGATCTCTCCCGGATGTGCGGGGTGACGCATCATAAGGTTTTCTCTTTCAGTGATAATCCTGGTAGTCAACCAAAACCGCATCTTCATCTTCGAATCGGAACGTCATACGCCAGTTGCCACTTACGCGGACCGACCAATGGCCTCTCAGCTTTCCTTCGAGTGCATACAAATGCCAGCCTGGCACATTCATATCCTTCGGCGACGTGCTGGTGTCCAGCAAGGTCAGTTGCCTGCGAAGCTTGGTAGCGTGCTCCGGATGGATCCCCGCCTTGCTGTCGGTATGGTAGTAGTGCTCCAGCCCCGCATGCCGGAAGCTCTTGATCATGCGTATACCGTATCGGCACAGTATACAATCGTCAAGACTGGGGCGTCGCCGGGAGTGGCCGCAAACCGGCGTCGCGCCGAAAGACAGATTTCGTCACCTTATCCCCGCAAATCCCCAGCCCTGTTCCCGCCCACCCGATTTACACTTGACTGTTCCAGTAATCGCCGCGATGACCGCCTCCGATCCCATCACCGATCTCGACCTCCACGGGATGCGCCGCGCCCTTGAACTGGCGCGCCGCGGCATCGGCGTCACCTCGCCCAACCCGGCCGTGGGATGCGTGCTGCTCGATCGCGGAGGCCAGCTTGCCGGCGAGGGCTGGCACGAGTACGACCTGCGCGACCACGCCGAGATCATGGCCCTCAAAGCCGCGCGCGCGGCGGGCAAAGACCCGCGCGGCGGTACGGCTTACATCACGCTCGAACCCTGCTCGATCACCGGCCGCACGCCACCCTGCACCAACGCGCTCATCGAGGCCGGCATCGCCCGCGTCGTCGCTGCCACGATCGATCCCAACCCGGCCGTCGCCGGCGGCGGCCTCAATGCGCTACGTGCAGCGAGCATTCGGACCAGCGTTGGGGTCTGTCAGGACGAGGCCCGCCGGCTCAATGAGGGCTTTGCGTGCTGGATTCAGCATCGCCGTCCTTTCGTGCTGATGAAGGTCGCCATGACACTCGACGGGCGCATCGCGCCGCCGCCGGAACTCCGCGTCGGGCACGCACCCTACTGGATCACGGGCGAGGCTGCGCGCGAGGCCGTGCAGCGTCTGCGCGGCGCCTGCGACGCTATCCTGACCGGCGCGGGCACCGTGCTCGCAGACGACCCATTGCTGACTGACCGCAGCGGCCAGCGCCGCCGGCGCCCGCTGCTGCGTGTGGTTCTCGACTCCGCCCTGCGCATCCCTCTCGACTCGAAGCTCGTCCAAACCGCGCAAAACGATGTCCTCGTCTTCACCATCTCGCGGGACGAAGCCCGCGCCACCGAACTGCGCAGCCGCGGTGTCCGTGTCGAAGTTCTTGAGGCGGAGGCCGGCCGCGTTCCAATCGACAAGATGCTTCTGAAACTCGGCGAAGAGAGCGTGCTCACGCTGCTCACCGAAGGCGGCACGCGCCTAAACACGGCGCTTGTTTCCGCCGGCCTCGCCGACTGCATGCAACTGTTCGTTGCGCCGCAGATTATGGGCGCGGGCGCCGTTCCAGCATTCGGAGGCATGAACCAGCTTGTGCGCATGAACGAAGCCGAAGTTGCGCACTGCGGCGCCGATCTGGCCCTGCGTTGGCTGCTGAACGACCCATGGCCGAAGAACAGTGGACAGTGAAGAGAATCCCTGCACCCCTTTTAGGACTTCCGCCATCCAATTACAATAGATGGGTAGCTCCGGCACAACCGTAGCCGTGCCTCGGAGCCTTCACTTGCACGCGGCAATAACGGAAAGGCAACTCCCATGGTATCTACTCCCGTCCTGACGGCAGTCGTCTCCCTCGCTGGTCTAGCCGGTGTGCTCACCTGGCGCGTGCGCGAAGGCCTTACGGCGGTGACGCTGAAGAAGATCGTGATGCCACCCCTCGGCATGGCTACAGGTTTCTGCATGTTCTTCTATCCGCCCTGCCGTGTGCCCATCCTGTGGGGACTCGGCGCCTTTCTCATTGGCGCCATAGTCTTCGCCTACCCGCTGCTGCTGACGTCTGACCTGCACTGGCACGGCGGCGAGATCCGCATGAAGCGGTCGAGCGCTTTTTTTGCCGTCATCATCGTGCTTGCGCTTGTGCGCTGGGCTGCCCGCGACTACTTTGACAGATTCCTCTCCCTGGAGCAGACCGGCGCCATCTTTTACCTGCTGGCCTTCGGCATGATTCTGCGCTGGCGCTGGAAGCTGGTGCGCGCCTATCGCAACCTCATCGCCAGCCCCGCACTGGCCGCAGCGCCCTCGGCTGAACAAGCCCCCGCCGAGTGAGAACCGCTTCCAGCCTGTAGCTCGCAGCTTTCAAGCCATCAATCTCCGCACCTCATTTGGGAGGCGTGCAAAAGCTGATGGCAGAGAACCTGGCGCAGTTCCTTGTTCCCTGTTTCCCCGGTCCCTTGTTCCTCGGGTCCCTTGTTCCCTAGAATCAAACCATGTTCACCGGCATTATTGAGCAGACCGGAACCCTCGTCAGTCTCACCGATCGCGGCGGCGTCCGCCGCATCACCGTCGAAGCCTCCGGTATCGCCTCACGCCTGCGCGAAGGCGACTCGCTTGGCGTTTCAGGCGTCTGCCTTACCGCGCTCGACGTCGACCCCACCTATTTCCACGCCGATCTCGCGCAGGAGACCCTTGACCGAACTTCACTCGGTTCGCTTGCGCCCGGCGCGCACGTGAATTTGGAGTTGCCCACCGCTGCCGGCAGCCCTTTGGGTGGCCACGTGGTGCAAGGCCATGTCGACGGCGCAGGCACACTGACAGCGCTCGACCCCGTCGTCCCTGCGAGCAGCCCCGGCTTCGACCGCCAGACGACCGACTGGACGCTCAAGGTCCGCGTTCCCAAAAATGTCCGCCAGTGGATGGTGCAGAAGGGATCAGTCGCCGTCGAAGGCATCAGCCTGACTATCGCCGCATTCGACGGCGAAGAGATTACCATCGCCATCCTTCCGCTGACGTATTGGCGCACCAACCTGCACACGCTCGCCGTGGGCGCTCCGGTCAACATTGAAGCCGACGTGCTGGTGAAACTCGCCGCCATGCAGATGCAGACGGCCAGTAAACCGGAGTTTGACCTCACCGAGGCCTGGCTTGTGGCAAACGGGTATTAAAAGACAGGCAATAGGCAATAGGGATCGGGCGCTCGGCCCGGAGCGCTCGCGGGGTGCTGAGCAGGCGCACTGACCTGCCGATTCGCTGCCGCCTTCACTCTCCGGGCTTATGCGGTAAAATCTCCGGCGGGGCCACTTCGATCCACTGTGCCTTTGCCACCTCCGACCGGCACTCCGACCACAGGCTGTAAATCTCTCGGCGCGGTACGAGCGGCGTATCCACCAGCACTGCGCTGCCCGTCTCCGCGCTCGTATACCGCGCGCGGCACCAGAGGACGAAGGGCTCATGCTGCCGGCCCTTGCGCATCGTGAACCAGTCAATAATCTCGTGCGTCGATTCCCGGCGCACATCCTCTGGCGTCCACCAGAAGCGTACCGGCCCCTTGGGCGAAAACTTCTCTTCGATGCACGTGCCGCCTTGCTCGCGCATCCCGCGGACAAACTCCGGCCACGAGATCAGCCGACCGCACGCCTTCATCCGCAACCGCAGTTTGTGTTCGCGATTGATTCGCAGCCAGCGCGCTCCCACCGTGTACGGAATCGCCAGGCAGGCGCCCACAAAGAGCACGGGAATCATGGCTAGGCCCATCGCGGCGCCCATTGCCGTGGACGGAGGCCGCTTAGCGCCTTCACTTCTTTGCATCCGCACTGTCTCTGCTCACCTCACCCGGCGGCTCTCCGCACGCATCGCCTTGCAAGAAAGCTGCATTTGAGGCCGAAGACGAGGAATCCCGTGATTTTTCGGCCCTCTCAACAGACTGCCTGGGGTGAAGATTCTCCGAACGTCCTGGCCCTCAGCATCGTCTATCTGGTGAGTCTAGACTGTTACCCTTGAGCAGGGGCATCTTTTTGAGAGCTTTCCGGCGCGCCTGAGCTGCGCGTCCGGCGAGAAATGGGCATGGCAGAGTTCGTCATCAAGCTGGCCGATGAGCGCGGCCGCGTACAGGAGCAGGTACAGACCGCGGCCACGGCCGAGGAGCTGCGCGCCCGCTTCACACACGCGGGCTACCACGTTTTCTCTGTGCGCGCTCGCGGCGCTGTCGTCCGCAGCCGGCGCAAGGTGAAGCTCGAGCCTTTTCTTATTTTTAACCAGCAGTTCCTTACTCTCATCCGCGCCGGCCTGCCCATCCTCGGCTCGCTTGAGATGCTGGGCAAAATCCAGAAGCATCCTGCCTTTGCCTCTCAGCTTGAAGACGTGGCAGCACGCGTCAAAACCGGCCAGGAGCTTTCGTCCGCCTTTGAGTCGCAGAGCGGCTTTCCGGTGATGTACACGACGACACTGCTTGCCGGCGAGCGCTCCGGCAACCTGCCCGAAGTTCTCGATCGTTATGTGGGCTTCCAGAAGGTGGCGCTTGCCCTGCGCAAGAAGCTGATCGGCTCACTCATTTATCCCGCGGTGCTGCTGACCCTGGTCTGCGCCCTGCTCATCTTCATGTTTACCGTTGTCGTGCCTCAGTTCGCACAGCTCTACGACCAGCTCGGCAACAAGCTCCCCGCGCTCACACTCACCCTGCTCAGCTTCGGCAAGTGGATGCAGCACACCATCCTCTGGCAGGTGATCGTCACCGCAGCCGCAGGTTTCGCGCTCTACCGGTTCTCGATCACTGAGCGCGGCAAGGACTTTGCCGACAGTGTGCGCGTGCATCTGCCCATCCTTGGCAAAATCTGGCTCAAATACCAGGTGGCGCTCTTCGCGCGCACGCTCTCGACGCTGCTTACCGGCGGATTGCCGCTGGTGCCGTCGCTCGATACCGCCGCGCGCTCCATCTCGTCGCGCCGCGTCTCGCGCGCTGTGCAGACTTCAATCGGCACCGTCCGCGAGGGCAAGAGCCTGGCCGAATCGCTTGCGAAGACCGGTGTTTTTCCGTCGCTCGCCACGGAGATGATCACCGTCGGGGAACAAACCGGCGCCTTGCCGCAGATGCTCAATTCCATGGCCGAATTTTTTGAGGACGATGTGGCCACGGCGCTGGCCGCCGCGCTCGCGCTCATTGAACCCGCGATCCTCATCGTCATGGGCGTCGTCGTTGTCTTCATCCTGATCTCGCTTTACCTGCCCATCTTCTCGCTCGGGCAGGGGGGCGCAATGTAGGAGGCAAATGGAATGGCCGAAACCAACGTACTGCCCATGCCCGCACCCGCGACCGGCGACGAGCGCGCCCAGGCCGAAGCCATGGCCCGCCGCTACCACGCCGAATTTGTCGACCTCAAAAACTTCAAGATTCAGCATGAACTGCTGCGCACGGTGCCGGTCGAGCTGATGTTCCGCTACAACTTCGTCCCCATCGAGCAAACCGCCGACGCGCTGGCGATTGCCGTCAGCGATCCTTCGCGCCTGATGGTGCTGGACGAAATCGCCGGCCTGCTCGGCGCGCGCATTGTTGCCCGCGTTGCAACTCTCTCGCAAATCACCGACCTGCTCAAGAAGACCGAGCAGTCGCAGCGTGTCCTCGACGAGGCCAGCGAGGGCCTGACCTTTGACGTTGTCACCGGCGACGAAAACCCCGACGAGAACATCTCCATCGAGAAGCTCACCAGCGAGGCTGAAGATATCAGCCCCATCATCCGCCTCGTTGACACCACGATCTTTACCGCTCTCGAACGCCGCGCCTCCGACATTCACATCGAGAGCTACGACGACTCGGTGCACGTGAAATACCGCATTGACGGAGTGCTCCAGGAGGCCATGGCGCCCATTGCCCGCGAGCACCACGGAACCATTCTCGGCCGCATCAAGATTATGAGCGAACTCGACATCGCCGAGAAGCGCGTGCCGCAGGACGGACGCTTCCGCGTGCGCTATAAGAGCCGTTTGATCGACTTCCGCGTCTCCATCATGCCCACCGTTCACGGTGAAAACGCCGTGCTCCGCGTCCTCGACAAGGAGTCAATGAGCGAGAAGTTCACCAACCTCACGCTCGGCGTGGTGGGCTTCGCCGAAGAAGATCTGAGCCGCTTCCGGCGCTACATTCGCGAGCCTTACGGCATGGTGCTTGTCACCGGCCCCACCGGTTCCGGCAAAACCACCACCCTTTACGCCGCACTCAACGAAATCAAAAGCGACGAAGACAAGATCATCACCATCGAAGACCCGGTCGAGTACCAGATTCGCGGAATCACGCAGATTCCCGTGAACGAGAAAAAGGGCCTCACCTTCGCACGCGGCCTGCGTTCCATCCTGCGCCACGACCCCGACAAGATCCTCGTCGGCGAGATTCGCGACCAGGAAACCGCGCAGATTGCCATCAACTCCGCACTTACCGGCCACCTGGTCTTCACAACCGTCCACGCCAACAATGTAGTCGATGTGCTGGGCCGCTTTCTCAACATGGGCGTCGAGGCCTACAACTTCGTCTCCGCGCTCAACTGCATTCTGGCGCAGCGCCTGGTGCGCACCATCTGCGACCACTGCGCCCACACGGTGCGTCACAGCGACGAGGAGCTTATCACCAGCGGTCTGGACCCCGCCGAGTGGCGCGACTTTGAGTTCCGCGAAGGAGCCGGCTGCATGGAGTGCGGCGGCACCGGCTACCGCGGCCGCACCGCGATTCACGAATTGCTCGACCTCACCGACAGCATTCGCGAGATCATTCTCGACAAGAAGCCCACGTCGGAGATTCGCCGCGAGGCACAGAAAGAAGGCATGACCTTTCTGCGCGAATCGGCGCTCGATCGCGTCCGCCGCGGAGTGACAACGCTGAAGGAGATCAACAAGGTGACATTCATTGAAGCGTCAAGATAAAACAGGGACTGAGGGACTAAGGGGCTGACCGGTTGATTTTGCACCATCGTGGGCGCCCCAGATCTAGCTTTTGAGACCTGGGAAACCGCGATGCCAACGGCAAGAATTCATGTGGTCAGAGACCTTGGTCTGTGACCGCATAATTTTGTGCTATCCCACCCATGCGGCAAGAACAAGTACGCCGCATGGATGGGGCACCCAGAGTTGGTACAACTTCAGGCGGTCAGAGACCTAGGGGCTAAAGAATTTGAAAAACGCCAGCGCCGCGCAAACCGAAAGGGAAATTCGCACTTGCGATCAATCTTAAAGAGAACGAAATTCACCGCGAAATCCGGCGGCCGTCCGCCCGCCGCGGTCGAGATTTCGCCTGAAGGCGTGCTCGCCGCGGCTCTGGCTGGCGCGCGCTCCCGCCACGGTGCCGATTCGGCCCGCGCCTACGCCTTCGCGCCGTTACCGGAGGGCGCGCTTGTTCCCGCCATCGATACGCCCAACTTCCACGCCCCCGACGCCGTCGTATCGGCCATTCGCTCCGCGCTCGGCGAAGTTGCCCCGCACACCCGCGCGGTCACTTTGATCCTGCCCGATACGCTCATCCGCGTCTTTGTTCTCGACTTCGATTCCCTTCCCACCAAAGCCACCGAAGTCGTCTCCGTGGTACGCTTCCGCCTGCGCAAGATGGTTCCCTTCGACGTGGAACCTGCCGGCGTCAGCTACCAGGTTCTATCGCAGGGTGAATCCGAATACAAGGTTCTGGCCGCCGTGATTCCCGGCCCCATTCTCGCAGAGTACGAATCAGCCGTACGCAACGCGGGCTACGAACCTGGCGCGGTTCTTTCATCCACCCTCGCCGCGCTCGAAGTTGCCGACTCCACCCACGGCGTGCTGGCCGCCAGCCTCGGCGCCCGGTCAATTACCACTACGGTCGCGAGCGGCAATGACCTGCTGCTCTATCGCACGCTCGATTTGCCACCGGATCCCACGGCGCGCGCTGCGGAAATCGCCCGCTCCATCGCCGTCGCCTCAGCCTATTTTGAGGACAAGCTCGGCGCACCTCCCGAGCGCCTGCACTACGCGGGAACACAGTCCCCGGTGGAGTTCGCCGAATCCATTGGCAATCCCTCGCTTCCCATCGTCGAATGGGCTGCGCGGCCTGAAGAAGGCGCGCTCACCTCACTGCCTCAAACCAGTTTTGCCGGCGTCCAGGGCGCGCTGGCGGGAGCGAGCTGAACGATGAGAGTCACACTCAATCTCGCAACCCGCCCGTTTACCGATCTCGGCCCGGCGCTCAAGCGCCTGCGCATTGGCATGGGTGTTCTCGCCGCGTTTTCACTGCTCTTTCTGCTCGGATTGCACCTCTTCGACAGCCAGGCCAAGGCAGCGCGCGCCCGCGAGCACTCGCTCGACGGCGCGATCGCCAGCATCGAGACCGAACGCCAAAGCGCCCAAGCGTTCATGCAGGAGCCTTACAACGCGCAGCTCCTCAAACAGACCGAATTCCTCAACGAGCGCTTCGACGAAAAATCGTTCTCCTGGACCCTGGCCATGGAAGCGATGGAAACCGTCCTGCCCGGTGGCGTACAGGTCACATCGATCGAGCCGCAGCGCGCCAAGGACGGACACATCACCGTGCAACTCCGCGTCCTCGGTCCTCACGACAAGTCCGTCGATCTCATGCGCAATCTGGAGCACTCGCGCCGATTCCTGGCGCCGCGCATCGAGAGTGAGAGCGCAGAGAGCAGCAACAGCGGTCCCAACCAGCGACTCGAACCGGTCAGCGCCTCCAACCGCTTCGAGATCGAGATCTTTGCCGACTACAATCCGCCCACACCGGAGGAGCGTGCAGCGCTCAATCCGCCGTCCTCGACAACCAAATCCGCTAAAAGCGCTGCACCGGCCGCTACGGCGCGGCCGCGGCATCCCGGCGTTTTGCCTGCACTCCCACGCAACCGCAGCCGTAAACCCTATACCGGCCCCGCGCAGTTGCCGCAAAAACCAAGTCCAGCCCAGAGAGGAGGACGGCCGTGAAAGTAACCTCTTCCAAGTGGCGCGAGCGGCTCGCCTCGCCGCTCACATGGCACTTCGCGGGCTTTGTTCTGCTTCTCCTGCTCGCCGTCGGCCTTGCTATCCGTCTCGGTCTCGACTGGGCCGTCATGGACAGCCATGCAAACGAAGTTTTCGCCGACAAGCAGGTCCAAATGCGTGCGCTTGAAGTCCAGACGGCCCCTCTCCGCGGCCTCGACCAGCGCGTGGCGAAGGCTCGCAAGCAGCTCGCCGACTTCTACCAGAAGCGCATCCCGCCCAACTACTCTTCCATCGACGCGCGCATCGCCGAATTGCAGATTTCCTCGGGAGTGCGTCTCTCGCGCGTGCAATACACGCAGGGCAAGCCCGGTCCCGGCCTCACGGAAATCACCATGGACGCCGGTATCAGCGGCGACTATCCCTCCATCATGCGTTTCGTCAACAGCATCGAACGCGATCCCATGTTCTTTATTGTTCGCGCGATGGCTCTCACCGGCCAGCAGGGTGGCCTGGTCAACCTGCGGCTCCGTGTCTCCACCTGGCTGCGCCCAGCCGACGCGGCCGCCAGCGGATTGCCCCCTACGCCACCGGAAGACGCCGCTCCGGACAAGTCTCCAGCCGCTCCAACGGTTCCGGCCGCTCCAACTACTTCGGCCACCGGCAAGGAGGGCGAATAACATGGCCCTCGCTCTCGGTCTTGAAAACAAGCGCAACGTCGCCCTTGTGATCGTGCTGTTCGCTGGCATTCTCGGCTACGTTGGCTACCAGGTCTACTCCACGTTCTCCGGTCCATCCACGCCTGCGCAGCTCGCCGCGGTACGAACCGGAGCCGCAGCCACAACTGCTTCCAGCGGCGCCTCCGATGCCGGTCCTGCCGCGCAAAAGCTGAACAACGCCGGCATCGATCCCTCGCTCCACTTCGACAAGCTCGCCGCAAGCGAAGATGTGCGCTACGACGGCACGGGCCGCAACATCTTCTCCGCCGATTCGGCTCCCATTGCCATCCCCGCGCCCATCAAGAGCGCGCGTAACACGCCCACAGGGCCCGCTGCTCCAATCGCGCCAGCCGTGCCTCAGCCGCCTGCCATCGACCTCAAGTTTTTCGGCTACGCGGAAGACAAGGACAAGAACATCCGCGCATTCTTCATCCACGGCGACGACATCTTCATCGCCCGCGCCGGAGATATCGTCGATCATCGCTACAAGGTTGACATCATTCAACCCCTCAAAGTTATCGTGACCGATCTCGCATACAACAACACGCAGACCCTGGCGCTCTCGACATTCTGAGAACGGAAGGTTCAGCCCATGAGGGAAGAGCCGCATGCAGTCAACCCATTCAACTCGACCACGCATCGATGCCGGCGAACAGGGCTACATCATGCTCTTCGCCATTTTCCTCATGGCACTGCTCACGATCTCGCTTGCCCTCGCCGTACCGGACGTCATCAAATCCATCCAGCGCGACCGCGATCTGGAAACCTACCATCGCGGCATGCAATACCGCCGCGCCATTCAGCTCTACTACCGCCAGTTCCACGCCTATCCGCCTAACCTCGACGCCCTTGTCGCGACCAACAACGTCCGCTTCCTGCGCAAGAAGTACATCGATCCCATCAGCGGCAAAGTCGACTGGAAACCGATTCTCTTCGGTCAGAATAAAACTCCGACTGCGATGGGCTTCTTTGGCCAGCCATTGGCCGGCGGGGCCACAACCATCGCCGGCACCGGTCCCAGTGGAGGCAATCTCTCCAGCGGCGGCTCCGGCGGAGGCATACTGCCGGGGGGAATCAGCGATATCTTCGGCGGTAGTTCCGGCAGCAGCACGACCAGCACTCCGTCGAGCACCGGCGCCACCGGCGCGGCCGGCACAAGCTCAACGGGCGCCACGGCTTCAGGAACCGCCGGTTCCAGCACTGCGAGCTCCGATCAATCTGGGCAGAGTGGCCAAACCTTTGGTGGCGCAGGCATTATCGGCTTCGAACCCGCCAGCGCAAAACAGTCCATCCTGATTTACAAGAAAAAGCAGCACTACAACGAATGGGAGTTCACTTACGACCCCATTTCCGACATGCAGACTATGGGCGGCGGCAACACTGGAGCCGCCGGCCAACCCGCCGGCAGCACAACTACGCCAGCCGGCTCCTCGGCATTCGGCTCTTCGTCCTTTGGGTCTTCGTCCTTTGGCTCCTCAACCTTTGGCAGCCCCTCGTCAACCACTACGAGTCCCGGCGCCACTTCCACCACGCCCACGCCTCAACCATAACCTGTATTCGCCCTTTTGCCGTTCCGTGTTTCGGACCCAGGCGCTCGACTCCGCCAGAAGCGCAAAAGGCCCACCGTCGCCGGTGAGCCTTTGCGTCATTCCTTTGTTGCGATGATTGCTTACGCCTTCAGCGTCTGCCTGCGCCAGAGAGATCCCAGCAATCCAAGCCCGGTGAGGAGCAGAAGTATCGTGGGCAGTTCTGGAATGACCACGAGCGAGACCGCGTCGATTTCATTGCCATAACTCGGATGCGGGTCGTGGGAATCGACTGGAAGCTCAGCGTCTCGGTCGTCGCGGTAGCGGTGACAAGAAAGGAGTTCAAATCAGCAATGACATCGTTGCGAAGAAAATTCTCTAACTCTTCATACAGGTTTCCCGAGGCACCTCAGAATACTACTGGGACAGCAAGCGATGTTCCCCATGCAGATGATCGCACCGGGAATAGCGATCCATGCAATCACAATTCAATTCAAAACGTCTGGACTTGCGCTACTTTGCCATTCTCAAAATGTAGTATCCAGCGGTGGCCATTCTTCAGGTAGTACCAGGTTTCTTTGAACGTGCTGTCTGTGCTGCTCTCAACTCTTTTCTGGTCTGGATCGCCAAAGCTCAACAAGACCATCTCATACGTCATACCGTTAATCACCGTGTGATTTTCGATAGCGGTTTGATCAGCAGCGGGCATTTTCGTCTCATCCAATTGCGTTTCGATCTCACTGAGATCGACAACGCGGCCCATGAATTTGAAGAAATTGCCGGGCTGCAAATCCGCATCTGTTAGCTCGCGTTGATAACGGAAGTTGATGCGGGATCCTCCAGCGCGTTTGAAGCCGGCATTTACTTTATTGGCATGGTTACTACCGCGGCGGCCTTCTCCGCCTCCACCGATATGAATCTCTATCATCTTGCTGTCGATCTTCACATCGGTAATGGTGACGACCTCACCCCTTTCGACGCCGACGCCCTTGGCCTTCAGCCATTTTGTCAGACCCTTAAGGTCGATTCCTCGATCATCGGTGCGCTTGTCGGACGGTGGTGTGTAGTAGATGTCGATCCCTTCCTTGTAGGCAGGCATATCGATCAGCGATTTGACGTCTTTGCCTAGCAGTACCTTTCTCAGCGCATCCTGTGCTTGCTTCGATGTAGAAGCATTCACGGACTTGACTGCGAACAAAAACGCAATTGATGCAAGGCAAAAAATAAGAGGATGTTTTGCTCTCATTGAGGTCTCCAGTTTTGAATTTCGATAGGCACGAAAGTGTTTTGTGCTTATCGGCTGAACATGTTATTGTTCCCCCGGGCGTCCCCAGAATACTACCACCTGAGCTCACAACACTAAAGGCCCACCGTCGCCGGTGAGCCTTTGCGTCAATCGTTCGTTCCTTGTCTTTGAGCCCTGCGCTTACACGCTGAAAGACGAGCCGCACCCGCAGGTCGTTTTCACTTGGGGATTGTCGAACTTGAACCCTGCTGCCTCCAGCGTCTCCACGTAGTCGACCGTGCAGCCGTTGAGGTACATCAGCGATGTTGAGTCGACGAACACCTTCAGATCGTCGAAGCTGAAGACCTTATCCATCATTCCGGACTGGTTCTCGAAGGCCATGGAATATTGGAAGCCGGAGCAGCCACCACCCGCTACGCCAATCCGCAACCCGGCAGGCAGCGGGTTCTGTGTAGCCATAATCTCGCGCACCTTGGCAATGGCCGTGGGGGTCAGCACAAGCGGCGGTTTCTTCTGAGTGGTTTCCTGCGTTGGTTCAACAGTGGTTGTGGCCATGATTCCTCCATTTTGCTGGTGCGCGTTCCTTACTATCACTCTACCCGGCTGCGGAGCCTTGCACAAGCCCGACTCCGTTCCTATCTAGTAGATGCACCCGGCCACGCATTAGTCGCAAACCATCAAATCTTTTTCTTCCAACTGTTTACGCTGACCAAGCGAACCCGTGCCAGAAATTTTTCCGCTCGCAGACCCACCAATTGACCGGCCTGCCAACTGACAGAACCGCCCCCCGCATCCCGCCCGCCAATGAAAATCTTTCAAACGAGTTCCCAATAGCACTGAATTGGAGCTATCATTGTCAACCGGACGGCTCCAGGGCCGCGAGAACGCAATTCCCCACGACTCCGCTGCCGCCCAAGGGCTCAAGCTCGTTGGGAGGTGTAGTATGACGGTTGCCTCGATGGTGATGTGGAGCGTATGGGCCGCATTCGCGGTCTTTCTGGCAGCACTGTACATCTATCGTTCCGGCCTCACCCGCGATGAGGAAGACCAGGTCTTCCTCGACGACTCCTTCGAACAGGAAAAAGCCCAGCAGGCGGTCATTGTCGCCCGAGTCAACAAGATCGAGCCTTTGATTCGCGTCTTCCGCTGGTTGGTCATCGCCATGTCGGCGGTCGTGGCTGTCTATTACATCCGCGACATCATGGTGCAGTTGAATATCCTCAACTGAGGCAGTTGTTCAACGCGGGAAGATCGCCGCTCCCGCGCCAACTTCGCACATCCTTTCCCGGCGGCTGCCAAACCGCCGGGAAAGCGCGGTTCATTGGCTTGCGTTCCGGCTGGATCGCGGAAGACCCAAACGCGAATTCAATTGCTTCCAGACCTATTCCACCTGCTGTATTGCGCGATACCCGTCTCGCGCAATGACGTCGTATTTGAGCGGCTTGTGCTTTTGATCCTCCATGCGCAAGGGACGACCTTCATCGTCGACGAGTTCCACACGAATTTTGCGCCAGGTTCCATCCAACTTTGTGTCCGTCGGGCGGTAGACCAGCTCGTACTTGGAGCGAATGTTCTCATTGATCATCCGCACATCGTCGGGCAGCTCTCCGGTAAAGCGCGGCGCAAAGTGCATCCCGCCGGTCATCTGGCTGAAGGTTCTCATCTGGTTGTCGGCCTGCAGATACGTAATATCTCGCATACCGCCCATCAGGCCGCCAGTTCCCTGGGTATAGGCTTCGAACAGCCCGTCGGTCGAGATGGTAAAGATGGTGGTGTCGCGCGACTCTTTGA
Organism: Acidobacteriota bacterium; assembly: GCA_021790995.1. GTDB lineage: Bacteria > Acidobacteriota > Terriglobia > Terriglobales > Acidobacteriaceae > Telmatobacter. The sequence goes on from JAJYFA010000075.1 coordinate 17,102, forward strand.
CCCGCCTCAGGATCTGATCGAGCGTCAGCTTCGACATCGAATCGATGCCAGTAGCGATCAAAATGAGGTACTTCTGGCCCTGGATGCGCGACAGCCTGTCCAGCGATTCGTTCAGCGCATCGAAGATGTTGGTCTCGGAAAATGCCGCGGGCATCCATACCTCATTGCCGAGGATGTTGATGCCTTCCTGGATCTGTTGCTTGTTTTGCGTAAAATCGCTCACGATGTGCGTGTTCATATCGAAGGTCACCATGGCCACGTAGTCCTGTGGCCGCAATTGCTGGGCGAACTCCCAGGCCGTATCCAACGCCTGTATTCTGAACCACCACCCGCGCTGCGCATACTCCATCAGGATGAGGGCCGTGATCGGCGCCTCCGTACGCTTGAAGCCAACCACCTTCTGCTCCACACCATTCTCGAATACGCGGAAGTTCGAGGGTTTCAATCCCGGCACAAACTGGTGCGTTTTCTCAAGCAGAACGCCGACGTCGAGCGTCACCTCCGGCACATTCACATGGAGGGTGAAGTTGCCGGCTCCTTCGGGATTCTTGAATGGGGGGGAGGCGGGCGCGGGCGGCGGCGGAGGCGCCTCATTGGGATTCTTTTTGGGCACGGCGATCACGCCGGTATCCCCGCTCGGACCACCGGCCGCGGGTGCGGTCTCGTTGGGCTGCTGCTTTTGCGCCGCAGGCTGCTGGTTCTGCTGGTCGTCCGGCACGTACTGTCCTTCCGCCGGCATGAGAGGCGCGCAAAACAGCAGCACGAGCGTCATCAGCAGCAAATCAAGGGAAAAACGATGCAAAAGGGAACAGTTTGGACCCCGTTTGGCCATAACAACCTCTTGTGCTCACCAGCATACGCGATTCGAATCAAAACATCGCGCCACGTACTCTGACGGTTTGACCTTGCACGAACCCTGGGCGCCCCGAGGCCGATTCCCGGACCCAGGAAAAATCGCAATGTACAATTTTGAATTTGCGAGGTCTAACATGCAAGCGCTTCCTATGCGCCTCGCTGTACTCTAATAGATGTGAAGACTCGCCCAAATGGATTTATCCGGACGCTCTCTGCCTTCGCCATTTTCCCTGTTCTGGCGTTGGCGGCGCAATCTTCGTTTTTTCTTTTCGCGCAGCCAACCTCAGCGATTTCAGAAACTTCCGGTCCTCCGCGCAATCCAGCATTTTTCCCTCTGAACCAGGTCCGCGCCGGCATGGCGGCCACTGCCTGGACCGTCTTTCAGGGAACGAAGCCCGAACCGATGCAGGTGGAGATCCTGGGCGTGCTTCGCAACGCTCGCGGCCCGGGTCAGGACCTTATCATCGCCCGGCTCCGCGGCGCCAAGCCCGAGTATACAGGCGTGGTTGCCGGCATGAGCGGCAGCCCTGTCTACATTGGTGGCCGGCTCCTGGGCGCGCTCTCTTACCGCATCGGCCAATTTACCAAGGAGCCGATCGCAGGCATCACGCCCATCGAACAGATGATCGAGGTACGCAACCTCTCGGATCAGGAACTTCGCGCCTCATCCACAACCACTCCTGGCGCTCTGTCTTTTCCGGCGGGCAGCGCAACAGGCTCCGCGGAAGCGGCGGGAGGCAGCAACGCCGTGATCCCCGCCGCCAGCAGCACCTTTCAGCCTATGGAAACTCCGCTCATCCTGAGCGGATTCACCCCTGCGGCCATCCGCTTCTGGCAGCAGCAGACCAAAGGAACCCCGCTTCAATCCATCGCAGCCGGTGGCGCGTCTCCCGGTTTGGGCAGTTCTTCCTCGCCTGCCATGCTCTCTCGGCCTGCTACGCTTGAACCCGGTTCCTCGGTAAGCATGCAG
>JAJYFA010000076.1 GCA_021790995.1 Acidobacteriota bacterium
TCGGATGCGCCCGGTCCCAGGCGGCGTGATCGCGCCGCTCCGCGGCGTAGGTCGCCTTGGCCTCGGCCACGGCCCGGTCATGACCTTCCTGCTGCACCCGCGCGATCCAGAGCGCGACCCCCGCCGCCGCCGCGACCCCGATTAGCACGGTGAGGCCGATCCGCCGGTAGTGCCGCCCGATCCGCTGTCCGACCTCCTTGGGGATCGGCATTGGCGCAGGACCCGGCCCCCGCCCGAGGAGCCGGTGCGCTTCCCGCGATTCGCCGGCCGCGGCGAGGGTACGGTAGAGGCGGTAGGTCTTCTCCGCTTTCTGGATGCGGGTCATCCCGACCCACATCATGAGCGCGATCACCACGAAGGCGAGCGTCATGCCGGCATCGCCATAGGTTTCCGCCGCGGCCACCCCGAGCCAGGATCCGGGCACTATGGCAAGCGCCGTGAGCCCCCAGCCCACCAGCAGTTCCCATAGCCTGCGCGCAACCAAATACCGATAGAGTTGCCGTTCCTCATCGGTCAGGAATTTCATCGTATCCGACATGTGCTCTCTCCCACAGGTAGTGATCAGCCCCACTATCGCCCGGACTTAGGAATACGCAACCCGGCGGTACGCCCCGAAGTATCGCGGGGTCCGCGCTTTCCGGGTTTCGGTCGAGACATGCATCCGCTGCGAGCTATGGGAAGGCGCGAAGCGCCGAGGCGAGTAGTCCGCGGAAGGCGTAGAGTCCGGGCAGGTGGCCGAAGGCCGCCTGCAAGGACACCCGAAACGCCGTCCAGCCATTGCCAGGGCGAGCGTTTCGCGCGCGGCTCGACCGCAGGGCGGCCGCGGCCGTGCCGTAGCCGGAGGCGAAGGCACAATAAGTTGCGCCGGCTCTAACCGAGTGCGCGAGAGAGACTTGGATGTCCTGTCGCGCATCACGAGGGGCCGGCGCACAATCCTGGCCAAGCACGCGGAGACGATCGCCCCGCCGCACGCAGTGAACGTGCCGGCGATGCCGACGCCCGTGACAGTGACGCCGCTCGGGCCTGGAGCGTGACATAAATCCGGCACAACCGCCTGGTTTTTGCGTCAGCGAAGAGATGTAAATGCTTGAAAAACTGGCGCGCCCGGAGAGATTCGAACTCCCGACCACCTGGTTCGTAGTCAGTCCGTGAATTGGTAAACGATTGTTTTTATTCAACCATCACGGGACGCCCGTTGCACATTTTGCAGGACTTTGCGGGACGATGCACGACTGATCTCCGCAAAAGTCCAGCATGAGAATGGTGGCTGCTACCATTTTGCTATACTACGTTCTGCGTAGTATCATTTGCGTATGATTAAAACTTGGGCGAACCGGGCCTCGGAACGCTTTTACGCAGAAGGCAAAAGCTCACGATTCCGAGGCCTCGATGTTGAGGCCGCCCAGGATTTGCTCGCCGCCCTCGATGCGGCCATGGCCCTGCAGGACCTAAGCCCTCTGAAAAGCGTGGGCCTGCACAAACTGAAGGGGGATCGCGCTGGACAGTGGGCGATGACCATCAATGACCGATGGCGCATCTGCTTCCGATTCAAGGATGGAGATGCTTTTGCAGTAGAGATTACCGACTATCACCGAGGGTAGATAACATGGCACCAATCCATCCTGGCCGAATCCTAAAACGGGAATTGACGGCGCGCGGTCTCTCCGCCAATCGCCTCGCACTCGGCCTGCGCGTGCCGTCGGGTCGGATTACCGACATCCTGAACGGCAAGCGGGGCGTCACGCCCGAGACAGCGTTACGGCTCGCCCATTTCTTTGGGACGAGCGCAGATTTCTGGATGAATCTGCAGACCCGTTTCGACCTGGCAACCGCCGAAGAATCCATCGGCGCCAAAGTGGCCGCAGAGGTCGAGCGCGCGGACTCCGTCAGTCAAACCAGAAAGCGGAACAAGGTGGCCTGAGCATCATGAAGTAGGCGAAATCCAAGCTTACGCCCGGACCAAGATCGCGCGCCGGCACCACGGGGACGGCACCCCCATCCACAGCTTCGCCACCCTGCTCACCGAGCTTGCGACCCTCGTTCGCAACACATGTCGGTCCGCTGAGTATCAGCTACACCCTGAAAACCTTCTTTTCCGTTCCATATTGTCATCCTTGGAACGAAACATGCCACGGAACGAAATCCTGCGAACCTAGCGTGAATATGTTTCCGCCAGGGGCGAATACGTCAATCTGATTGTTTCCCCAAGATATGGCCACTGGATCCGACTGAATCACAGCACCAAGGCTTTCCCAGCGGTGCCAAGTTCCATCGAACCACAGATGCCAAAGCGCCGGCACCGGGTTGGAGTCGACGTCGACGTCATTGCCCCGTGCGAAAATATCAAGCCTCCCCTGACTCCATGAGCAAGCCGTGGGTGTGCCTTGAAGACCACCGGCAGGGCATCCCAGATTTTCCCATGCATCGGCCCAGGCCGTCGGACCAGATGACGCGTCGTACCATTGGTGGTACAGGTTCTGGTCAGACCCACGGATAAATACGTCTAAACGGCCGGTTCCCCACGAGACGACACACGGTTGAACCTTGTTGAATCCAGCTGGGGGCGCACCCAAGTTGTCCCACGCAGACCAGGAACTGCTCGAACCGGCCCTTGCCGTGTAGGCGCAGTGCCTAAGGTTGCCTGACGTATCCATAAAAAACAGGTCAATGCGGCCTTCACCCCACGACGTGGCCACGGGGCCAGACCCTTCGTCTACCGTAATTCCACCCGGCAGCGGCACGGCCCTCCATGGCTGCCAGTTTGAGTCAAAGGTCAGATGCACCAGGTTTGCGTCGACTGTCGGCACAGTCGAGGTCGGCTGAAATGCTCTGTTTGCAAATGCAAACACGTCCAACCGACCCGGGGCCCATGTACAGACACAGGGAGGCGTCGCAAAAAAAAGTCCAGTCGACATACTAATCCGGATGGCCGAATTGTCGGATCCGTCGAGTGGAATTGGCACAGTGTCCCAGTTACCGAGCGGCCTCCCAAGGGATTCTGAGGTTTGCAACTGCCCGCCATCAAACCACATATGTACCAGGCTGTAGTCGAGTCCATTAAGAACCGCAAACGCGTCCACCCTGCCATTGCCCCATGATACCGAACAGGGGCAACTGACCACGCTCTGTTGAAGTTGGTCCAATCCAACCATCCCAGCTTGCCACGACAGATGGTCAGCGAAACCGATCTGGTCCTGAATGAACAGATCCATGCGATTTGGGCCCCACGAGCAAACGCTCACTGAGGAAGCGGGATTCAAAGTCAAAGGTGGATACGGCACAGAAATCGGCGCGTTCGCATAGGATGCGGGATCTTGAATGGTCAGGCCACCCTCAAACAGCAGGAGGCTGAAGGGCGAATCCCAGGCACTCCAACCCGGGGCAAGAGGCTGAAGTGCTTGTGCCGATGGCGGCACTTGACCTATGCCGAGGGGCCCGACCAGGATTCCAGCCGCATGAATGTTGCTGTAGGCCGAATGAAAAATACCCCTGAAAGGTGGATCGCTGGCGACGTTGGAGATATTTGCGCTGGTGATCGGGATGGTGTGGTAGCTCTGACTGATGTTCAGACTTAAGGTCGCCGCACCGTCCTGACTTGGTTCATTTGGATCATAGCAATAGATGGTGAGGTTGCCTTGACCGTCCAGGTCATAGCCATGCGCGAGCACTTGGTGACAGGCTGAAACGTTATCGCCCACCAGTCCCAGGGGAGACAGCATCCCGCTATCCAAATCCGCTTGAATCAATGGCCACTCCTCATTGACCATCAGCCACGCCAATCCGTGCGGAGCGAGAAAACCAGATAGCGATGTATCGTGTGTGGGCAGAGCTAGCCACAGCAGCGTCTTGACGCCTACTTGTCCGAGAACGAAGGTATCGAGCAATCGTTCGAACAGGTAATTGAACAAGGGGTCACCTGGGTTAGCTGGGTTTGATGATGGAGCATTCGGAATCGCCATATTGGGTAACATCAACACGCGCGGCTGCGCATTGAAGAAATCGATGGCGGAAAAAACAAATCCGCCGCATAACCCGTTTCCTGGCGTTCCGAGACCGATGTTACCAAAGAATGGGAGCGCCTGCGTCACGAGGTCCGATATGCCAGGCGCATTGAAGCTATTAGGAAAATGGAACCCCGACATGCTTGGAAGAAAATTCGGAACTCGCGCGGTAGGCATGGTCGAACTCTCCTTTGTGTGGCGCAGCGAACTAAATGCCCTGTCTTGTCCCTTTCTTTCGATTCAAGGAATTCTGTTTTTATCCAAAATGGATCCTGGATTGCTGGGATGAGATGACATCACTCCGAAATCTGACAGATAGACGACTAATGTGTGTGTCGCGACCCCCCGAAGCTCATCGCGGACAGGCCTTGGAGAACTTTTCAACCGCCTGCGCAATGACGTCGCGCGGTTCGGCGATCCCAGTAACCGCACGACGAACTCAAGCTTGGCATCCAACACCGGTAGTCCACCGCCATACCAACGCGGTGTTCCTCACCGGGGCCTGCGGACGTGCTCAGTCGGGTTGCCGAGCGATTCCATCCCCACTCCTTGCGGGCGATGTTGAAGAGGTGTCGGAGCAGCGCGAGATGCGCGACGATCGTCTTGGGTCCGACACCCTCGCCTTCTTTGTTCTTGATAGTGTCGGCCACGTCCTTGCCCCGGATCCGGGCCATGGAGCGGCAGGCCAGATCCGACTCGCGCCATCTCGGACTCGATTGTTGCCGCCCAGGCCTGCGCCTCGGCCTTGGTGTCGAAGGTGCGAACCTGTGCTGGAAATTCACGGCGGCGGATATGCGCCTGCCAGACGCGCCTGCCGTTAGGCCCCTTGCGCGAGACGAAGGTCGCCATGTTGCCCTCTTGAGATTCGATTGTCCCAAGATTGTCCCAAATGGGGAGCGATGATGGCTAGGAGTTTCTATAAGTTATTGATTAAATGGCGCGCCCGGAGAGATTCGAACTCTCAATAATATCTCTTTTAGTCTCGGACGTTAGCGTGATACCATCAATCAAGTCAATAACATAGAGTAACGCAACTTCTGTGCCGACCTCATGATTTTACAGTCCATGTGGTCCAAATTTGGTCCAAGACAAGTGCTGAAATGACCGACGCACCCGCATGGCCCGAGTGGCTGCCACCGGCCATCGCGGAATACGCGGAACACCTGCTCGCGGGCCGTACCGCGCAGTTAGGCTTCGAACTCCCGCTTGACGCCCTCAGTGGCCCCGTGGTCTCGGTTGTCGCCGGTTCCAAAGGTTGCGGCCGGCTGCACCGGTTGACGCACGATCCGCGCATGAAGCGCGCCTGGTCGGACTTCTTGTGCGAGATGAGGCAAGTAGCCACGGTGCGGTGCGCTCCCGAGCGCATCGAGCCGGCGGTCCGTGCTTGGTTGCGCGGCTATCTCCTGAAGGCTCTGACGGGGGACATTGCGGCGGACCTCCTGGCCGGCACTCCGAACCTAAATGAGCAACGCGAGATGGCGGAGCGCATCGGCGCGCTCGCGCGCGAAGTGCTGGGGCTGCTCGACGACCCCTGCGCTTGTCATCGCTTCACCCCTTGGAATCTTTTGGACGCCGGCGCTCGTTCGGCCCGCGCCGCACCCGCCGGCGTGCAACACCTGTTCCAGGAGTTCGTTGCTGCTTCGCGCGATCGCTATTGGTCGGGCAGCGACACTGCGACCTTCTGGAGCCTCGGCGCACGTCCGATACTCGGCGATCTGCGAGAGATGCTCGGGGCGCTGGCCAATCTGGCCGACTGGAGCATCGCCGGCGAATCGTTCGAGCGCGCGCCCAGCAAGATCGCTCGCTTCAACGCCAGCATCTACGTTCGTGAGATCAACCATTATCTCGCCGGACTCGGAATCGTCCCGCGCCCGGACCGAGGTCGGGAGAAAGGCTTCCCGCTGCACCAGCTCATTGCTATCACCGCGAACGTTGCACTCAGTTCGTCGCGCAAACTCAACGCCGATTTCGTCCGCAGGCATCTCGCTGGCCGCCCGCGCAAAATCCCCAGCTAGCTCCAGCCTCGCCGTCACGGTACCTGGTTTCCGCGACCCTCGGCGGTTTTTTCCCTGATGTACGCCAAAAATCGCCGACGTTGCCCTGTACCCTGCCTCGTGAAATAACAGGAGCACGATTTCATGCACGGGGTTTCGTTATGGCTGACAATTTATTGACAATCGAACAGCTGGCGCAACGCCTAGCGGTGACGCCCAAGGCGTTGCGTCAGCGCCTCTGGCGCGCACCGACCACGCTGCCGCCGGCCGTCCGCATCGGCAAGCTCGTGCGTTTCTCCGCGGCCTCGGTCGATGCCTGGATAGCGGCACAGCGCGCCGGAGAGACCAGGCCGGAGCGCGGACGCGGGCGGCCGCGGAAGACGGCGGCGCGGCTCGCATCATGACGCGGGCGACGAGACCCGATCCATGCGCCGCTCCGTCGAGGCGTCGACACCTGTCGCCAGGATGGAAGCTGCCCGCCCGGAGACTGAATGACCGCCGCGCTGCTGCTGAACCGCCTCGACCGCGTGCGTCTTCTCTTGGCTGCTCAGCGCGTCCGGGGTGCGGTGGAGGTGGCCGCTCATGGCGCATAACCCGGGTCTCGGACGAAATTAAGGTGTGGGTGCGTCAGCGTATTGAAGCGCACAAGGCCATGGCATGAACGCCGCCGCCCTGCTTGATCGTTTGGAGAAAGTAAGACAGACCGGACCGGGACGCTGGGTAGCATGCTGTCCCGCTCACGATGACAGATCTCCCTCCTTGAGTATTCGGGAAACCGAGGACGGAACCATCCTGATTCACGATTTTGCAGGATGCGATGCTCAAAGCATCCTGGCCGCGCTTGGTTTGAGTCTGGGCGATCTGTTCCCCGATAGACTAAAGCATCACGCAAAATCCATACGTCGGCGTGTCCCCCTGTGCGATCTTGTGGCGCTACTGGACCATGAAAGCTTGATCGTGGCGCTGATCGGCATAGACATGCTAGCCAATAAAACGATTGACGCCGACGACTGGAACCGTCTGGTCACTGCCGTGCGCCGCATCGGTGAAATGAGGGACCATGTCCACCCTTAAAGCGAAACTAGCCGAACTGGACCGCATCGGCGCCCTGGCGGAACAATTCGATGCGGGCTGGCCCGATCCGTCGCCGTTGCCCGAAGCCTTACTGCCGGTCGCGGCATTCGATTTCGATCTGCTGCCCGATGCCCTGCGGCCGTGGATTCAGGACATCGCCGAGCGCGTGCAATGCCCGCCGGATTTTCCGGCGGTCGGGGCGATGATCTCGCTCGCGGCAGTCGTGGGGCGGAAAATCGGCATTCGCCCAAAGCGGCGCGATGACTGGTTGGAAGTGCCGAACCTGTGGGGTGTCATCATCGGCCGGCCCGGCGTGATGAAGTCGCCTGCGTTGCGCGAAGCCATGCGGCCGCTGCGGAAGCTCGAAGCGGCGGCGCTGCAAGCCTTCGAAGAGGAACTGGCCGCATGGCGGCGCGAACACGAGCTATTCAAAATCAAGCGGGAGGCGGCGCGGTCGAATATCCTCAAGGCGCTCAAGAAAGGCGGGGCGGCCGGCGCGGAGGCGCTCGCCGATGAATTTGCCGATGAGGAGCCGCAACCCCGGCGCTATGTCGTCAATGATTGCTCGGTTGAGGCGCTCGGCGAGATTCTGCGATTCAACCCGAACGGCACGCTGGCCTATCGGGATGAACTAATCGGGTTGCTCAAGTCTCTTGACAAGGAAGGTAATGAGGGAGCACGCGGCTTTTTCCTCTCGGCGTGGAACGGCACCGAAGGCTATACCTTTGACCGCATCGGCCGCGGATTGAATCTACGCATTGAGGCGTGTTGCCTGTCGCTGCTCGGCAGTATCCAGCCCACCGTGATCGGAACCTATCTGCGGCTGGCCGTGGCCGGCGCGGGCGACGATGGCCTGCTGTCGCGCTTTCAATTGCTGGTCTGGCCGGACATTGCGGGCGAGTGGCGCAATGTTGACCGCTGGCCGGATACCGCGGCGAAGGCCGCCGCGCATCGAACATTCGAACGACTCGATACGCTCGACCCTTCGACCATCGGTGCGATGGCCGAGGATGCCGGCATTCCGTTTCTGCGCTTCGATGAGACGGCGCAAGGACTATTTTCCGAATGGCGGGTCGGCTTCGAGCGGCGCCTGCGCAGCGGCAACGAGCATGCGGCCTTCGAGTCGCACCTGGCGAAGTACCGCAAGCTTGTGCCGGCGCTTGCCCTGCTGATTCACCTGGCCGACCAAGCGGGCGGCGCTGTTGGCGAGGTGGCGCTGCTCAAGGCGTTGGCGTGGGCCGAGTATCTCGAAAGTCATGCGCGGCGGGCGTATGCCAGCGTGGCCCAGGCCGAAGCCGAGAGCGCGCGGGCATTGCTTGCCCGCATCCGGCGCGGCGACGTGCCTGACCCCTTCGGGCCGCGCGATGTGTACCTCAAACATTGGGCCTATCTCGCGAATCCCGAGGAAGTGCACCATGCGGTGCGGCTGCTTGCCGATCTCGATTACTTGCGCGAGGAACGACAGGACACCGGCGGCCGGCCGAAGGTGTCTTACCGGATCAACCCGAAGGCGAGGCGGACATGAGTTACCTCGACCGCCTCAAGCGGAAAATTTCCCAAAATGCGCCTGGGGGCGGGGCTACAAAAGCTACAAAAGCCCCTTTTGTGCCTTTTGTAGCCTCCCGGGTGGCGCCTTCGGGGCAAAATTCATCGAAGGAAGCAGCTCCCCAAGGCGGGCAGCCGACCGAAGCCGAGCTGCAAGAAAGCCTCCGCGAACACTTTGAGGAACGCGCCGCGGTCCGGGAATACGAAGGCGGCGAGCCGCGCACGAAGGCCGAGGCCGAAGCTCGGACAGCCCTTCGCGTTTACGAGTACCGCCTGACCGATTCCCCGTCGTGGCTGGTGCTGCTTGCCCCGGGCGTGGAATTGGCCGACATCGAGCGGTCCTTGCGGGAACGATTCGGCGAGCGATTTATCACGGTGCGGGAGTGACGCCATGCCTAAGAGCAAGGAACCGGGTCCCTTAACCTCCACGGCGGGAGTGGCCGCACACCCGGCCACACACCCGCGCTAAATTGGCCGCATACAATGCCACACACCCAACCGCACACTGCACAGAAGCGCCGTAAACGCCGGCGCTGGTACGGCGATATCCTCGGCGACGAACGCCGGGAGAGGCTCTTCTGGGAGATCCTCGACGCCGATCCACCGCCTGACATCGAGGAATGCATGGCGCAGATCGTTGCGGGCAAGGAGATCCCGCCCACAACGTGGATTTACCTCTACCACCTGACCGACGGTCGGCCGGTCAAGCCGGCGCTCTGGAAAGTCGCTCCCTTCCCCGATTTTCTCGACTCCATCCAGCTCCGCTTCGGCGGGGGCGAGTTTCTCTGTCTCATCCGGCAGGGTAAACAGATGCGGCTGTCGGGGGTGCTGCGCATTGCCTCACCCCCGAAGACGCAGCCGTAGCGGTATCGTGTTGTTCCCGAAGAGGTAGCTACCGGTCCAGCGTTCTTCGAACTCAGTGGATTTACGTGTCGGGGCGTGCGCATTGGCGGTGTCGTTTTCCGCTCCGGCACCCTTTGTAGCCTTTTTTAAAGGCTCTTCAGGGTTTCGTGTGGGTGAATGTCTGAATGCTCATGGTGCACAGCCATCGGGGTAAAGATCGAGGCCCCCGCAATGAAAGAGGATGGCAATGCGGTACTGGACGAAGTTGCGATAGCCCCGGGCATTGGCCTTGATGAGCTGGATTTTGCCGTTGGTGCCTTCGGCGACGGCATTGGTGATGCGGTGTTTCGCGTAGGCAAGGAGTCCCGGCAGATGGCGCTTCAAGATCCTGGCAGCAGTGATGATCGGGGGAAGGCGCGAGTGAGTTGCCCAGAAATACCAGCGATCGAAGAACTTCTTCGCGGGTCCCGCGTAATGGTAGTGCCAGAAGTCGCTGAAGGCCTCCTTGATGGCCCAGGCGCGCCCCACCTTCAACGTGTCGAGCCTGAGGGATTGAAAGCTTTCGCGCTGACGCTCGCTCCAGTTCCTGGGATTCTTGAGCCACAGGTACTTCGTCTTCGTGAGCGTCTGCTCGCCCTGCGCCTTCAGTTCCCGGTGTCCGGCTCGGCGCACGAGATCGACGGCTTTGTTCAGTTCCCGGGCAGCATGGAACTTGTCGTGCACGATTGCAGCCTGCGGTGCGGCTTCCCGGGTCGATTCCATGTAATTCTCCCACATGTCCATCGCGCAGGCCCGGATGGCTTCGCGTTGAGCCGGAGGGACCGTGGCCCACAGCATATCGGCCGCTTCCCGGGTGCGTTCAGGAACGACGTCGAGGACTCTCTTGCCGGCGATGTCGTGCAGGACGGAGACGTAGTCATGGCCCTTGCCGAAGCTCTTCTCATCGAGCCCGACGTAGGTCAGGTGATCGAGCGAGCGGCGTGTAAGCCCGCGGGAGACCGCGCGCTCCATGATGCGGTCGACCTGGTCCCAGGAAAGCGCGGTGAGCCACTGTGCCTGCACCTTGCTGCGGCAGGCCTTCAACACCTGGATCGTGAAGGCCTCGAAAACTTCCGTGAAGCGGGAGGCATCCTCGGCCCAGGCGACGCGGACCTGCTTGACTCCGCACTTCGGACAATTGACGCGCGGGACGTCCGCCGTGATGAACGTCTTCCATTGCATCGTGTTGAGATGCCGCCAATGCCGAGGACGGCTGTCGTAACCCGGCGCCACACCCCCGCAGCTCGGACAGACAAGCGGCGCACCCGGCTGCCACTGAACAGTCACGGCGATCTCCCCGAGCGGCCGGCCGGCAGAAGGTTGGGTAATGTTCACCGCCGTCACCTCCCAGGGTGCCGTCAGGCCAAGAAGCATCTGATAGAGTTCGGTATCGCGCATAGGAACGCGATACTCACCCGGGGGCGGGATTCAGGCAAGATCACCCCCAACCCACACGAAACCCTGAAGAGCCTTTTTAAAGCGCATCCTGCATATTCATATTTCAAACACCTTCAACACCTCATCGCCGTAGTGGTTGATGACCTTGACGGCAATCTTGCCCGATGCGGGCTTGGCGAATGGGCAGCTCGTCGTGCTGTAGAGACTGCTCCAGGCCGCTTCGTCAATATCGGCGCGCAAGGCGCGTTTCAGTTTGTCATAGGGTTCTTCCGCCCCGGTGAAGTAGGCATGCCGCACAAAGAAACTCTCACCGTTGTAGTCGGTGTCGATGAACCAGCAGGCGATGTCGTCGGTGGAGGCGCTGCGAATCTGTCCGGTGGTCGGGTCGTAGACATCCACACCCTTTATCTCGGCGACGATCTGCCCGTTCTTCTGCTTCGTGATCTCCACGTCCGGCTCGCCGAAGACCATGAACAGGTTGCCCGCGCCGGTCTTCTTGAGCAGTTCATCTCCCATCGCCAGATCAGGGTTCATCTTGGCGGGCAGCACGGTCAGCTTGCCGTAGCGTTTCACCTCTTCGGCGACGTGGGGGTCGAAGGCGAAACCGCAGACGATCAGCATGTCGAAGCCCACGCCCTGCACGGCTTCCTTGGCGGCTTCCTTCACCTGCTGCGGCCCGACGGTGCCATGCTCGGGGCCGATGGAGACCGCCAGACGCCGGGTCTTGCCGTCGGCGTCGGTGTACTCACCCACAGCGTGCAGCCACACCCCGGCGTAAGGGTCGAGCCGATCGAAGGTGAGCCGTTCGCCCTTGCGGGTATTCTGCACGCCAGCCTTCTTGAGGTTCTCCAGAATCATCGTGGCGAAGTCCTGCTGCTGGCGGGCTTCCTGCTCGCTCACCGTGCCGTCCTGATTCTCATCGGCGATGGACAGCACACGATGCGGCGACAAGCTTTCCACCGAGAACGGCCCGCACACCCGCACCCGCTTGCTGTCCTCGTAGGGCTGGTCATAGAGCGTTTCAGTGTCGGCATGACGGGCGATGGCAGCGTCAATCTGCTCTCGCGTCATCCCATCCTTGATGTCCGGGTTGTTGGCAATGGATCTGAGCGTGACGTGCGGCACGCGCTTGTAAACAAAGCCCTTCTTGATGTCGCCTTCCGTCTTGTATTCAGGCGGCCTCTTGCCCGTCAGTTCCGTTTCTTTCTGGGTGCCTTCGGGCGAGTCGGCCAGCAGGTAGTAGGGATACCTGGCGGCCATCAGTCGCGTCCGCGCCAGGGCCAGCGCGACGCGGCTGGTATCGCATGTGATCCAGCGTCGCCCCCACTGCTCGGCGACATAGGCAGCGGTGCCACTGCCGCAGGTCGGGTCGAGCACTAGGTCGCCAGGGTCGGTAGTCATGAGGAGGCAACGTTCGATGACTTTGGTATTTGTCTGGACAACGTAAACGAGGTCCGAAGCGCCCATCGTGTCAACCCAAATATTCGATGTTGCCATGACCGGGAAGTCATCGAGATACATCTTGTAGCGAAGTGAATTTCCGGAAATCAGAAGCCGTCCTTGAATGCCCAGTTGCCGAAGCCCTGCGTGGCCAGTCTTCCAGTGAGCACCGTCTCGCGGACGGTAGGACTTTCCTTGCCAAGAATAGGGATCGCAAAGGTCGCCGGAGCGTCGCCCTTCCGATTCGAGGGAAACCGATTGGAAAGGGCGTGCCCCTTTCGGAAGCTCTCCACGTAGTCGCATTTCTTCCGTCAACCGGCTCGTGCTGCCATCGGCGAACTCCAAGAGCGGATACGAATCGGGAATCCGGTCCTTGTTGACGCGCTCCCCGTAGATTGCGCGGAATTTCACTGCAACACGGTTCTTGGCAAACCAGAGAATGTGATCGGCTACGTTGGCCAGGTAATCCGTGGCTGCACTGCCTGTTTTCCGAAAAACAATATCGCTCACAAAATTCTCACTCCCAAACACCTCATCCAGCACACAGCGCACCAGATGCACGTTCTCATCCCCGATCTGCACAAAGACGCTGCCGGTCTCAGTGAGCAGATCGCGGGCCACCACCAGCCGGTCGCGCAGGTAAGCCAGGTAGGAATGGATGCCGAGCTTCCAGGTGTCGCGGAAGGCACGCACCTGTTCCGGCTGGCGGGTCGCGTCGTCGGCCTTGCCATCCTTCACGTCACGCTTGCGGGTGCTCACCTGCCAGTTGGAGCCGAACTTGATGCCGTAGGGCGGGTCGAGGTAGAGGGTCTGAACCTTGCCCTTGAGTCCTTCCTTCTCGGCCAGCGAGGTCATCACCAGCAGCGAATCGCCGAGGATCAGGCGGTTGGTCCAGTTCTGCTCGTGGTGGTAGAAGTCGATTTTCTGATCGAAATCGTGCGGGCCACCGTTGAAGTCGGCGAAGAGGTTGATCTGCTTGTCGCCGGACTGCTTGATGCGCGGCAATGCGTTGATAAGCGCTTGCGGGTGAATCTTCTCCTGAATGTAGACCGGCACCACGGGAACGGCGAGGCCTTCGCGGTCCTGTTCGTCTTTGCCTTTCCACACCAGTTGCGGATCAAGCGACGGATCGCGTGGGTACAACATGGCTCTAGGGGCAAATTCATCGTCGGCCACGAAGTCCCGCAGTTCCTCGGTGGGGATATTGGCGCGCTTGTCCTTGTGGCGGATGGATTCGACTTTCGTCGTCGTGGTGTGCTTCTTAGCCATGAGCTACTTCCTTTATGGACTCTGCATGCGCCTGTCTCAGAAAGCCGCGGACGAGATTCTGTGCATCCCACGGGTCAGCGATTTCGATATACGCCCAACGCCCGAAGCCGCCGTGGTGGTTGATGGCCGGCACCCACAGCGTGCGCGCCGTGGCGACCTTGGCGGCTTTGTCCTTCTTCTTCTCGCCGGTCACCTCGACGATCAGGTTCAAGAGATCATCCGGGCCGTGGCCATCGTCGAGGCAGGCGATGAAGTCGGGGAGGTAGTTCCTTTCCACGCCATTCAGCGTATAGGGGATGGCGAACCCGAGGTGGTCGTTCTTTACATACCGGACGACCTCGGGGAGATCTTCGAGGGCCTCGGCCATCTTCTGTTCCCACGAGTCGGTATCGGCCACCACGTGGGAAATGTGGCATTTCTCGGTGTTGGTCGCATAGACCGGCCGGATGGTGTCGAAATCGACCTGTCGCGTGGACCCGAGGGTGTCATACGGGCGCAGGATGGGCTTGAGCGCTACCGTGCCGTCGGTCGAGGTGACGATGGCCTTGTAAATGCGGTCAGCGGCGTCGTGCGCGAACTGGATGAGCAACAACAGTTGCGGGAAGGTGTTGTCCTTGAGCGTGACGCATTCGGCAAGCCAGCGTTTGGCGATGCCGAGCAATTGCGGGAAGAGCCAGGGCTTGTCGTTGCCGGCATCGTCGCGGAAGTATTTCTCCAGTGAGGTAATTGCAAAACTCCATCCCTGATGTGAATTAACCACCGAATGGGGTGAAAAAAGAGGTAGAGATGGGCGGCCATTGCTGGCAAGATGGAGGTTCTGAATACTTCATCAACGCCCGACATGAATACTACGCAACGAAACGGAATAATGCAACGCTGGCAAACGGTTCAGTACGAATTGATGCCGGAATTACGGAACGCGGTGGGCGCCCTGACGCCGAAGCTGGAGCAAGTGGTTCACACGCTGGAATGGGTGCGCATAGAAGAATTTGTCAGGTCGACATGGGGAGGATGCGGACGACCGGAGCTTGACCGTGGGATGCTGGCCAATGCCTATGTTGCGAAGGCTGTGCTGGGATTGCCTACTACGGCGGGCCTGATCGAGCGCCTTGCCGTTGATCGCGCCTTGAGGCGTATATGCGGGTTTTCGATGTGGAAGAAGCTGCCGGGCGAATCGACCTTCTCGCGAGCCTTTGCGGAGTTTGCCGAGGCGGGCTTGGCCGAACGCACCCATGCGGCGCTGGTGCGGGAGACGCTGGGTTCCCGCTTGGTCGGTCATATCAGCCGGGATGGCACGGCGATAGAGGCCCGCGAGAAACCGGCGAAGAAGGTTGGCGCACCGGCGGGAGCGCCAATGAAAGCGCCAGAAACAGCGCCTGCCGTGGCGAAGAAACGCGGTCGTCCCCGTAAGGGCGAAATTCGAGAGGCGAAGCCGGGGAAGCTTGTGCAGCAACAGGGCAAGCCGCTGGCGCAACTCTTGAAGGAACTGCCGCGGGACTGTGACCGGGGCAGCAAGTGCAACGCGCAAGGCTACAAGAACAGTTGGAACGGCTACAAGCTGCACATTGACACGGCGGATTGCGGCATACCGGTGAGCGCGCTGCTTTCGGGCGCCTCGATGCACGACAGCCTGGCAGCGATACCGCTGTCCCTGATGACGGCGGAGCGGGTAACGAACTGCTACGACCTGATGGATGCGGCGTATTGCAGCAGCGTGTTGCGGGAACACAGCCGCAGCCTGGGGCATATGCCGCTGATCGACCACAACCCGCGTCGTGGCGAGAAGATCGAGTTCACGCCGAGCGAGGCGCAACGTTACAAAGAGCGCACCCAGGCGGAGCGCACGAATGGGCGGCTGAAGGATGACTTCGGCGGCAGGCATATCCGGGTCAGGGGAAATGCAAAAGTGATGTCGCACCTGATGTTCGGGATACTGGCGCTGACAGCGGACCAGCTTCTGAGGTTGCTGACGTAAGTCCGACAGCGGGAAGCAAGGAAAGCCCCCAAACCGGCCTGGCCGGTGAGGGAGTTCGCCCCCAAGGGCGGGGAAATGCGGTAAATCTGAAAGATTGCCGCAAACAGGGGGAAGCGCAACCACTTTGATGCCGGAATTCATACATCAGATGCCATTGCGCTTCGTTTTGAAAATAGTTTTGCAAGAAGCTCCAGTGTCAGTTTGGCGAGCAGGAACCCGACTTCGTTGGGCCGGTGACGCTTGAGATCGTCGAGGGTATGGATGCTCGTTTCTCCGACGATGGGTGCGTTCACGGTCTTGGTGGGGATGTCCGCGGTGGAGAGTGCCAACCGGGATTCGTCGGTGAAGGTGGCGGTAAGCCGCTCGCCGGCCACGTCATAGCGGTAGCCGAGCAGCCGGGGAAAAGTGATCTCGCGGGCGCTGCGGCCTTCGAGGGCGCGGACGCGGGTCGGCAGCAGGCCGGGCTTGGGCTCCTTGGTAGCGCCGCTGCACGGGATGAAGGAAAACGGCACGCCGTAGACCTCGGCATACTCCGGGTCGAAATGGCCGTTCTCGTTGGCAGCGTAACTCATGCGGCGCAACGCGCGGCCGACCACCTGCTCGCACAGCAGTTGCGTACCGAAGGCGCGCACGCCAAGCACATGGGTGACGGTATTGGCGTCCCAGCCCTCGGTGAGCATGGAGACACTGACCACGCATTTGACGTGTTCGCCGAGCTTGCCGGCCTTGCCGACGGTGTTCATCACTTCGCGTAACAGGTCTTCATCGGTGAGATTGTCGCTATCGCGGCCGGGGAAGCGGGCGCGGTATTCGGCCTTGAACTCGTCGATTTCTCGGGCGGCGATCCTCTTGAAGTCGTCGCTCATCGACTCGCCGGATTCGAGCTGCTGGCTGTCCACCAGGATGGTGTTCGGGCGGTGCAGCCAGGCGCCGTTGCCGTCGTCGTTGCGGAAGATCGGCAGCTGCCCCGCCTGGACGAGGACCTGCTCGCCAATCGGCTTTTCCCAGCCCGCGATGTAGTCGAAAACGAGCTTGGAGACATTGGTATTGTTGCAGACGACGATGAACACCGGCGGCGTGATGCCACGGGCGCGAGCCTGGGCGTTCTGTTCCCACAGGCGGTAATACTTCTCGTAGTTGCCATAAAGACTGTGCAGCGCGCCTTGCAGTTCGGCGGGGAGCTTGGGTTCGCCGCCCGCCTCGTCGGTCTTGCGTCCCTTCTTGGGCAGGTGCTCGCGGATGCGCAGCCACAGGTTGCGGTAGGTGGGCTGGTCGCCGGTCATCGAGTTGTCGGCAACGGGCACGCGGGGGACCTTGACGATGCCGGCCTCGATGGCGTCGATCAGCGAAAAATCCGAGACCACCCACGGGAAGAGCGTGCCTTCGGGGTAACCCGAACCGCGCAGGAAAAAGGGCGTGGCCGACAGGTCGTAGATCGCCTTCACGCCGATCTTGGCCTTGACCGCCTCGATGCCGGAAATCCAGATGCGGGCCTCTTCCTCGCGACTCTTAGCCTCGACACGGTCATCGCCGGAAAGCGTTTCGTCCTCGCCATCGGGTTTGCGGCGGTAGCAGTGATGGGCTTCGTCGTTGAGGATGATGATGCTTTTCTTGGCGTTCAATTCGCGGCACACGCGGCGCACCATCTGGTCGGGGGTTTCGGTGAACGGGCTGGGCTGCCCCTCCGCGAGGATCGACTTCGTGATCTTGCCGGCGGCGACCGTCTCGCGCAGTTGGAAGGCGTGGTAGTTGGTGATGAGAATCTTGGCCTGCCCGAGCTGGTCCTGATACTGGGCCGGTACAATGTCGCGGCTCCGGTAGTAGTTCTCCGGGTCGTTCGGCAGCAGCACGCGCAGCCGGTCACGAATGGTGATGCCGGGCGTGACAATCAGGAAGGTGTCGGAGAAGCGGGCGTCCTGCGGGTGGGCGTGCTTGTTCAACGTGTGCCAGGCGATAAGCATGGCCATGACGACGGTCTTGCCGGAGCCGGTGGCCATCTTGAACGCCGTGCGCGGCAAGCCGGGGTTAGAAGTGTCGTTGGCCGCGCGGATCGTGTTCTCGATCCAGGCGTCGCCGTACTTCTTGGCGACCTCAGTGAGGTAAATCGTGGTTTCGAGGGCTTCGTTCTGGCAGAAGAAAAGTTTCTTCTCGCGCTCCGGATCGATCCAGTAGGCCATCAAGCGTGCGGTGGTGGGCGTCACCCCGACGTAGCCCCCTTGGCGCCACAGGGCGACGCGGCGGCGGATATCATTGACGAGCCTGTTTTCCTCGATGCGGTCTTGGGTCCACTCGGTGTCGAACTGACGCTGCTTGATGCCCTTCTTCTTAGGCTTGGCGATGGGGACGAAATAGGAACTAGTGCGGCGGCCCTCAACAATCTCGTTCGTGATCCCCTCGTCGGAAAACCTGAAATGACGGGTCGGCTCGTCGAAAGGTGAGTTGATGATCGGGTTTTCGATGACAACTTGGGTCATGTGGGTGCATTCCCTTCTTGCGCTTCTGTAGAAGGCGATTCGAGTCAGATATCAGTAGTGTCCCAACGTTAATCGAATAAAGTCAGCTGGTTATGCGTTTCGGAGGCATTTTGATCGATGTCGATTTGCGCAAGTAGCTCATCCAAAGGCATTTGCGAGAAATAGTCAAATGTTGTGTATGCCCGTGTGATCAAGCGGCGACTTTCTGATGATCTGTTTTCTGCACTTCGACCCCGTCTTTAAACGGTATACCGGTGATGACCTTGGCGATCAGTTCGCTACCACGCAGTTTTAACCAGCGGCCCTCGGCGCTTTTAGCGAGCTTGAACACCATCGACAGAATGCTGGCGCGGGGTAACCGGTCAAACTAAGCCGTTCTTCAATACTCCCTGAAGTTGCGTACTCTCTCGCGTGGGCATCCAACAACGGGGAGACGCGACGATGAGAACGGCGCGGTTTGGACGGTTACCCCCGGCCAACCGATCCTGGTAGCGCTCACTCAACGATGCGTCCATGGGCTTCGTTCCTCGTTCTTCGCGGGAGCGGAACAGCTTACTTCAACCTGTTTGGTTCCGGCTATGCCGGGTTAGGTGGAATGGCACTTACATAAGCCGCAACCGCACGAGCGCTTGAGGCTAAGCGGTTGAAAGATATGAGGTAGATTGCCCGGGATGGGTAGGATGTTTGTTACCACACATCCACCCGACCAACCCCGAGGCC
>JAJYFA010000077.1 GCA_021790995.1 Acidobacteriota bacterium
GTGGCGCACGATGCGGATGTGGACTCCTGGCTTTTTCTTCCTGACTCTTTCCGCCTTCCTTCTTCCCTCACCCATGGCGCATGGTCAGTCTTCTTCGCCGATCCAAACGAAAAACAATCGTTCTCCGCAACCGGCGAGCGCGGCGGCCGGCGCGCAACAGGTTCACCCGAGCGGTGGCGAAGCAAAACTGCCTGACCGCACGGATATGTTGCGCGGCGCTTACGGCCCTTTTCGCGCCAACAATGATCTGCTCTACTATCACCTCGTAGTGCGCGTCGATCCCGAACAAAAGACAATCAGCGGCAAGAACACGATTCGATTTCGTATGCTCAAGGACGGAACCCGCATTCAGCTTGACCTTCAGGAGCCGCTCAAAGTTGACAAGATCCTGCTTGGCACAACGCCTCTCAAATATGAGCGGGATTCAGGCGCGGTTTTTATCGACTTTCCACGCATGCTCCGCGCCGGCCAGGTTTACTCCATCGATTTCTACTACTCCGGCAAACCCGTCAGCAGCGGCCGCTTCGGCGGCATGACCTTCGGGCGCGACCCGGCCGGCCGCCCCTGGATCTACACCGCCTGCGAAGGCAACGGCGCAAGCATCTGGTGGCCGAACAAGGACCAGTGGCGCGACGAAGTGGAAAACATGGATATCAGCGTCGTGGCGCCCAGCAGTCTGGTGGACGTGTCGAATGGAAAGTTCGCCGGCAAAACCGACCTCGGCAATGGATACACACGCTGGGACTGGCACGTGAGCTACCCGATCAACAACTACGACGTTGCCCTGAACATCGGCGACTATGTTCATTTCGGAGATCATCTTGGGGCCCTGTCGCTCGATTATTACGTCTTGCCGGAAGATCTCGATAAAGCGAAGAAACAGTTCGCCCAGGCGCCCGGCATGATCGAGGCGTATCAGCACTACTTTGGCCAGTATCCCTTTGTCAGGGACGGCTACAAACTTGTCGAGGTGCCTTACGCGGGCATGGAGCATCAAAGCGCGGTCGCCTATGGTAACCGGTTCGAAAACGGCTATCTTGGCCGCGACTGGGCGGGAGTGGGAATCAGCACCCGCTTCGACTTCATCATCATCCACGAGAGCGGCCACGAGTGGTTTGGCAACAGCATCACCGCAGCCGATTCCTCCGATATGTGGATCCATGAAGGATGGACCACCTATCTCGAGGGCCTCTATGTCGAGTACCGCTGGGGCAAAGAAGACGCCATTCGCTATCTCAACGGTCTGAAGCCGAAGATCAAGAATCGCCGTCCCATCGTGGCCGAGCGCGGCGTCAACGCCGAACCAACGGAGGACCAGTACTTCAAGGGTGCGTTAATGATCAACACCCTGCGCAGCGTGGTGAACAACGACCAGAAATGGTTTGCCCTGCTGCACGATTTCTATCAGCATTTCAAGTATCAGAACATCATGACGCGAGATGTTGTCGCATGGTTCAACCAGCACGCGGGCATGAATCTCACGCCGATCTTTAATCAATATCTGCGTCACCCTCAAATTCCGCGCCTGGAGCTGCTCTTTGGCGAAGCGCCGGGAATGGTGATGTATAAGTGGCGCGCCGATGAGGACGACTTCGCCATGCCGGTACGCGTGGGCACGCCTGGGCACTGGCAGATCATTCATCCCACCACGAGCTGGCAATGGATGCAGACTCCGTTGACGAGAGATCGGTTTCAGGTTGCGACCGATCTCTACTACGTCGATGTCAACAAGCAGTAGCCCAATGCTGACTCATCGATCTGACCTTTCGTGCATCGATGTGGGCCGGATCGACTGCCGTAACGCTCTCTTCAAATCGACGGCGCCTTGTGTCCTGCGAATTGACTCCGCTCAGCGGCGCAAGGCACCGAATTGCGTTGAATCGTGAGCGTTGGTCTCACTGCCCGATCGGTACAACCGGCAATGCAATATAGCTTGCTTTGCCCGGTTCATGCCAGACCCGCTCGGTTGCTTTGACAAAGTCCTGCGGCTTCGCGTTGAAGATGTTCGGCACAAAGGTCTGCGGATTGCGGTCGTAGAGCGGGAAGAGCGTTGACTGTACCTGCACCATGATGCGGTGTCCGGCCTTAAAGGTGTGATCAACGTTCGGCAGTGCGAACTTGTACTCGAGCGGTTGGTTAGGCGCGATCGCTTCAGGCTGCGAAAAGCTGGTGCGGTATCTGCCACGGAAGATGTCAATGCCAATCGGCAGCTCGTAGCCGTTCATATTCGGCTGCACGCCCAGTGTGCCGGGAAACGCGCCCGCAGTGTCCATGCGCGCCGGCCGATCGTTGGGATACACATCGATCAGCTTCACCACCCAGTCGGAGTCGGTGCCGCTCGTTGAAGCGACGAGATGCACAATCGGCTCGCCGGCAAGCTTCATGGGCGCGGCGAGCGGCGCAGTCTCGTAGGTCAATACATCGGGCCGGCCGTCGACAAATCGCTGATCGGTGAGCAGCCATGTGCGCCAGGCGCCTCCTTCGCCGACCACCGGCCGCGGACGATAGGGAACGGGCTTGGCCGGGTCGGAGACATACTCATCGTAGGCTGGCGCGCCCGTTGCGGGAGCGCTGAAAGACAGCTCACCGCCCCCTTCGAGATAGAGCGGCTTCGACGTGTCGGCGCAACCTTTTTCGCAGCTCAACGGCCACCTGCGGAGCGCGTCCCAATGATCGGCGCCCGTATCATAGATCCACACCGGCGGCGTGTCGGCCTTGGGCGAACCGGGCTTCAGGTACTGGTTGAAGAACGGCAGCAGCACGTCGCGGCGCCACTGCTCGGCCGTGTCGGTTGCCCAAACGAACGGACCGATGGCGCGGCCCTGGCGGTTGATCTGCGAGTGGAACCACGGACCAATGACAAGGTAGTTCATGGTGTTGGTGGCGTCCTGCGGCTCCCAGGCGCGGTAACAGTGGTTCGCGCCATACATATCCTCCTGGTCCCACTCACCCTGCTCCCACATCGTGGGCACGGTCAGTCGGGTTTTGGCAATCAGCTTGTCCAGCGCCTGCGCCTGCCAGAAGCCGTCGTAACCTGGATTGTCCTCCATGTCTTTCCAGTAGGGGAGTTGATCCATATTGCGCGCACGCGCAAAATTGCCCGCCGTGCCCGCCTCAAGGTAATTGGTGTAGTCGTCGCCCGGATGCGGAATGATCACACCCGGGCCACGGCGGCTGGTTTGCTCCAGAATGTAGTCCATGTTGGGCTGGCGGAATGCTCCATAGTGAAACCAGTCATCGCCCATCCAGCCGTCCACCATTGGACTCTCCGGCGCCGCAACCTTCAGTGAGGGATGGGGATGGAGCAAAGCCATAACCACCGTGAAACCCTCGTAGGAGCTGCCAATCATGCCCACGCGCCCGTTGGACTCCGGCACATTCTTCACCAGCCAGTTGATCGTGTCCCAGGCATCGGTGGTGTCATCAGCGCCGCTGTTGTTGTATCCCGACCCGAGCGGCGGCGGAGTCATCAGGTAGGCGCCTTCGGAGCCGTACTTGCCGCGCACGTCCTGGTACACGCGAATGTAGCCGGCGCGCACAAAGTCTCGATCGGAAAGCGGCAGGGCATCGATCAGCCGATCCGCATCGGGTGTGCCGGTGCGGTGCGCGGCATCGTAGGGCGTGCGCGTCAGCACGATCGGCGCATTACGCGCTCCTTTGGGAATCCAGATCACCGTAAACAGCTTCACCCCGTCCCGCATGGGCACCATCACCTCGCGCCGGACGTAATCGCGATGAACAGGCGGAGGATTGTAGCTTGAATTCAGGTCGTTGGTGTAGGGCCGCTGCTGCGCTGAAGCCGCCGCAGCCATTGTGGCAAAGGCTGCAACGGCAAGAATGAATGCGGCCTTGGCAAACCTCATGAGATCTCCATTCAACATCAAAAAAACGGAACTTCAGGATTCAAGTTCAGGCTGTCAAACCGTTCCCAGCCTGACTCCTTTGAGCGTGGAGTCAGTGGAAACACTCACTTGGCATATTCCCGGAGATTCAAGCAATCACAATCATGCCGTAGGTCCTCAGGGAAGGCGTCTCAAACTTAATCACTCCATGGTCCTCGCTGAAGTTCAGCTCGCTGGGATCGTCCTGCTCCGGGTCGAAGCACGTCACCGAACGGGTCTGGACGCCGCGCTCTCTGCGCAGTCGAACTGCAAATGGGGCAAGCCGGTTTTCGGTATCGAAGTTGACGAAGTGGACGATCGTCTCCCGCGATTCGGCACGCGTCAGAATCTCCATGACCGTCGTCAATGGAGCATCGGTGGTGATCGTAAAGCCGTCCGGAATTGCCCCGACCAGGGCCTCGTGCAGTTCAACATGATTCTTCGGCAAGACCCACTGCGAAGGAGACAGTTGGATACCGCGGCGAAGCGTCGCTCCCGGCTCAGGATCCTGAAGACCATTTGCGGAATGCTCCGTATGATCCGCGCGGATTATCGCGGGCACACGCACAACACGGCCCCGGCCAACTGCGCCTTCTGCGGGAAACGGATCGCTGGAGCGCCGTTCGCGCCATTCGTTGTAGAGGCCATTGCTTGCAACCAGCATCAGAGACCCACCCTGGCGAACGTACCGCGTGAGCAACTCGACCTGCGAATCCGAGATGCTCTCCTGACCGGCGAGAATGACGGCTTTGTATCGGCCGATGTTCTCCAACTGCTCGTCGAAGAGCAAATCGAATGGCACCTTGTACTGGATAAGAACCTGTTCCATCAGCGTCGCGGGCACATAGGTTGCGCTGATGCTGTACGCCATCGAGGGCCAGTTCCTGATGATTGCCACATCGGCGATATTTTCAGTCCCGGTGTAGTAGCGGCCGTTGTACTCACGGAAAAACTCGATCAGCGGCGTAAAGGTATTGAAGGCTCCTGAGCCGAGAGGAGCAGGAACGCAGCCGGGCTTCTGATAGCCAAACGCCATGTGAACCGAGGCCCGCACATCGTCGCTGAACGCATCCTCGCAGCTTGTTCCCACGCGCCGCGCCATCTTATAGGAGCGAATCTGAGAGACCAGTGCGCCTGTATGCGGGTCGATGTGTTCGTTATAGCCTCCCGTATCGAAAGCCATCTGATCGATGTGACCGGCGAACAGCGGCTGATAGACGGCATTGGTCCAATAGCGATTAAAGCTGTAAACGCCCTTGATATTGAACAAGACCGATGTGTGGGGGCTGACGCTCTTCACGTAGTCGTAAAGATCGATGGAGTAATTGGCAAGGCTTTCGCAGCGGAAGCGCACCCACTCCTGCAGCACGGGATCCTCCAGCACCTCAACGCCCTGCGGCTGGTCGCTCGACTCCCATTCATTGGGACGAATCCAGGATGTATCTGGATAGCCAAAACGTCGCGAAGAGGTTTCAGGCGCAGGGTAGCGCCGCTTAAGGAACGCAGCAAAAGCCTTCATGCATCGCGGGCAACGGCAGGAGTGCGGCTCCGGCTGAAGCATGATGTTGTCGAACGCTATCTCGTCGGCTTTCAAGTCCTCCAGCCCGACCTTCAACACGCGCTTGATGTAGTCGCGGTAAGCCGGTTCATGGGGGCAGGCATAATGCCGATACGTCTGCATGCCGTAAGACACCCAATGGTTCCACTGGTCCCGCTGTTCCCAGTTCACGGCCTCCGGCGTCTCGCGATAGAAGGTCTCCGTGAACATCGTGCCACCGACATACAGGCTGACCTTCATTCCAAGGCTGTGCATCAGATCGGCGACGCGGCGCGCCTGCTCCATGTGCGCTCGTTCGTACTCCAGGCCAAAGCCTTTGTAGAAGAAGATGCGCCCGTACTGAACTCCGGCCGCGGCCATGCGTTTCACATTTTCGGGTTCCACCATGCGCGCATAATGCGCCTGCTCATCGACACCGTGCGAGCCGCGGCGAAGCAGAAATTCAATCGGCTCGTGCGTTAGCCATGTCACCTCGCGCGCGGATTCGTGCTGCTGCGCGGCGCGACGGGCCCAGCGAGTCATGGCCGTCTGACGGGACGGCGTTTGCGCTGCCAGATCCGGAAGAACCGATCTGCCATAAGCCGCTGCGCCACTCACCGCGCCGAGCAAGGCGGTAAACTTACGCCGATCCATCTTCATGATCTTTCCTTTCCCTGACTGCGCGTCTGCCGTGATCCCGTGAGAGTGCGATCCGGCAGCAAAGCATTTCCTTCGCCGCTCCACACTGGCGGGAATCCCGCCGCGAGCGCCTCCGTTCTGCGCGTTCCAGTCCGGCTCTGATCTTTCATCTCAGACGCGGCCACACGTCCCATCTCAGCGTACCCGCCGGCAACGATACAGCTCATCGTGAGAATTTCATTGAGGCAAGAAGCCAATACCACCGCGGCTAATGAGCGATTCCCTGCACTTCCAGGGCACCCGTCAAATGACGCACCTTCGTCACGTCATGGCTCTTGCACCACGATTCCAGCCCCCTGGCGAGTCTTTCCGTGGCGCGCGGGTCCGCGTAGCTCGCGGTGCCAACCTGAACCGCCGTCGCTCCGGCAAGCAGAAACTCGACCGCGTCCGCTGGCGTTACGATCCCGCCCATTCCCAGCACCGGAATCTTCACGGCTCGCGACGTTTCCCAAACCAGCCGCAACGCAATGGGCTTGATCGCCGGTCCTGACAACCCTCCCGTCACGTTGCTCAACCTCGGCTTACGTGTCTCGGCATCGATCGCCATGGCCAGGAATGTATTCACTACGCTCAAAGCATCGGCGCCCGCGACCTCGGCCACGTGCGCCATCTGCGCAATCGAAGTCACATTGGGCGTCAGTTTCACAAACAAGGGCCGTCCCGCAACTGCCTTGGCACGGCTCACCAGGTACTCCAGCGATCCCGCATCCGATCCGAACGCCATGCCGCCGGCATGCACATTCGGGCACGAGACGTTCAACTCGTAGGCCGCTATCCCCTCCGCCGCGTTCAGCCGTTCGATTACTGCCACGTAGTCGCTCACCGTGTACCCGAAGACATTCACAATCACCTTGCACTTCGAGTGGCGCCGCATGAGCGGCAACTTCTGGGCGATGAACTCCTCTACGCCCACATTCTGCAGGCCCACCGCGTTCAACATGCCGGCTGCCGTCTGCACCAGACGCGGCGACGGATGTCCCGCCATCGGCTCCAGCGAGATCCCTTTGGTGACGATCGCTCCCAACCGATCCAACGAAACAATCTCTTCAAATTCGATGCCGTAGCCAAAGGTGCCACTGGCGGCAATCACTGGACTCGTCAGTTCCAGTCCGGCCACCGTCACTCTCATGTCGGGTTTCACTTCGTCTCTGTCATCCTTTGTGTCTGGCTCTGTTTGCTGCCTCCGCGCACGATACCGCTGGCCGTTGCGGACCTTCGTCCATGATACCTGCCCGCGCGAATCGCCGCTCTTTGCACCACACGCCCCTATAACAGCAGCAGGCCCTCCGTTCACACCGAAGGGCCTGCTGTTTGCTGTCTGCTGTTGACTGTTTACTGCCCGCTGGCCTTAGGCCGTCACCGCTTCGCTCGCCTCGACCTTTACCGGCGTCAGCCAGCCAAACCGGTCGGGCTTTAACCCACTGGCGATGCCGAAGAACTCATCGGCAAGCTTCCTGGTGATCTCGCCCGGCTTGCCGTCGCCAATCACAATGCGATCGATGGACCGGATCGGCGAAACCTCCGCGGCCGTACCCGTGAAGAACACCTCGTCGGCGATGTACAGCAACTCACGCGGAATCGGCTGCTCAGTCACCGTCAATCCCAGGTGCCGCGCAATGGTCAACACACTGTCGCGCGTGATCCCCGACAGAGCCGAGTTCGCCAGTGGCGGCGTAAACAGCACGCCGTTGCGCACCACAAAGATGTTCTCGCCCGATCCCTCGCTCACCAGTCCGTTTACATCGAGGGCGATCCCTTCCTGATAGCCATTCACGTCGGCTTCCATCCGGATCAGTTGCGAGCTCATGTAGTTTGCTCCGGCCTTGGCCAGAGCCGGCATCGTATTCGGGGCCAGCCGGTTCCAGCTGGACACGCACACATCCGCGCCGCCGTGACCGGCAATGTACTTGCCCCACGGGAAGTTTGCAATGTAGACCTCGATCGGCGAACCCTTCGGACTCACGCCGATCTCGCCGTAGCCGCGCAGAGCGATCGGCCGAATGTAGCACGGCGCCACGCCGTTCGTTTCAATCAGATCCACAACGGCCGCACACAACTCATCGAGCGTATACGGAATCTCCATGCGGTAAATCTTGGCTGAATCGAGCAGCCGCTGCATGTGTTCAGGCAGGCGAAAAACCGCCGACCCCTGCGGTTGCCCGTAGCAGCGAATGCCTTCAAACACGCTCGAGCCGTAGTGAATCACGTGGCTCATCACATGAATCGTGGCCTGCTCCCACGGAATCAAATTGCCATTGTGCCAGATCTTGTCGGTGGTATGAATTGGCATGGGGTTCGAATACTCCTTCACGCGCCGATATTGCGCACTTTTTATAAGCGTTTCATGCTTCACCAGACGCTGGCAAGACTTGCACCACCAAATCCAAAGCAAAAGGCCTCCAGCCGAAGCTGGAGGCCTTTTGCTTTGGCGCCTGTACCATGGGATGGGACAGAGAACACAGCCTTGGGGCTTTTTTCTCTCAGTTCCCTGGTCCCTGTTCTTAGTACATTCCGTCCATGCCGCCATGGCCGCCTGCGGGCGCAGGGCTCTTGGGCTCCGGAATCTCGCAGACCAGAGCTTCGGTGGTCAGCAGCAGGGCCGCGATCGACGAGGCGTTTTGCAGCGCCGTGCGCGTCACCTTGGTCGGATCGATGACACCGGCCTTTACCAGGTCCTCGAACTTGCCCGTGAGCGCGTTGTAGCCAAAGTGCGTTTCCTTCGACTCCAGCACCTTGGCCACCACCACAGCACCTTCTTCGCCGGCATTGGCGACGATCTGGCGCAGCGGCTCTTCGAGCGAGCGCAGCACGATCTGGGCGCCAATTTTCTCGTCGCCTTCGAGCTTGGCAACCAGAGCATTCACGGCCGGCACGCAGCGCACCAGGGCCACGCCGCCGCCCGGAACGATGCCTTCCTCGACAGCCGCGCGCGTCGCGTGCAGCGCATCTTCCACGCGAGCCTTCTTCTCCTTCAGCTCGGTCTCCGTAGCCGCGCCCACCTTGATGATGGCCACGCCGCCCACCAGTTTCGCCAACCGCTCCTGCAGCTTCTCGCGGTCGTAGTCGCTGGTCGTCTTCTCGATCTGGCTGCGGATCTCCTTCACACGGCCCTCGATGTCGCTGGCCTTGCCCGCGCCGTCCACGATGGTCGTATTGTCCTTGTCGATGGTGATGCGCTTCGCCTGGCCCAGATCCTCAAGCTTCACACCTTCCAGCTTGATGCCAAGATCCTCGGTGATGGCCTTGCCACCAGTCAGGATCGCGATGTCGCCCAGCATCGCCTTGCGGCGATCGCCAAAGCCAGGAGCCTTCACCGCGCAAACATTCAGAGTGCCGCGCAGCTTGTTCACCACAAGAGTCGCCAGTGCCTCGCCCTCAACGTCCTCGGCAATGATCAATAGCGGCTTGCCGCCACGCGCAACCTGCTCCAGCAAGGGAAGCAGATCCTTCATGGCGCTGATCTTCTTCTCGTAGATCAGGATGTAGGGATCGTCCAGAATCGCTTCCAGGCGCTCCGCATCGGTCACAAAGTACGGGCTCAGATAGCCGCGATCGAACTGCATGCCGTCCACGGTCTCCAGACCGGTGTGCATGGTCTTCGACTCTTCGATCGTGATCACGCCGTCCTTGCCCACAACCTTGACAGCCTCTGCAATGATGGCGCCAATCTCTTCGTCGCCGTTGGCCGAGATCGTGCCCACCTGGGCCACCGATCCCTCGTTCACCGGCTTTGAAAGCTTTCCAAGGGCGCCGTCCTGCTGCCACTTGCCGTCCTTGTCGCGGGTGCCGATTACGGCCGTTACGGCCTTCTCGATGCCGCGCTTCAGAGCCGTCGGGTTGGCACCCGCAGCCACGGTCTTCACGCCCTCGCGATAGATCGACTGCGCCAGAACCGTCGCCGTCGTCGTGCCGTCGCCGGCCACATCCGACGTCTTCGAGGCAACTTCCTTCACCAACTGCGCGCCTACGTTCTCGAGCGGATCCTTCAGCTCAATTTCCTTGGCCACCGTCACGCCGTCCTTGGTGATGGTGGGTGAGCCGAACTTCTTCTCAATTACAACGTTGCGCCCCTTGGGGCCCAGCGTCGCCTTCACTGCGTCCGCCAGCGCATTCACGCCGCGCAGGATCGCCTGCCGGGAATCTTCACCGTGCAAAATCTGCTTTGCCATTTCATTCTCCTGATAGGTTTCAGGTTTCAGGGATCAGGTGTCTGTTCCGCCTGCCCATCAACCGTCATTCAAACTTTTCGCATCGTAGTTCGAGGCTCGCGGCGCCATCGGGGCTCAATCCCCTGAAATCTGACACCTGAACCCTGTCTCTCAGCTACTTCTTCAGAATGCCGAGAACCTCTTCCTCGCGCATGATCAGGTACTCTTCACCGTCAATCTTGATCTCGTTGCCCGAGTACTTGCCGAAGAGCACGCGGTCTCCCGCCTTCACATCCAGCGGAAACACCTTGCCCTCGTCGTTCGACTTGCCCTTGCCAACGGCGATCACTTCGCCCTCCTGGGGCTTTTCCTTGGCGCTGTCGGGGATGATGATGCCCCCGCGAATGGTTTCAGTCTCTTCCACCCGGCGCACCAAAATACGGTCATGGAGCGGGGTGAACGCAGTCTTCACAGACGTTGTTGCCATTGCTTCTCTTCTCCTCCGCGCGCAGCAGAACTCTGTCCACCACACGGGTTATGGTTTGGAAAACAAAACATTGTAGGATTTGAGAGCGCCCTCCGCCTCGGCTTCCAGCGGCTCAACTCAGCACTTACAGAACCAAGCTGCTAGCACTCTCTGCTTCCAATTGCTAAAGATAGTCAAGGGCGGCTGGTTTGTCAAGAGGATTCGTTAACATATGAGTCGCTTCGACTCATATTGTCTGCGGATGCGGCGCATATAACCTGCCGAGGAGCGCGGGGCAAGAATCGTCCCCGCCATCAACGCCCAAACTACGGTGTTCAGCAGCTTGATTACAGCTAGCACGCGGCTTTCTCCACAATGGCCTTTTTCATCCTGCCTTCAGCCGCTTGCCCTCAACTGCCATCCGCGGAACGCGCTAAAATAACGGCATGTCCCACCGTCTACATCTTCGCATCTGCGTCCTCGTGGCCGGCATCGGCCTTGCTCTCAGCCCACTGGCGCAAGGCGCCGGACAGCATGACTCCCGTGGCCGCAAGTACAAGGCCCCGCCGCCGGCGGCAAACATTCAAATCACGGTTTTGAAGGACTTCAACGGCAAGCCCGTCGTCAACGCACATATCATCTTTCATCCCACGGAAGGCGACCGCGACAGGGGATCGCTCGAGACCAAGACCGACGAGAACGGCAAGGCTACTGTCGACGTCATCCCCATCGGTGACACGGTCACACTCCAGGTGATCGCCGACGGCTATCAGACCTACGGCAAGAGCTACAAGATCGACAAATCCGAGATGTCGATGGAAATAAGGCTCAAGCGACCTTCTGGTCAATTTTCCGTGTACACGAACTCGAACGGAAACGCCAACTCAGGAAAGGGCAGCGGCTCAGCAAGCAGTTCCGGCTCCGGCGGCTCGTCAAACTCGTCCTCCGGGAAGAAATCTTCGGGTTCCGATAGTCAATCGAAAGACCAATCGCAGCCACAACCGAAGTAGGCCGCGCAGACTTGCACTGCCGGCTTGCTTTAGTCCGTCTGTCTCGCCGACTCGTTAAACTGTCTCTGTGGCACCCGCTGAACCACTCGCCGGCAAGGTCGCCTTCGTCACAGGAGGCGCGCGGCGCATCGGCCGCACCATAGCCCTCGCGCTCGCCAAGGCAGGGGCGGATGTCGCCATCTCCTGGCGCTCCTCACACACTGAAGCGCAACAAACCGCGGCGGGGATTGCCGCCCTTGGCCGCCGCGCTCTCGCCGTCCAGTGCGACGTCCGTTCCGAGAGTTCAGTCCACGCGGCCGTCGCGGCTGTCGTGACTGAATTTGGCTGCCTTGATCTTGTTGTAAACAACGCCGCCATCTTCAACTCAGCGGCGCTTGAAAGCCTCACCCTCGCACAATGGGACGCGGTATTTGAGACCAACGCCCGCGGTCCGTTTCTTGTCGCGCGCGAAGCCCTGCCGCATCTGCGCAAAATGCACGGCCGCATCGTCAACATTGGCTCTCTTGGCGGATTTCGCCCCTGGGCCGGCCACGCTCACTACTGCGCCTCCAAGGCCGCCCTGCACATGCTCACGCAAACCATGGCCAGGGCATTCGCCCCCGAGGTCAGCGTGAACTGCGTGGCTCCCGGCTGGATCGAGATGAATGACGAGTCTCCCATGCACGATCCATTGCCTGGTGAAACGCAGCCAAGGGCGGGCATCGAAGCCGCTCGTTTCGCAGCCAAAACTCCCATGGGCCGCAACGGCTCCGCAGCCGATGTCGCCGAGGCCGTACTATTCTTCGCCACGGGACCACACTTCATCACCGGCCAGACACTTGCGGTCGACGGTGGCCTCGGCCTCGTCTGATCCCTTGCTCAATCCCGCGTTAACTGCCGTTTGCTGACACATTCAACGCCCCAGCAGCCGGCTCCAAAAGCCCCGTGTGCGCGTCTGCCCGCCATTCGCATCCTGCGCAGCAGCCTTCGGCACGCGCTTGCGCAGCAGACCCTTCATCTCCGGCGTCAATGAAAACTTCAGCGGCTCGTTCTCCCACAGCCCCTTAGGCTCCGGCTGCTCGGGCCACGGCGCACCCTCCACGGCAGCCTGGGGATTCGTGACGCACAACCGGCGCGCGGTCTCTTCACCAGCGCGTTTCGCCACGTACTGATAAGCATGTTTCAGGTGGGGCGGGCGTTTGAATGGGTGATGCGCATCCGTCGCCAGAAAATGAATCCAGTTCCGCTCCAGGAGTTCGTTGGCCAGCATCTCCTCCACCTTGCCAAAGCGCCCGTAGAGCGATCCCGCTGTCACCTGGATCAGGCACCCGGCCCGCATCCATTCGCCAATCAGTTCCGGCTGGCGCAGTACCGCCGGATAACGCTCTGGATGCGTCACGATCAGCGTGTACCCTGCCGACTGCAGGCGGAAAAGCGCCTCCGACAGGCTGGGCGAGATCACAAAGCTCGGAAACTCGATCAGCAGGTATCCCTTGCCGTCAATCGAGTAGCGCAGCGGATGCGCCGCCGCTTCGAGAATATTCTCCGCAGTCAGGTGAAAGTCGCACGCCAGGCTCAACTCCATCATGCCATCGAGCCGCTCGCGCAACTCAGCAAATCGTTCCTCGATCAGCGTCGCGTTGTACGGGTACTTTTCGCTTGCGTGGGGCGTGCAGACAATCCTCGTTACGCCATCGCTCGCCGCCTCCTCCGCCATCAGAAGCGAACTCTCCAGATCCGGCGATCCGTCATCGACTCCGTAAATCAGATGTTGATGGATATCGATCATGAAGACAGCTATCAGCTTTCAGCTAAATGCTCTTTCTTGCGAAACGGCAGGGTTTCCCGGTCCGGCAATATGCCAAAAACCAAATGCTGAAGGCAGGTTTCTGCT
The DNA here is from genome assembly GCA_021790995.1 of Acidobacteriota bacterium. Classification (GTDB taxonomy): domain Bacteria; phylum Acidobacteriota; class Terriglobia; order Terriglobales; family Acidobacteriaceae; genus Telmatobacter. Next base: position 13,615 of record JAJYFA010000077.1, read on the forward strand.
CCCCGGCCCCTAGCCCCTGGTCCCTAGTCCCTGCATTTGCAGCATCGAGGCAAAGATCCCCCACCCATCCGCCGATCCCAGCAGTGCCTCGCTCGACCGGTCCGGATGCGGCATCATGCCCAGCACATTCCGCCCCTCGTTCAAAATTCCCGCGATATTGCTGAGCGATCCATTCGGATTCGCCGCCGCCGTAATCTCGCCCTTGGCCGTCGCGTAGCGGAAGGCAATACGATCTTCCCTCTCCAGCCGCTTCAATTCCTCGGGCTCGCAAAAATAATTCCCTTCCATATGTCCGATGGGGATCTGCAACACCTGACCCTTCTTGAATTGATTTGTGAAGGGGCTGTTCGTAGTCTCGACGCGCAGGTGTACCTGTTTGCAGATGTACTTGAGGCCGGCGTTGCGCATCAGCGCGCCCGGCAGCAATCCCGACTCAGTCAGGATCTGGAAACCGTTGCAGATGCCCAGTACCAGCCCGCCGCCGGCGGCAAACCGCTTCACGGCCTGCATCACCGGCGAGAAATGCGCAATCGCTCCCGTGCGCAAATAGTCTCCGTAAGCGAACCCGCCCGGCACCAGCACCGCGTCCACGCCCTTCAGATCCTCGCTGTCGTGCCAGAGGAACTCGACCGGCTGCCGCGCCACTTCGGCAATCACATTGTAAGTGTCGTGGTCGCAATTCGACCCGGGAAAAACCAGCACTCCGAATTTCATAGAATCAGGGTATCAGCATAGACCGGAAAAAGAATCGGCTTGAGTTGGACCGCCGCCATCAGCGCCTTCCAGTTTGAAGGGTGAAATTGCTGGAAGAATTGCAATCGTCTGCCGATTGAGTGCTGGCGTCCGCGGAGTTTGCGCGGTTCAGCAAAAAGAAGCAATCAACTCACGCGCGTGGCTATTCCACGGCCGCGCTGCGAACTTCCTTCCGTTCGGCGAAAATTCCATCCTCTGCATCACGCTCGCGCACAGCCCATCCGGCAATCAGCAGGCTTGGCGCGACGGCGGGCGCAGCAGCACCAAGCTCGCCAAGCGTCGTGCGCACAACCTGCTGATCGGGTTGCGCGGCACGCGAAATCACGGCGCAGGGCAGATCGGCGGGCAGCCCTTCGGCCAGCCACTCGGCAGCCAGCGGCGCCAGTTCGCGGCCGGGCATGTAGACCACGCGCGTTTCGGCATGGCGCCCACCCGGCAATGCGCCGTCGTGCGGCTGGGCGCGATGCCCCGTGGAAAAAACCACACTCGAAGCCCACTCGCGCTCCGTCAGTGATCGGCCCAGCGCCGCTGCCGCCGCAAATGCGGATGAGACTCCCGAAACGATCTCGTAAGGCACTTGCGCCTCGTCGAGCGCGGTCATCTCCTCTGCCGCGCGGCCAAACAGCAACGGATCGCCGCTCTTGAGCCGCACCACGCTGCGGCCCGCGCGGGCGTGCTCGATCATCAGCGCATTGATCTCTTCCTGGGTAATGATCTTCACCCCGCAGCGCTTGCCCACACTCATGGTGATTGCGTGGCGCGGAGCCAGATTGAGAATCTCTTGCGGCACCAGATCGTCGTGCAGCAGCACATCGGTGCTTTCGATCAGGCGCAAGGCCTTCACCGTGAGCAATTCCGGATCGCCCGGCCCTGCACCGACCAGCGCCACGCGGCCTGCAACAGCACGCGCCGGTTCCCTGCCCGTCCGCGCCAACTGCCGCGCCGAGCAAAGGCCGGAGTCGCAGATCTGCCGCTGTCCCAGCTCATGCAGCAGCAGGCGCCGCTCTTCACTGCGCGGGTGCCTGGTGAGCACTTCGCGCCGCAACTCGCCGAGCCGCCCGAGCCATTCGCCGAGGTCTTGCGGCAGTTGCTCATCGATCTCACGTCGCAGCCGCTGCGCCACGGCGGGGCTTTCGCCTGCCGTGGAGATGGCGATCTGCAGTTCGCCGCGGCTCACCACCGAGCCGAAGAAAAAATCGCAGTTGGGAATGTCGTCGACGCTGTTGCAGGGAATGCCGCGCGCCACGGCCTCGCGATACACCGCGGCATTCACCTCGGGCACGTTGGTGGCCGCAACAACGATGAAATTGCCGTCAAGATCGCAGGGCGCAAACTCGCGCTCGATCCACTCAAGCTTGCCCTCGGCAGCCAGCTTGCGGATCTCGGCCCGGGCCTCGGGTGCAATCACGCGCAGCTTCACGCCAGTCTTGAGCAAACTGCCGATCTTTTCAAGCGCAATGGCTCCCGCGCCCACCAGCAATCCGCGCCGGCCATCGAGCTTCAGAAAGATCGGCAGTACACTCATAAGTCAGTGGTCAGTGAACAGTAGTCAGTGGATAGGGATCGGAATCCGGTGAATGTCTTCCCCCTAGTCCCTAGTCCTTGCTTCATTCCGTAACTGCATGCGGCACGCGGCCTGCCGGCAGGTCGCGCCCCACTGGCTCCAGAATCTCACCTGCCAGTTGCGCGCGCAACTCGTCGTTCGAGTGGCGCGCAAACCACGAGCGCAAACTCTCATGAGAATCGCGCCCCGTCAGATATCCGCGCAGCAGCCGCTCAATGGCCTCAGGAACCAGCGGCGCGGCGCAGCGATAGCCCACCGGCCGCGACACGCCCGCAAACTCGCCCACGGCTCCTCCCAGGCAGAAGTAGTAAGCGTCGGTCAGCTTGCCTTCGTACTTGATCTTCTTGCCTTCGAGGCCGATGTCGGCAATCCAATGCTGGCCGCAGCCATTGGGGCAGCCGGTGACGTGCAGCTTGAGCTGCTGGTCAAACTGCGGCAGCCTCTCCTCAAGTTCATCCACCAGCCAGCGCGTGAATCCCTTCGTCTCGGTAATCGCCAGCTTGCAGAACTCCGTGCCGGTGCAGGCGATGGCGCCGCGCCAGAAGGGTGAAGCTTCGACATGCAGTCCGATCTGCCCAAGTTCGCGCGCCAGCTCTCCGGTCTTGCCGTAAGGCACGTCGACGATTACCAGATTCTGCGAAACGGTGGCGCGTAATGATCCGCTGCCGAAACGCTCGGATAACTCGGCCACCGCCTCCAACTGCTCGCCCGACATGCGGCCGCGCAGCACCGAAGCACCCACATAGGCCAATCCTGGCTCGCGCTGCGGATGAACGCCTACATGATCGCGCAAACTCTCGTCGGGAATCTCCTCCGGCGCCGCGGGATCGAGTTTGAATCCGAGCCGTGCATTCAGTTCGTCGAGAAAGCTCTCCGGCGTCCAGCCTTCGCGCAGGAACAGGTACTTGAGCCGCGCGCGTTCGCGGGCTTCGCGTAATCCCTGCTGGTCGCGGAAGATCTCCGCCACGCCCCGCACCACGCGCACCGCCTGGTCGGGCCGCACAAAAGCATCAAGACGCACGGCAAGATGCGGCTCGTTCGACAGGCCTCCGCCCACGCGCAGCGAGTAGCCAACCTCGCCGTCGCGCTCCACAGCCGTGAGCGCAACGTCGTTGATCTCGGGATACACGCACCACGAAGGGCAACCCGTCACCGAAATTTTGAACTTGCGCGGCAGGTTGTAGAACTCGCGATTCGCCGTAAGATCCCGTGCGATCTCCCGCGCCAGAGGCGAGGAATTGGCAATCTCGTCGGCAGCCACCCCGGCCAGCGGGCATCCCGTCACGTTGCGCACTACGTCGCCGCAGGCGCCCTTGGGCGAGAAACCGATGGCGTCGAGCGTATCCACCACCTCGGGCAGCGACTCGATAGTGAGCCAGTGCAGTTGAATGTTCTGCCGGACGGTGATGTCGGCCAGGTTGCGCGCGTGTTTGCGCGCGATGCCGCCGATGGTGCGCAACTGACTCGCCGAAACGATGCCGTTGGGAATGCCGACGCGCATCATGAACCAATCCGTGGCCAGCCCTTCGCCGCCCTTGCCGCCGGTCGCGCCCGCGCCGTCACCCTGCGTGTAAACGCCCCACCACTTGAAGTACGCCGAAGCCCACTCGGGCGTTACGCTTTGCCGCCCCTGCTGCGCGAATCGGCGAATCTCGTCAAATGCCTCCCAGGGGTTCTTTTCGCGCTTCAGGCGCTCCATGCGCTGGGCTTTCGTCTCTTTTTGCGGAATCTCGCTCATTGGTTTCCTTTGCTTGGGTTTTGAGAAGTGCAGGCTGGATGCAAAACAAAATGCCCGCGTCAGCTTGGCGCTGTACGCGGGCGATGGGGAAGCCGGACTTAGATTTCTGGACTCAGACCCAAATACCCTGTGCCGCGCGCGCAGCGTGCATCGAGCAGCGACAACAGGTCATTCCGTCCATGCAATACATTCTAGACTACTATTGTCCGAATCGCAAGCCTTCTGAACTGCGCCTTGGTAGTAACCCTCGCATGCACGATGGCGGAATCGCCAGGTCCGCCCGCACGCGCGAATGACAACATGCTTTCTTTCATGCATCTGCAGCAGAAGCTGATTATTCATTTGAAGTTGAAAACAGATAGAATCGTACACTCAATCCATTTTATGTGGCAGATTATTGATTTCCACCGCAGCCTCCGTTCACCTTCATCTCCCTCATTCTGAGACGACACTTCGCCACAGTTCCGCTGCAACCGCAAACCAGCGCGTCCCACCGGGAACCTCGTTGCTCAACTTCGGCAATCCGATTCGCTCAAATCGGCCCAAGAGTCTTGCCTGATCCGCTGTGCGCCCAGGCAGGACCAACCGCCGCAAAACGTCTTTGCAGCACCTCGGAGCGGTATCGAAAGATTCGCTCGATGTCCGGGCGCACGAACCAGCGATGGAGAACAAAATCGAAAGGCGCCGCATACTGCACTACGTCCCGCGCCAGCGTGCCGCCGTTGCGCGCCTCGAACGTGTGCTCATGAATCCACTGTCGATAAGGGCCGCTCAGTTGTTCGTCCACAAAACGATGCGGCGGTTCCCACGCGCCAATGCGGGTGCGCCAGCGGACGGCTACGCCATGAATGCGCAGCTTGTAGTCGATCACCGCCCCTTCACGCATCGCAATGGGCGGCGGCGTGAGAATTTTAAAACTTAGCCACGACGGCGTGAGTATCTCCAGATTGGCGGCATCGGCGAAAAATAAAAAAATCTCATCGGGCGGCATGGGCAGCCAGATCTCGCT
>JAJYFA010000078.1:0-10046 GCA_021790995.1 Acidobacteriota bacterium
GAGTGTCAAACTAAATCTTGAAAAATGGAAATTATTGCGCAAAAGCTTTGCGAAGTGTATACATTGCAAGAACACGTTTCTTGAGCGTCTCAACGCACGTTTTGAACGTCTCAATGCAAAGGAACGCCCTTTCATGAAGAGAAAGACCGATTCGACTACGCAGCGCACGACGACGCGCCGGCGCATACCCAAGTGGGCGCTTCGCTCCAATGACGCAGCAGGCAACGAGCAGTATTATCTGCGTTCGATCGGCCGCGCGCTCGACGTTCTGGATTGCTTCGACGGCAAAGCGCCGCTGGCGCTCAAGGAGATTGGCATTGCCACCGGACTTCCGGAATCCACGCTCTTCCGCGTCCTGTTAACGCTCGAAAAACACGGCTACCTGAAGCAGGCCGTGGACGGCACTTATCAGCTCGCCACCAAGCTCCGCTTCGGATGGCTTACCGAACAAGGCAACGCGCTGCGCGACAAGGTGCGTCCCGAACTGGAGCGGCTGGTTCAGCGATTCAATGAAACCGCCAGCATGGCCTATCTGTTCGACGACCGTATCCACGTGCTCGATTCCATCGAATCCTTTCACGATATTCACGTCTCGAATCGCATCGGCCGTGTGCTGCCGCCGCATTGCAGCGCCATGGGCAAGGCCATCACGGCCTTTCAGGACCGCCCCCTGGCCGAACAGATCGTCGAGGTCTACGGCCTCGCGCAGCGCACCGAGTTCACTATCACCGATCGCTCGCAGCTCTTCGACGAATTCGCACAGATCCGCAGGACGGGCGTCGCCTGCGACCGGCAGGAATCGACCCTGGGCGGCATCTGCTATGCCGCAGCTCTGCGCCCCGCCAGCGGCCCAGTGGTCGCGGCGATCAGCCTTTCCACTCCGATCGTTCGCATGACGGCCGAGCGCGAAAAAGAGACGCGCAAGGCCGTGCTGGATGCTGCCATGCGCGCCTCCGAGCTTTGAAACGCGAATCTAAAGTTGAAATTGCCGGCCCGGTTCAAGCAATGCAGGCAAGCGGCAGTTGCCTCCCACGCATCTCCGCAAACAGGGAACTCGATCGAGCGCCGGACACAGAGACCTATGCTTGCAGACCCGATCGATGAAGAGCAGTGATTCTTGCCCTGTGTCCGCAGATCAGCCGAGAGATAGCCAGTCGGGGATTCTGCCGCGTCGCGCTCTCCTGAATCCGTAGACGCCGGACTATCGGAAGGATGAATTCCGAATTGTGGAATGCATTTAAGCCTTCTGCAGGATTTCTCTGGCTTATGCCCTATATTTCAGTAGAGTTATAGACCCAATCGCTTTAATTTTCAAAAAGTGTTGATAGTTCTCCGATTATTCTTGACACCCGCCTCTCGACCTCATTACCGTGGCACATGTTCGAGTAACCGCTAACTGCCAGAGCCGCAAACCAAAAGGGGATTTCAATGAAACGTATTCTGATGATCGTTCTCGCCATCGTTTCGCTGGCCACATACGCATTGGGGCAGGAAACGCGCGCCACGCTCACGGGGCGCGTCACCGACTCCACCGGCGCTGTTGTGCCGAACGCGCATATCGACATCGTCAACATAAACACCGGAGCCACGACCATCGTTCGGTCCAACGAGGCAGGCGTCTATAACGCGCCCTATCTGCTGCCGGGCACCTACAAGATGACCGCGCAGCGCAGCGGTTTCAAAACTTATGTGCATACGGGCCTGGTGCTTCAGACCGAGCAGACGATCACCGAAAACATTGTGCTGCAGGTTGGCACGGTGAGCGAATCGGTTACAGTCTCCGCCGGAACTCCGCTGATCGACACGTCAAACGCAAACACCGGCCAGTCGCTCACCTCCGAAGAAGTGATGGACCTGCCCAGCAACGGCCGCGCTCCGCTGGGCTTTGCCCACCTGGAGTACGGCGCTGTGGCGAAGGGCAAGCACTCAATGTCGCAGGTGAGGCCTTTCGATAACTCGACTGCCGACGACTTCTCGCTGGGCGGCGGCGCTTCCTCGTCGAACGAACTGCTGCTGAACGGCGTGCCCGATATGGAGAATTCAAGCCGCACCGCCGGATTCAGCCCGCAACTCGACGCGGTGGATGCGGTCCACGTGGATGAGTTTACCGCCAACGCAGCGCTGGGCGACACATCGGGCGGCTTTGTGAACATCACCACCAAGGGCGGCACCAACCAACTGCATGGCACGGCCTCGGAGTACTACAACGGCTCGCGCCCCTTTGAGGCGCTGCCGTACTTCGCCACTCCCACTACAAAGATCACTTCGACGCACTTCAACCAGTTCGGCGGCACCATTGGCGGACCCGTTGTCATTCCCCATCTCTTTAACGGACGCAACAAGCTCTTCTTCTTCTATGCCTATGAGGGCTACAGAGGAAACTCGCCGAACACGGTTATTACCAGCGTACCGACAGCGGCCGAGCGCCAGGGCGACTTCTCGGCTCTGCTGGGAATCGGCTCCCAATACCAGTTGTATAACCCCTACCAGGGGCAATTCCAGAGCATCGGAGGTGGAAGCTACTGGATTCGCCCAGCCATTCCCAACAACTGTCTGACGGCAACCAGTAGCAACTGCACAGGCAGCAATGCGGGCTTCACCATCAATCCCGTGGCCACGGCTTACATGAAGCTGATTCCGCTGCCCAACTACAACGGTTCCGCCACCAAGGCAGACGGCGAAAACAACTACTTCGCCTACGACCCAACCAGCAACAAATATTCGTCGCACCAGGGCCGCTTCGACTACAACATCTCCAACTCCGACAAACTCTTCCTCGAAGGCCATCGCAGCCAGTACGACAACGCGCAGAACAACTATTTCAACACCGCCTTGACGGGTACCACCTCGACCGTCATCCTTTGGGGCGGGCAGGCGGACAACGTGAAAACCTTCACGCCGTCGACCAGCCTTGAAACACGCCTCGGCTTCAGTCGCTATGAGACCTTCAGTGGCCCCGACAGCCTGGGGATGAATCCCACCTCGGTCGGCTTTTCCGGCTATGTGTCGCAGAACTCGACCGCGCTGGCGCTGCCCCAGATGCAGTTCAGCGACTCGGCAGGCATCGCCAACCTGAGCGGCAATCCCGGAAACCAGACTTACTTCGACAACATTCAGCTCTACGCCAGTTTCAACAAGGTGTGGGGTCCTCACTCCCTCAAGTTCGGCGTCGACATCCGCTCCAACAAGGACTCGGCTGTCTCGCCGGGTGCAGCGAATGGTGACTATACCTTCAAGAGGTCGAACGGCGATATGCTGACCCAGTCGCCGGACTACACAGCGGACAATACAGCGCAACCCTTCGGCAGCACGCTGGCCATGTTTGTGCTCGGCCTGCCGACCAGCGGCTCCTTCAACATCTCGCAGCGTTATCAGTACGACAACTGGTATCGCGGCTTCTTTGCGCAGGACGACTGGAAGGCAGCGCACAACCTGACGGTCAGCATGGGCGTGCGCCTGGAGAGTGAGACGCCGCTGGTTGAGAGCAACAATAAAATGGTGCAGAACTGGTATCCCGGTCTGACCAACGCCGCTACAAGCGCCTCAACGTCGAACTATTCCAGCCAGTACGCGGCCGACAGCGCCCTGATTACCGGCGGCCTCACCAATTACCTGCCCGGCGCATCGAATTTCATCACCACAGGTGGCACCAAGTACGCCACCAGCGGCAACCGCAGCGCCTACTATACAGCACCTGTCTACCTGAGCCCCCGCATTGGTTTCTCGTGGGCGCCGGACTACTTCCACGGAACGATGGCCGTACGCGGCGGCTTCGGAATCTACGTGAATCCGTTCAACGATTACACGGCTGGCAGCTCCTACGGATACACGCAATCCACCAACATGAACATGTTCAACAGCTCGTGCAACAGCGGATATACACCTATTACCAGCATCGACAATCCGTTCCCGACCAGCGCGGTAACGAATCTCGCCGGAACCTGCGCCAACAGCGTCAATCCCATTCAGCCGGTGCTGGCCTCAACCATGGGCGTCAACGCGCAGTTGGGCAGCAGCATGGGATGGTACTCGTCCGTGAAGGTTCCCTACAGCATGAAGGTCAACTTCGACGTACAAAAGGAGTTTGCCAAGAACTGGCTGGTTGAGATCGGCGGCATCCACACCCTTTCTATCCACAACTCCTACTCGAACGACGTCAGCGCCATTCCCTATCTGCCTTTGCTCGATCACACGCAGAGCGCGCACAGCCCTACGGCGATCGCGCTATCGAATGCACTGTCCGTGCGGGTCAACAACCCGTTCTTGGGCACGATGCCGTCGTTCACAAATCCGGCAACGGGCACCGTAGTTCCCAATACCACCGGTCTAAACACGGGCAAGACAGTTACCGTGAGCAATCTGGTCTCGGGATATCCGGAGTACAGCTACGTCGTCGAGTCGCTGATTCCAGGCCAGACAATCAATTTCAACGCGCTCCTCTTCCAGGTCTCCAAGCAGATGTCGAAGGGGCTGGAGTTTGTCTTCAACTACCAGTGGTCGCGGCAGTTGGGAGACACCTATCAGCTCAATGGCGGCGGTCCGCTGTGGTACGGTGCAACGAGCTCGGACTTCCCGCAACACGCTTCAGTCACGGCAATCTATCAACTGCCCTTCGGCCGCGGCCGTATGTTCGCAAACAACATCAGCCGTGGGCTGGACGAAGCCATCGGCGGATGGGAAGTGACCGGAATCTACCAGTATCTCTCGGGAACCCTGCTCGGATGGGGGAACGTGAACTACACCGGCAACTTCCACGGATTCGCCAACAACCCGCACAACACGCATGGGCCTTCGTTCAACCGCAGTGGTTTCGACTACGCGGCCAGCGATCCCAAGGCATCCTATAATGCTCCTGGCGGATTGAACTTCCGCACCTTCCCCTCTGTCCTGCTGCGCTCGGACCCAACCAACAACTTCGACTTCTCAATCCTGAAGGATTTCACGGTCTGGAACCGGATTCGCATCCAGCCACGCGTGGATACCTTCAACGCTTTGAACCACGCAGAGATGAGCGGAGCGAACACCAGCCCGACTTCATCATCCTTCAGCTACGTCACCAAGCAATTGAATACCAACCGCACCATGCAGGGTGGTATTCACATCCTCTTCTAAACAGGCGTAAGCCCAAAAAAAACGGGGGATGCCTTGCGCATCCCCCGTTTTTTCGCTTTCCATTTTGGTTTCCGGTCTCAAATTGGTGCTTCCAATGCAAAGCTTGCCAGCACCTCTGCGCTTTCGCAACTCGGCTTGAGCGTACCCTGTAAGACATGGCGGTACTTTCTGTCGATCTGGCCTTTCGGCGCTGGGCGGATCTGGGTGTCGTGGTTCTGAGCCGCGCGCCGTCCCGGCTTGCGCCTTTTTCTGTCGGTTGCGAGATTTTTCCTTTCGCGCCGCCGGGTATCGATGGAGCCAAAGATCGCAGCCCGGTCGATCCCGAGATCCTCGCCGGCCGCCTCAATCATTTCTGCACGGTGCGCAACATTCGTATCATGATGCTGGATGGTCCGCAGGCGTGGAAGTCGGGTTCGAATGGCCTGAAGCACGCGCGTGTCAGCGAGCGGCAACTGAATACGGCAGCAAAGACCGGCCTACCCGGCATGGTGAAGCCGGCCACGTACAGGACCTTCGCCGAGTTTTGCATGGATGTCTACGATGCGCTCTGCCGGCGCGGCTGGCGGCGGCTCGAAACCCGGCCGCAACCGTCTTTGCCGAATCTGGCAGACGCCGCTCGCGATCGGATTCTGGTTGAAAGTTATCCTTATGCCGCGTGGAAGTCGCTGGGGCTGAAACCGCTGCCGGCTAAGCGGCGTGCCCGCGTGAGCGATTTGGCCGAGGCGTATGGGGCGCTGCGCACAGTCGTACCCTTCACCACCAGCTTCCCGCCGAATCACGACCAGTTGCAGGCCATTGTGGGCGGGCTGCCGGGCCTGGCGCTGGAGGAGCAAAACACCGCCGTCCTGCGCATTGTCGGCAATCCCCCGCGGCGCGAACATGGCCACTGGCGCGAGGGCTTCATCGTGCTCCCCTTGCCGCCGCAAAAGGCGTCAGGCGTTCGCTGGCTGCATTAAGACACCCTGCATTTCAGAACCGGTAGACCAGGCCGAAGGTTCCGCGCGCATTCCATGTCCGGTGTGTCGAGTAGCCAAGCAGAGGAGTGTTGCCGGGCAGCGAGAACGATGCGGCTACCCGGTCGCCGGTTAACTGTAGAGCAAAATGACGGGTCAGGCCATAGGTCAAGCCACCGCCAAAACCGCCAGCAAAGGAGATGTTGGGGGTCATGCTCTCGTTCCCGGTGTGCTCCATGCCAAGTTCCGCAAAGATCTGTCCACTGAGCTTTTCGTAGATCTCGGCGTGAACCTGCGGCCCGACCAGAAACGTATAGATTGTCGGGTGGCCGGGATTGGTCAGATAGCTGTGGCCAATTCCCTTGCTGTAGTAATCCAGCGAACCCATGAGTTGAAAGTACTTTCCCCAATCGCGGCCCACCGTCACTTTTTCGCCGATTAGACCGCTGTAGGTAACGGGCACCTGCTTGATGCTGGTATAGGCAGCGCCCACGAATACCTCGTACTTGTAGGGCGCGGCCTGCTGGGGCGCGGGCGTTGCTTCGGAATTCACCTGGCCTACTGCCGCCAGGGGCGCAAGCGCCACGGCAGCGAGAACCGAAATTTGCATCAGGATCTTGCTGTTCAACTTGAAACTCTCCTCAAGCACGGTCGTGCTCAAAACAAACCTGTCACCGCCGGGTTTCACACCGCGGCAGACGTCTTCCGGCTCACTTTCCGGTACCCTCTTAGACTATCCTTTCCCCCCGCCTTTTACGAAGTCCCGCCGTGGCCGGAAATTGGATTTGAGCCTGGGTTCGTGAGAGAAACCGGGCTTGAAAGAGCCGGCTGAAAACGTGCCCTTGCAGGCCAGGAATTTACCGTAGACCGTGAAGGTGCCTTCTTTGGGACGGCTGAACACTCCGAATGGTAGCAGACGCATGCGTTGGGGCCAATCAGCTTTCTTCCATGTACCAGGGGATCTCGATGACCACGATACGGCGGTTGCCGCGCATGAGCAGAATCAGTTTGAGCAAATCGGATCGGCGGTTGTGCAACAAGCCCTCCCACCAGTGGCGCACGACCAGTTCGGGCACCAGCACGCACACCTTGCAGGTGGTGTTTTCACGCTCCAGGTCGAGCACATAGTTCACGATCGGGTGGATGATGTAGCGGAAAGGCGATTTGAGGGTGACGAGTTTGGGGATGCAGCGGCCAGCCGCCCGGAGCGGGGCGACAATGTTGTTCTCCCACCCATCGCAGAACGGATCGGATCCGTCGCCGGTCTCGACGTGCACGCAGCGAATCTCGCAGGACATCGTCAGCGCAAACGAGAGCGCCTTCTCGCTGATCCGGCTCCAGCGGTCAACGGGAACCACGACGATTGGCTCGCCCGCCTCGGCGGGGATAAACGGGCGGTCGAGATCGACCTCGCGGTTTACGCGAACGTAGTGGCGATGGACGGCGCGCATGAAGAAGACCATCACCCCAATCAGAAGCACGGTGATCCAGGCGCCCTCGGCAAACTTCGCCACCAGCACCACCAGCGTGGTGAGGCCCGTGGCCGCTGCGCCGAGTCCGTTCAACATCATGTGCATCGGGGAGCCGCCCTTGCGCCTCCAGTGCATCACCATGCCCGCCTGCGAAAGCGTGAAGGCGAGAAAAGCTCCGATGGCAAACAGTGGAATGAGCCGGTCCGTGACGCCGCCGAAGACGATCAACAGCAGCGCCGTGAGCCCGACGAGCACATAGATTCCCCACGAGTAAAGCAGCCGCCGCCCGCGGATCAGAAATACGTGCGGCATGTAGTTGTCAAGCGCGATGGCGCGCGTGAGTCGCGGGAAATCGGCAAAGGAGGTGTTGGCCGAGAGCGCCAGCACCAGCAGCACCGAGGCGATGGTCAGGTAGTAGAACCAGCCGTGGCCCATCACGGCGCGCGTCAGCATGGAGAGCACGCTCTCGTAGCCCGCGGTGCCCGGAGCGGTGGCTGCGATGCCGTAGGCGCGGCATAGCAGCGCAATCCCCAGCAGCAGAACAATGAGCAGCGCAATGATGATCGTGAGTGTCGCCTTGGCGTTCTTGCGGGTGGGATCGCGGAAGGCCATCACGCCGTTGCTCACGGCTTCGACGCCCGTCATGGCCGTGCAGCCGGAAGAGAAAACCTTCAGCAGCAGCCACCAGCTCAGCGCCGCGGTCACGGGCGGAATCGCAGGCATCGGCGCTATCGCGTGGGGGTGGCCTGCCGCGTGCACCGTCTGCCACGCGCCCACGGCGATCACGATCAGCAGCGTTCCTGTAAAGAGATAGGTGGGGATCATGAAAACGACGCCGGTGTCGTGCACGCCGCGCATGTTTACAAGGGTGAGAATCGCGAGCGCCGTCAGGCACAGAAGAAGCGTGTGCGGCTGCAAAGCGGGCACGGCAGAGATCAACGCGCCCACTCCGGCCGAGATGCCAACCGAAGCATTCAGAATGTAATCAATCATCAGCGCCGCTGCGGCCAGCAGACCCGCGCCCTCGCCGAGGTTTTCACTAGCCACTGTGTAAGAGCCGCCGCCGCGGGGATAAGCCTCAATGGTCTGGCGGTAGCTGAAGTAGACGATCGCCAGCAGAATCGTGATGGCCGCGCTCACTGGCACAATGTACTTCACGCCCAGAAGTCCAAGCGGGATCAGCAGTGTGAGAGCAGCTTCAGGCCCGTATGCGGCTGAACTCAATGCATCGAGGCCGAAGATCGGGATTCCGGTCAGAGGACCGATATGTTCAGCGCGCTCCTCGCTGGTCGCGAGCGGACGGCCGAAGAGCAGATTGGAAAGACCTGAATAAACGCCCATGATTGACCGGCAGCGGAAATAAACTGCGTGGACGCCGCCGAAGTCAGTGTCTCATGCAGGACACGCAAGGCCACATTCATGGCTCTTGTTGGCTGCAACATCGTGTTCCGTTTGGAAGAAAGAGACAACTGCTGAGCCGAGGCTCTCTTACTTCGTCCACCGATCTGCCATCCACCTTGTGAATCTTCATCGTTCGTTGTCGTGTTCTCTGCTCTTATGTTGTTACAGAGCTCAACTGCTTCCGTTGCGATCACACCGCCAAATTATCCAGATTTCGCCCATAAATCTTTGCATCGAAGCTGATCTGTTTTGCCGGACAGCGGACCACACCACAAAACTGGCAGGTCGAAATTGGGGCGAAGCGATCGGTGAGCGGTGGAGTCCGACCAGCCAGCTTCCCGGGGAGATGGATACCGCCGAAAGAGGAGCGAAAGTGACATGGCAGGCCGCGCCGCCAATGAAATGCCGGGCTGGGAAGAACGTTCCTGCTTCGGGAATGCCGCTTGGAAGCCATGTACTCTTCGAGCGGGAAGTGCGATGCTCCGTTGCTATCATTCGACCTGACAGGAAGGTGCGGGATGCGTGGGAACTGGTTAGTCGCGGTGTTGTCAATGACGCTCCTCACCGCAGCGCCGGGCATGGAAGCCATCTGGGCACAACAGAACACGGCCGACGCAAATGGAGCCGGCGCAAATGGTACGGCCACCAAGCCGCAGCCACCAACGGTGGGCAGCTATTCGCTCGTGGTCACAACAATCGAGCCGGCGCCAACGGTGCATTGGTTGAATCCGCCTCCGGCGATCAGCGTCAAGGCCGGAACAAAGCTTGCGCTTACGGAGACCTCCGGCAATCTGACCGTGCCGCAACAGTACACGATTGATTCCTTTGGCGTGCCACGGCAGGAGTGCGAGGAGATCGCGCCACAGCAACACGGCTGCGATGCGCTGGACCGCACGGACCTAATCATTCGCGATCCGAATACAGTAGAGTACAGGATCGTGAGCCATGGCCCGGCGGTCGAGCTTCGCGTCAATCTTCAGGTGCACGATCTGCTGCCCGTTTCGCATGGCGGCGCAAGCACCGACTGGCATACGGGGGATGTCATTTTTGTCTCCGTGCCGAAGGCAACGCCCGTCTACCGCTTTGTGTCAGAGACTCTGGTTGGCAA
>JAJYFA010000078.1:10056-18633 GCA_021790995.1 Acidobacteriota bacterium
TGTCTTCCCCGCCGGAAAGCCGCTGCCCGCGAACGCGAAAAAAGGCTTGGTGGATCTCGGCGTTCACCAGGATCTGGGAGACGCTGTGCTCTATAGCTATCGGGTGAAGTAGCACCCATGAAAAGCTTCGACTGCGCATCCGTCAGCATTCGCGCCTCGGTGCGCATGGGTTTGCAAATGCAGGCTGGCCGCATCGCCAGACAGAGTCAGCCAAGAGCAGCCCAAGGGTGTAGACTTGCGTGGGTTGGGATACCTTGGTGGGAGGCCTGGTTTACCGGATCGAGCGATGGAGGACTTGTGCGGGGAGCTTTGTATCAATATCTGGCAGACGATCACATCAGGCTTGACCTATTATTGCAGCGTGCCGTCGCGAGTCCCGGCGTAATTGATGCGGCGCCTTACCACGAATTTCGTAAAGGCATTCTGCGGCATATCTCCATGGAGGAAAAAATCGTATTGCCTGCCATCGCCAGGTGGCAGGGCGGCAGGAAAGCAGCCATAGGGGAACGGCTTCGGCTTGACCACGGAGCACTTGTCGCGCTTTTGGCTCCGCCACCAACGCCGTCTATCATGCTGACGATCCAGTCGATCCTTGAAGTTCACAACGAACTCGAAGAGCGTGAAGGCGGCTTTTACGAATTGTTCGAGGGCTTGGCTGGAGATGAAACCGAGCGCATGCTCGCTCAACTCAAGTCCGCCCCGCCCGTTGCGGTGTTGCCTAACAACGATAAGCCAGAAGTTCTGGAATCGGCGAAGAAGGTCGTGGCAATGGCTGGTCACGAATTCAAGGTGGCATCATAGGCTGCCAGGAAGCCTGCTGTTCATCTATCCGATTTTGGATTTTCACGCCTGCAGTCATCTTCCCCTGCATCAACCAAGCGCCTCCTTTCAAGGCATTGTTTTACGTGAGGAGGAACTTTACTGTGACAAAAGTCGCTGCTTGTGTTGCATCCTGTCAAGTCAACTGCGGTGTTGTCCTGTCAACCGGATCACAGGAATAGATGGCTTGTCATCTGGCCGGCGGATAGAGACTTCGGCCGATTCAGAGCAGCGGCAGGGAATTTTCAAGTAAGGGAATGAAGGAGGTTTATGATGGCCCATACGTCTGACGACAATACACGCCTCTCTCCGTGGTGGAGACATTCGGTTATTCTCGTGATGATCGCCGGTTTTTCGGTTTTATCTCTGGTCACAGTTCTGACCTACACCAACGCTCCGCCAATTCCCGAAAGAGCCGTCGACGGATCGGGTGCCGTGGTGTTTACCGGAGCCGAGATCCAGGCGGGCCAGGAAGTATTTTTCAAGTACGATCTCATGGAGCACGGAACCCTGTGGGGTCACGGAGCTTACCTCGGTCCGGACTACAGCGCGGAGTACCTGCACCGTCTCTGCGAGATTACCCAAAACGCGATCGCCACCGAGAAGTTCGGCAAGCAGTTTGCTCAGCTTTCCCCGGATCAGCAGAGCATCGCATCCGCGCGGACGATTACGGATCTCAAGGGAAACCGGTACGATGCGGCTTCTCGAACGCTGCTGCTCACGCCAGGCGAGGTAGCCGCCTACCACACGGAACTTGGCGAATGGAGCGACTACTTTACCCGGAAGGATGCGGCTCCCGGTCTGCCGGCTAACTATATCCAGGATCCCCAGGATCTGAAAGACCTGACCACCTACTTTGCCTGGGCGGCTTGGGCAACAACAGCGAATCGTCCTGGGAAGGACTACTCCTACACCAACAATTGGCCCTATGAACCGATGGCGGGAAATCGACCGTCCGCCGATGCCTATCTATGGAGCGCGATGAGCCTCATCACGCTGTTGGGCGGGCTGGGGTTGATTCTTTTCGTCGTTGGCAAGTTCGATTACCTGGGATGGAAAAGCGAAGGCGCAGAGACCCATTTTGTGCACTATGATTCTCCTGCGCTGAAGCTCACGCCCAGCCAATGGGCCACAGGCTGGTTTTTCGCGGTCGTGGCACTACTGTTTTTAGCGCAATCATCCCTGGGCGGCCTGCTTGCTCACTATCGAGTGGAACCGGGAGCTTTTTATGGGCTTAACATCGCCCATTGGCTGCCCTATACGCTGGCGCGTACCTGGCACCTGCAACTCGCCATCTTCTGGGTTGCGACCTCATGGGTAGCCGGCGGCCTTTTTCTGGCGGCCTGGGTCGGCGGCGAAGAGCCCAAACATCAAAAGGCTGGCGCCTACGTACTCCTCGGGGCGCTGGCGGTGGTGGTCTTCGGCAGCCTGGCGGGTGAAGCCTTCGGCATCAACGACAAACTGGGGAAGCTCTGGTTCTGGTTCGGCGACCAAGGCTCCGAGTATCTGGACCTGGGGCGCTTCTGGCAGATACTGCTGGCAGCCGGCCTCCTCTTCTGGCTGTTTCTGATGTTTCGCGCTCTCCGGCCTACCTTCAAGAACCCTGAAAAGCGTGAACTGTCTTCGCTCTTTCTGTACACGGCCGTGGCCATCCCTGTCTTTTACCTGCCTGCTCTCTTCTACGGTCCTCAAACCAACTTTGCGGTCATCGATAACTGGCGCTTCTGGATCATTCATCTTTGGGTGGAAGGATTTTTCGAACTCTTCGCAACGGTGCTGGTGGCTATCATGTTCCACCAGATGGGTGTGGTCAACACCAAGTCCGCTACGCGCCTGATTTATCTGGATGCCATCCTGTATCTGGCCGGAGGGATCATCGGCACAGGCCACCACTGGTACTTCACCGGTCAGGGCACACTCAACATGGGCCTTGCTTCATGCTTCTCCGCTCTGGAAGTTGTGCCTCTTACGCTTCTGACTCTGGACGCGTGGGATTTCATCAGACTGAGAAAGGCAAAATGTTCCGAGTGCGGCCAGGATATGGCATGGAGCCAGAAGTGGGCCATTTATTTCCTGATGGCCGTGGGTGTCTGGAACTTTGTCGGAGCGGGAATCTTCGGCTTCCTGATCAACCTGCCAATCGTCTCCTACTTCGAGGTGGGAACGTCGCTCACCGCCAATCACGCGCACGCCGCAATGTTTGGCGTCTTCGGCATGCTGGCCCTGGCGGTCATGGTCTTCTGCCTGAGGGCCATGCAATCCGATGAAACATGGAAGGGAACGGAGAAGTTCGTTCGCTTTGGCTTCTGGGGAATGAATCTGGGCCTCGTGCTGATGATCGTCACAGACCTCTTTCCTGGAGGAGTGATTCAGCTCTGGGACTCCATTGCCAACGGGTATTGGCACGCGCGCCGGTTGACATTCATCATGGGCGGCGCCTATCACAAGCTGGAATGGCTGCGCATTGTGGGTGATATGGTCTTTCTCTTCGCTGGAGCATTACCTGTTGCGCTCGGCGCGTTGCGCAGCATTTGGAAGAGGGATCTGCCTCCCCAACGTCATACGGATTAGCACTAAAAGGGATCGACAGCAAATTTGGATGGTTGCGGGGGCTGGATTTGAACCAGCGACCTTTGGGTTATGAGCCCAACGAGCTACCGGGCTGCTCCACCCCGCACTCTTATCTTAACAAGCGATGATGCAGGGGTCAATCTTCACTCTTCTTCTTCACTTCTTCTTCTAGACTTCTAGGGCGCTCTCCAGGGCAATCGCATGAACGCTTGTACGATTCCGCCGAACGCCTAGAGACGGATCGCGAAGCGGTTATTGTTGTTTTTTTAGAAGCCACACCACCCCTAAAAAGTCGCTGATTTTTGAGCACCTCACGTGCCATCTTCTCCATGCCCCTCAATCACGGCACATAAATGTGCGCTTGGAGGCCTATATCCGCCATCGAGTAGTCCACAACCGTGCTGCGCCGGGCATCGGAAAACCCCGCACAAACGCAGCGCAAACCCGCTAACAGCGACTCCAATATCTCCATACCGCAACACAGCACTGTTCAACGCTGCGGAAAATAGCTATCCGGGTTCCACTGGCCATTTAGAACTGCTGTCGTTACATTCGGAACATTGAGAACCTCAATACCGAGGTGCTACCCTCTGAAAAGCATTGAGACCCGGACTGCCGCTCCCCAATGTTTCATCGGCAGGATCTGGGCGTATTTTAAGGTCGTGGCATGATGCACGCCTTTAGACCAATCTCGGTTGCTTTCGTGAAGCGGAAACCTTTCACGGGTTTCCCCTGTTCTGTTGCCATCGCCTTTGCCAATATTCGTTTTCGGGGAACGCGTGGAACGATTAGTGCGTAATAGAGCATAATCCGCGCTGCCGTCCGCAGCGGTTGGCGATCGCAGTCGGCAACGCTGTCGGCCGCGGATTCGGATTCACAGGGGATTACAGTTCGCGAGAGCGAGGGAAACGGGCGTATGGGGCCAGACTTGTCGGATGCGAAGAAACCTGATCTCGCGGCAGCTTTGAGCGCCGCGTCGGCGGCGCAAAAGCCTGCGCGCATTCTGGTCGTCGACGACGAGCCGCCCGTGCGCACCATGATTGCAGCAGCGCTCGAGAGTCAGGGATTCCACGTTGAACTCGCCGGCGGCGTCGCGGAAGCCTTTGCGGCTCTCGAACTCAGCACCTTCAACATGGTGCTCACTGACATCGTGATGCAGGATGCCAGCGGTATCGCACTGCTCGATCGAATCCACGCGCTCCAGCCCAACCTGCCCGTCGTCATGGTCACGGCGGTCCACGATATCGGCGTCGCCATCGACGCCATGCGCCGTGGTGCTTACGATTACCTGCTCAAGCCCTTCGACCGCGATCAGTTGCTGGAGACGGTCGAGCGCGCTCTCCACCATCGCCGCACCCTCGAACAGACCGAAAGCTACCACCAGAGCCTCGAGGAAGTGGTCCGCGCCCGCACCGATATGCTGCGCCACGCCATGGAGGATTTGGAGCACTCCTACGACGTGACCCTCGAAGCCCTCGGCGATGCCCTCGACCTCAAGGACTCCGAGACCGAAGGCCACTCCAAGCGCGTCACCGCCTACGCCATCGCTCTGGCCCGCGCCATGGGTATCCCGCCCGACGAGGTCAAGATCATCGCCCGCGGCGCCTTCCTGCACGACGTGGGCAAAATGGCCATCCCCGACGAGATTCTCCGCAAGCCCGGAGCGCTCACTCCCGAAGAACGCGAAATCATGCGCGAGCACTGCTCACGCGGCTACCAGATGCTGCGCAAGATTCCGTTCCTCGTCGGCGCCGCCGAGATTGTCTTTTGCCATCAGGAGCACTTCGACGGCACCGGCTATCCCAACGGACTCCGTGGCCGTGAGATCCCCATCGGCGCCCGCATCTTCGCTGTCGCCGACGCCCTCGACGCCATCACCAGCGACCGCCCTTACCGCGCCGCCAGGGATTTCGACTACGCCCGCGAGGAGATTCTGCGCTGCTCTGGATCGCAATTCGATCCTGCCGTTGTCGAGGTCTTTTTGAAGATTCCCAACGAGCTCTGGCAAGAGCTCCGTGCCGAGATCAGCGGCCAGAACAGGCGCTACTCAGCTTTTGAGATGGCCAAAGCCTCAAATCCGCTGCAACAGCCCTGACTCGGCACGACCGGAGCCGACCAAGGGAGCACGGAAGTTAAGAGACTGACGTCACGTCGAAAGCGGAAGGAGACCACCCCATGCCACCACTTTCCCCTGAAGAAGCAAAATCCCTCCTCACCACCCTCTCAAACTGGCAAATCGTCTCCGGCGAGCTCGTAAAAATCTTTCAATTCAAGGACTTTGTTGCCGCCATAGACTTCGTGAACCGGGTCGGCAAATTGGCCGAGCAGGCGGGCCACCATCCAGACATCGACATCCGGTACAACCGCGTGCGCCTGGCTCTCACCACCCACGACGCAGGCGGCCTCACCCACAGTGACTTCGACCTCGCCGCGCAGACTGAGAAGCTCGCAGGCTGACCCTCTTCCGCTGATCGGTCCCCGGTCTTAACGCCCCAGCACCCGAGCTCTGTTTATGCGATCCTCTCGATGAACAGCAGGGGATCCTACCGATTTCATCTCTGGAACTGTTCCAATCAATCACATATTTACCGCGATGCGGTAAATATGGACCATTTTACGAGACTCTACACTTCTCCGTAAATATGGATTTTCGACTCAGCCGCACCGATTTCACTCCATGACGCAACTTCACCTGCGTCGGCGAACCCGTTTTGAGTGCTTGTCTCGCCTCTCCTTCTCGCGCAAAGTTGCCTCTGCCACAACGTGGACAATTCTATTAATCTATTGAAAATAAATGAGTTGATATGATTTATGGGTAGAGCGCATAAGAACTTCACGCCCTGTCAAGCCCCAATTTCCTTGCGTTCTCCCCGCTCCTGGTGAGCTAGTTGGATGATTTTTTTGCGCGTTTGGTTTACATCATCCGGAAAAATAAATTTTGAATTTTGTATTTGCATTTTTCCGTATCTATGCTATCGTGTATTTATTCCGGTTATGGAGGTGGTCCTCCAGGCTGGAAGTAGTTTGCGTCACTGGCCTCCCGGCACGGACAGAATACCGTTCGTGCCGTCTTTTTTTTTGCACGCAGACTGTAGAGACGCGCCAATCTTTGTTCTCGTGCTTTCCCTCCCACCAATCCATGCTGTGCCGCTTTTCCACATTTGGTCACAGGACGTGCACCACCTGCGACGGAGGCCCTGTGCTTTAGGCTGGATAGCGGGATGAGTGTGTGTTCGATTTGCGGTGGCACTGGATTGGTGCGCGCTCTGGACTCTCAGGGAAACCGGGTGAGCAGTCCCTGTGCCTGCCAGGAAGCGGAGCGTGAACGCCGCCGTCTGGCAGCGGCTCAGATTCCCGCGCGCTACAAGGACTGCACCCTAGACACCTTCGAGATCTATCATGAGGCCGACC
This sequence comes from Acidobacteriota bacterium, assembly GCA_021790995.1. Taxonomy (GTDB): domain Bacteria; phylum Acidobacteriota; class Terriglobia; order Terriglobales; family Acidobacteriaceae; genus Telmatobacter. The sequence goes on from JAJYFA010000078.1 coordinate 16,858, forward strand.
GCTCGCTCGGCGAGGCGCTGCTGACAGCGCGCCGCTTCGTCGACGAGTACCCGGCAGGCACCGCGGGCAAGGGTCTGCTGCTTGTTGGGACCATGGGCGTGGGCAAAACTCATCTCGCAGTCGGCGTGTTGCAACGCCTGGTGCGCGAGCGTGGGGTGAAGGGTCTCTTCTGCGACTACCGCGAGCTGCTCAAAAGCATCCAGAACAGCTACAACCCTGAAGTTCGAACGACCGAGCTGGAATTGCTCCAGCCCATCTTCGCGGCTGAGGTGCTGGTCCTCGACGATCTAGGTGCGCAAAAACCCAATGAATGGGTACAGGACACGGTGGCTCTTATCCTGAACACGCGCTACAACGATCGCCAGACCACGATCATCACCACAAACTATCCGGATCTGCCGGCCGCCGCTGGAAACATGACCGATGCGGAACGAGCCGCCCGCGAACAATCTCTGGGCGACCGTATCGGCGATCGGATGCTTTCGCGACTGGCCGAGATGTGTATTCGCGTGCGCATGAGCGGCAAGGATTGCCGCCAAACAGGAATCAAGCGCGCCCGCTTCGGTTGATCTCCGCCATCGGCTCAACCGGTTACAAGCTTCCCAGCAGCAAAAGCATGAAGGTGACTGTAAGAGCTTTGTATATGCATTCGGCGCACTTGCTCGGCTGCATGTTGTTGCCTGCTGGCTGCATCTGGAAGATCTGCTGCGAGGGGGTCTGCATGGCTGGCCTGCCTTTCAACACCTTGCGGTGAAGTTTCGAAACCTTGAGTTTTCTGACTCACTCTCTCGATCGGCGGAATATTGCATCCGTCTTGCCTTTTGGACGCTCTATCTGCTCCAAGGATGCCAGAAATATATGGCAATTGGATAAAAAATTCCGGGATCTGTTCTTTGCAATGCAACTTCGAGCTGGCCGGCCCACTGCGGCAGCGGCTATCGGCGCGAACAGGTGTACAATCTCGCTCGTGAGCCCCGGTCCGCAACTTGTTCGTCCTCCTGCCGCTAGCGAGCGCAATTGGCTTCCTGCGGTCCTCGCTGTTGCCGTCGTCATTGCCGCCGTGGGTGGGTTGTTGCTCTACTATGAGCACAACGCAGCCAGACCGGCGGTCACGCCCATTCACGCTGCTGCCGATCCCTATGCCGCGAACCTGGTCATCGGCAATCTCGCCATGAGCGAGTCGGCCAATCTGTCTGGGGGGAAGGTGACCTACCTGGACGGCCACATTGTGAACCAGGGCAACCGCACCGTGACGGGAATCACGATTCAGGTTCTCTTCCGCGATGCCGTGCGCGAGGTGGCGCAGAACGAAACTCAACCGCTCCGGGTCATTCGCACGCGTGAACCGTATGTCGACCTGGAGCCGCTCTCGGCTGCGCCGCTCAAGCCCGGTGACGCCGCGGATTTCCGCCTGGTCTTCGATACGGTGGCGGACCAATGGAATGGAGCCTTCCCCGATCTGCGCATTGTTCACGTGGACTTCCAATAAAGTAGTCCGTAGCCTGTGAAGATGTGCCCTTTCAAACAGCCAGTGGTCTCAATACCGATTAAGAAAATTGCCCCGGCACTGCCTCCGCAACCACCGCTCCTGGGCCGAGCCTCACTCCCTTCTTACCGAGTAGAAACTGCCACGGCATGTAAATTTTACGCAGTTTCTCTGCCGCCGGCATCTACCAATCCTCCTGCCGGGCGGGCAATTATCGCCATTTAATCTATTCATTCCAAACAACATACCAATTTAAGTCCGCCTCGCGCTTCTTTTTGGCATCCGCCGTG
>JAJYFA010000079.1 GCA_021790995.1 Acidobacteriota bacterium
GTGAAGCAAAAGGTCGCGTGTCCCATAGGCCCTGTGCCTTCTGCATCGGCCTGCGCTTGCGCGGGACGAATAATGGAATCGAAGCGTGCCATCAGAAGGCTATGTGAATCGTACGACAGATATGCTTGCCATCCATCACCCGCGCAGAATATTTCTTTTACAACTTTCCGGCAAAGGCACCCCCCCGGTTGTGGTAATCGACGGCAGGCTGCCAGTTCGTCGCCGCCGCCATATGGGCTGCATGGATAGCGCAATCGCGTGATTCATCTGCACTTCGCTTGAAATTCCGCGCTCAGGCCTCCTCAAACGCAAACATGCCCCAGTTATCCACGATTTTTTTGTTGATTCAACGGGTTCCGCCCCAGTTATCCACGCCCAAAGCGTGCTCAGACTTGGCATAATCGCAGCAAGAGCGCTTCCTGCGTGGCTGTTGTTGAATGTCGAGGCGGGATCGGGAGTGCCGGGCTGCCTTCCGCGGTTTACGTCGGGATGCAGGCCGCAAACCCGGAAACTGCTTCGCACTATCTGAGGGAGCACACGAGTGACCACCTATCGGCGTCAGGATGTCTTGCGCATCTTCGAGATCGGGCCACGTCAATTGCAGGCCTGGGAAAGAGCCGGTCTCATCCCTCAAAAAGAAAGCTACAGCTTCCAGGATCTGGGGCAACTGCGCATGCTGCGCGCGCTGCGCGCTGAGGACGTGCCCGCGGCCTCCATCCGGGAATCCATCCTGGCCATGAAGGCCGTCTCCGGCATGGCCAACCCTCTGCTTGAAGCCCGCGTCGTGCGTACCGGCACACGCCTGGCCTTCCGCCATCGCGGTGCCATGGTCGACCCCATTCGCCGTCAGTTGCTCTTCGACTTCGAGCGCAGCGACCAGGAGAAAGTCGTCGCGGCTGCCGTGAAACCAAGGCCCATCCGCCGCCCAGCGCCGGCCGGTCCACGCGTGAGTCAAGAGCTCTTTCAGGTCGCGGTGCGCGCTGAAGAATCCGGTGAGAAGCAGCGAGCTATCGCCATCTACGAAGAGATTCTCAGCCTCGATCCCGACTACGCGGCTGCCGCGATCAACCTTGGCACCCTTTACTTCCATCTGCGCCAGTTCGAGCGCGCCGAAGAACTCTACCGCCGCGCCACCGTGGCCAATCCGAACTACGTGCTGGCCTACTTCGACCTTGGCAATGTGCTCGACGAGTTGGGGCGCCTCGACGAATCCATCGCCGCGTATCTCAAGGCTGTCACCCTCTCGCCGGGCTACGCCGACGCACACTACAACCTGGCGATTGCTTACGAACGCATCGGCCAGAGCCGATATGCGCTCCGCCACTGGCGCGCCTACGTCAAGCTCGACAGCCACGGCCCCTGGGCCGATCATGCCCGCGGCCAAATTCAGAAGATTCTCAGCCGCGAGAAGCTCGCAATCGTCAGCCGCGCCCATCACTTCGTCGCACCGTGCAAAAGCACGGCGGCGCTGAAGCTGGCGTAAGTCCAGCTATTGGCTATCAGTGATCAGCTTTTCATTGCGCGGCTGCCTGCGCCACTTCCGCAATGTGCTCTGGCCGCGTGCGGCAGCAGCCGCCGACGATTTGCGCTCCGGCGCGAAACCACTCCCCGGCTCTTGTTCCAAACTCCGCCGCATCGGTCGTTCCCATCCAGCAGCGCCGCTCGGCATCCCAGCCCTCGCCGGAGTTGGGATAGACAACGATTGGCTTATCGGAGCCCTCGCGCAATTCGCCAATCAGCGAGGGTATCCATCGGGGTGGAACGCAGTTGACGCCAATCGCGACGGTCTGCGGAAACTGGGCCGCCAGCGCCGCACAATCGGCCACGCGTTCCCCGTGCGAGACGCGCTTGTCATCCCTGCACGAGAAGCTGAACCATGCTTTGAGCTCCGGCCAGGGAGACATCGCTTCACCCGCAGCGCGCACCTCATCAAGCGAGGGAAAGGTCTCAAATGCCAGCAAATCGGGCCGTTGCGAACTGGCCGCTTGAGCAAAGATCTCAATCCGTTCGCGGTGGAAACGCACCAGATCGTCATACGAGCAATCGTAGTTGCCGTGATACTCGCCGCCGTTGTGCAGCGCCGCCCCGTAAGGCCCGAGCGACCCTGCAACAAGCACGCGCCGCGCCGGGAACTCCGCAACAGCTCTGCGCGCCAGCTCCACGGAGCGAAGCAGTGCAGCGTCGGCCCGCTCCGCGGAGAGACCCACCTCCGCGTAGCCCATGCGCGATACCTGGTAGCTGCATGTGGCGATGCACTCCGCTCCGGCCGCAATATAGGCACGGTGCACCGCAATCAGCTTCTCCGGCTCATCCTCGAGCACATGCGCCGACCACAGCGGCCCATCGATGCGCGCGCCCTGGTACTCAAGCTCGGTAGCCAGGCCGCCGTCGATCACATGAATGCCATGGAGAAGGGAATCGTCTTGTGACATACAAATGCTTTTCGCTGCTTTTACACGTTCTGCGACCGCTGCACCTGACGCACGCCGGTCACGCGCTTCAACCCCATGACCATGCGGTTGAGGTGGCGCACGTCCTCGGCCTCGACGACAAACTCAATAATCGCTTCGCCCTCTTCGTCGCGCTTTAGATCGACACCGCGAATGTCGGCGTTCTCGTCCGAGATGACCGCCGTGAGTTCTTTCAACATGCCGGTGCGGTCGTCGCAATAAACCGTGATCTTCACCGGGTAGCGCTGCGGGCGGCCCGCGGCGTCGGGCACGCGCGCCCACTCCACATTGATCCGCCTGTCGCTCTCATAGAGCAGGTTCTGCACGTTGGGGCAACTGCGGGCATGAACCGCGACGCCCTTGCCGCGCGTCACATAGCCCACAATCTCCTCGCCGCGAATGGGATTGCAACATCGCGCGCGGTAGACGAGCAGATCGTTCTGGCCCTCCACTTGCAGCGAATCCGAACTGGTGATCTGCAACCGGCGCACCGCATCGCTTGTACCCGCTTCTCCGGGTTTGGATTCCGCTCCAGGCTCTTCGGCAGGCGGGTTGGTAAACCCCGGCGCCACCTTGCTGAGCACCTGTCGCGCAGTGTGCTTGCCCTGGCCCAGTGCGGCCAGAAGGTCTGAAGCCGTAGCCACGCCAAACTCGTTCGCCACGCGGCCCAGATCCTGGTCATCGATCTGCGCCATTGGCACTTTGAGCTTGCGCGCCTCGCGGTCCAGCAGCTTTCTGCCGATCTCAACCGCCCTCAACCGCTGGTCTTCATTGAGCCAGTGCTTGATCTTGTTGCGCGCGCGGGGGCTCTTCACAAACGTGAGCCAGTCGCGGCTCGGCTTGTGATCTTTCTGCGTAACGATCTCGACAATGTCGCCGGTACGCAGCTTGGTGCGCAGCGGCGACATGCGCCCGTTGATCTTGGCTCCCACGCAGGTGTTGCCCACCTCGGTATGAATCGTGTAGGCAAAGTCCACCGGCGTGGCGCCGGCGGGAACCACCACCACCTTCCCCTTCGGCGTGAAGGTGTAGACCTCGTCGGGATAGAGGTCCATCTTCAGACTGGAGAGGAATTCGTTGGGATCCGTCATCTCCTTCTGCCACTCGACGAGCTGGCGAATCCAGTTCAATCGCTCTTCGTCGCGGGCCGTCACCAGATTGCCGCCCGCCTTGTACTTCCAGTGCGCCGCAATGCCTTCTTCAGCGATGCGGTGCATCTCTTCGGTGCGAATCTGCACTTCGAACTGGTGGCCCGTGGCGCTCATCACCGTGGTATGCAGTGACTGATAATGATTGGCGCGCGGCATGGCGATGAAATCCTTGATGCGCCCCGGCACCGGCCGCCATAGAGTGTGAATCAAGCCGAAGACCGCGTAGCACGAAGCCACATCCTGCGTAATCACGCGGATGGCCAGCAGGTCGTACACCTGGTCAAAGGTGATCTTCTGGCGCTCTATCTTCTGATAAATGGAGTAGAGGCGCTTGATGCGCCACTCGACGCGCGCCTCAATGCCGTTCTCGCGCAACTGTTCCGCAATCGTGTCTTCCACGCTGCGCAGGAACTGCTCGCCCTCCACGCGCCGCGCTTCCACGGCCGCCGAAACCCTCTCATAAGCCACGGGATCGGTATAGCGGAAGGCCAGGTCTTCGAGCTCGCCGCGCACCTTGCCCATGCCCAGCCGGTGGGCCAGCGGCGCGTAGATGTCGAGCGTCTCGCGTGCAATCGCCTCCTGCCGCTCCGGCTTCAGGTGCTCCAGGGTGCGCATATTGTGCAGCCGGTCGGCCAGCTTGATCAGCACAACCCGCACGTCGCTCACCATGGCCAGCAGCATCTTGCGCACGTTTTCTGCCTGGCGGTCTTCGCGGTTGGCAAACTGAATCTTGTCGATTTTGGTGACGCCCTCGACGATATGCGCCACCTGGTCGCCGAAGCGCTCGCCGATCTCCTCGCTCGTGGCCGGGGTATCCTCGACGGCGTCGTGCAGCAACGCGGCGGCAATAGCCGTAGCGTCCAGCTTCATCTCAGCCAGCACCTCAGCCACCTCGAGCGGATGCACGATGTACGGATCGCCGGAGGCGCGCTTCTGCCCCTCGTGATGGCTGACGCAGAACTCCCATGCCCGGCGAATCAACGCGATGTCGTCGCCGGGCCGGTTGGCCTGAACCTTGCCGAGAAGAGCCTCGATGCGCCCGTCGATGGACCGCGGATCGCCGGCACGGGCCGGTACGCTCAAGCGCACGGCCGGCTGCGCACCCGTTTCATTCGCAGAAGTGCTGACAGTCTCAATTGGCGGGATTTGGCGAGCACTCGCCATGATTCATTATAGGCCGCTTGTGTTCGCGCGGCTTGAAACCATTCGTTTGACCGCAGAATCCGCGAATCTCCGGCGAAAACACGGCAATTTCTTGATCGAAATGGCTCGAGGCGCCCCCGGCGTAATACCTTGGGAAGGGAGACAATGACCAGACCATCCAAACCGGAAAAGGCGGCGCCCGCGCGCACGCGCCGCACGAAGGAATCGGCGCCGGTTCCCGCAAACGGCTTTCCTCGAAGAGAATCGGCGCAGGACAAGCCGTCACCCACCACTCGCGACGGTTCGCTGCCGGTAGCCGCGCCATCGCGTGTTGCACCACTTGGCGCCATCGTCAACCGCCGCGCCGCCGACCGGTTGCGAGCCGGCTACCTTTGGGTCTACGCATCGGACGTGGTCACAATCGTTCCTCCAAGACCAGAAAAGAACCTGATTCCCGTTGCCGACCAGCGCGGCATCTTCCTCGGCACGGCGCTTTGGAGTCCGCAGTCTCAGATCGCCCTTCGCCTTGTCTCGCGTGAGGCGCTCGACCACGCTGGCTGGCTCGATCTGCTCGCCTCACGCCTGCGCGCAGCCATCGCGCGCCGCAAGCCACTGCTCGACGCCGAGAACGATGCCTGCCGCCTCTCGTTCAGCGAGGCCGACGAATTGCCCGGCCTCGTCGTGGATAAGTATGGCGATCTCGTTGTCGTGCAACGTTTAGCCAAAGGTCTGCTGGCCGAAGGCGTAGCCGAAGCATGCGTGCGCGTCCTGCGCGAGGAGCTTGCACCGGCGATCCCCGCGGCTATCTTCGAGCGCCCAGATCCGCGCATCCGCGAGCTGGAAGGCTTGCCTGCGCCAAGCACCGATCCCTTGTGGCTCGCCGATCCAGTACGTCCGATCACAGCAACGCAGTTCCATCTCAATGGCCTCGCGTTTCACTATGACGCCAATGCCGGCCAGAAGACGGGCGCATTTCTCGATCAGCGCACAAACTACCTGGCCGCGCGTGAATGGGCGCGACGGCCTGGCGCAGCCAATCTCGATCTCCGCGGCCGCGCGCTCGACGTTTGCTGCTACCAAGGCGGCTTTGCTTTGCATCTCGCCCAGGTTTGCCGCCAGGTGACGGGAATTGACGCCTCGCGCGCTTCGCTTGAAGTAGCGGAGCGCAACCTGGTGGCCAATCGCGCCCACATTTCAGCAGACGTTGACTGGATCGAGGCCGACGCCTTCGAGATTCTGCGCGACTGGTCGCAGGCGGGCCAAAGCTTTGACGTCATCGTTCTCGACCCGCCGGCCTTCGCCAAATCGAAGCGCGCCGTCGAAGGCGCTCTGCGCGGCTACAAAGAGCTGAACCTCCGCGCCCTGAAGATGCTTCGCCCCGGCGGTCTGCTCGTCACCTGCTCCTGCTCGCATCACGTGGGCTGGGCCGAACTTGAAGGCGCAGTAGCTGCGGCCGCCGCCGATTCCCAGCGCCGCGTGCGCCTTCTCGAACGCCGCGGCGCCGCTCCCGACCACCCCGTCGTCCTCAACCTGCCCGAGACGGAGTACTTGAAGTGTCTGGTGCTCGAAGTGGAATAAGACAGGGGACAGTCAACAGAAATCCTTGTATGCTGCACGCGGTTGTGTAAAGCCACACCTTCAGGAAGATTCTCCAGCCGAAAGCCCAATCCAAAGCTTGCCGATGCGCCCAAAGACCCGGGCGAGCCGAACGCCTTCGCTCCCACGATTGCCTGACCGCTTGCTCTCCCGCGCCCTGGGGCTCTGCCCTTCTGTTGCCTGTTCCTTGTTACCTGTTCCCTGTTTCGTCGTTCCCTCATTCCCTGTTTTTAACTCCGCCAGCGCCAGCTTCACCTGTGCGCGCAGCTCTTCGGCCTCAAGAGCGCAGGAGCGCAGATAGGCCGATACCGTCAATCCTGCCTCTGCCGCGCGCCGATGCAACTGTGCGGACTCCGCCTTACTGAGTCGAATCGTCACGCTCGCCGTGCGCAGATCGCGTTGCGGCGCCGCGGCCGATGACGCCGGCAATGTATCGCCTGTTCCGGATCCCTCCGACGGAAAGATTGACACCTCATCGCGATCTGCCGGCCGGTAGCGCGCATGGGCGCGCAGTGCGCGCTCGTAGCTGAGCGAGACCACATCCCCGCCCAGGTCACTGCTGCTCCATAGCGATTCGTCCTCCGCGGCATTCGCCGGAGGCGCGGTGAGCGTGGCCAGCAATCCTGCAAAATCGGAAGCGTCGGGGGAGGAAGGCGTTGAAGTGGCTGGCTGCATGGCTTGGAGCATAACGCGGCTTGCAGCCGTACTGGTGAGAACGCTCCAATCAAGCGCGTTGTATCGTCCCATTTTGGATGGAATTACACACAGGTTCCAGAACGGCATGAGCCCGGCTACGCTCGCGCGGCGACTGCAAACACCGGACTCCAAAAACCTGCGCTTTGGGGCAGGGAAGGCCATTTGGCGCTCATGCGCTGCCCATCGCGTATCCGTGTGTTTGCGCTGGTGCGGGCTCAATGGCAATACTTGCTTCCGCGCCCGGAGGCGTTCAGGCGCGCAATAAAATGAGATCCATGTCTACAGGGCTTTCTCCGTTCCGACGATTCTGGCTTCTCTGCACTCTCGGGCTGTGTCTCTCCGGAATCGCCTCAGCCAAATCGTCTGCGAAGGCGAAGACGCTCATCCACCTCTTTTACCTCGCCAGTGGTGGACAGAACTGGACTGCGCTCGGCCAGGTGGAAATGTCCGGCGACGCGAATGTCGGCGGCGCTGCCGGCCGCTTCCATCAGATTGTCGACCTGAGGGATGGAAGAGATGTGCTGACCCTCGATGCAGGCCCTATCTATCAAAAGCAGGCTACTCTCGAGGATTCGAGTTGGCAGGCGGATCGGAGCGGCCTTGCGACCGTTTGCGACACGCCCTCGGCCCGGGTGGATGCGATCAATGAGTCGTTTCAGGATCGCAATGGCTGGTTCACCGCGCCGGACGATGCGTTGCGTTTTCAAGGGACACGCCGGCATCAAGGAGAAAAGTTCGATCTGGTTGCCGTAACGCCGCCCGGCGGGCGGAAGATGACGCTGTGGCTCGGTGCCAAGGATCACCTGCTCTACCGCATCGACGAACTGGACGCCTCGCACCACGAAAGTGGCACTGTCTACTCCGATTACCGAAGAATCGACGGCGTCATGATGCCGTTCATCCTGCGTCAGTCGAATGGCAACGCAAGCCAGGACACTGTGTTGACAGTCAAGACCATTCGCTTCTCGCCTGTGGCTGACGAGGCGGCATTCACGCCACTGCCCTCGACATTCAAGGATGCCCGCCTGCTCGGCAAAGAGAGTTCGGCGACGGTTCCCTTCACAAGCTTCGGAGGCTGGATTGTCGTCGAGGTCTCCATCGATGGACATGCGGCTATTCCATTCCTGCTCGACTCTGGAGGAAGCAACTACCTCACCCCGCAGGCCGCAAAACAACTGGGCGTGAAAGCAATGGGCAACTTTGCCCTGAACGGAGTCGGATCCGCACAGGAGAACGGGCAATTCGCGCATGTGAACGAGTTGCACATAGGCTCCCTCGAGATGCAGGATCAGCAATTTATCGTCGGTCCGTTGCCGGACATGCTCGAGAATCGCGGGAAAGAGGCCCCCATCGAGGGTCTAGTCGGCGCGGAGTTGCTGCGGCGTTTTCCCGCGACTATCGACTACCAGCGGAAGACGCTGACTTTCTATCAGCCGGGAAGCGTGCCGCCGAAACCGCAGGATGCGCAATCCCTTCGGCTTTATTTTGATGGGAGCCATCCGTATATTCAGGTGGATGTCGATGGCGTCCCGGGCATCTTTCAAATTGACACAGGTGACAATAGTGGAACCACTATCTTCGGCCCGTTTTACCGCGCGCACGAGTTTCCTATCGAGCAGCCGGCGAAAGCAGCAAGAGAAGGAGGGGTTGGTGGGTTCCACTCCGCGCTCGACACGCGCATCGGCAGCCTCGGCCTTGGCCCCTGGCATCTCGACGATCCCTTAATTACGATCAGCTTCGCCAGCCAGGGAGCATTCTCCGACGACGCCATTGCCGGAAATCTGGGCTACGATTTCCTGAAGCACTTCGTTTTCACGCTCGACTACGAGCATCGCCAGGGTTATTTCCTGCGCTCCAGCGAATTCAAAAATCCGGCTCACACATATAGCGTCGGCATTTCCCTCGACCGGCAGAATGGCAGCGTCGTCGTGAAAAAGGTCGATCGCCATGCACCAGCCGGGCGGGCAGGGCTGCGCGCGGGAGACACGATTCTCACCGTCAACGGAAAAACTCTGCAAGATCTGCCGCCTGGCGCATTGGATAGCGTGTTTGACGCGAAGGCCGGCGCACAGTTCGATGTCTGTTATCGAAGGCGAGGCAAGGAACGTCATGCCGTGTTCCAGCTCAAGGAAATCCTTCCGATCCAGGGAACGATGATGCCGCTTGCTCCCGGTCAGATGAACAAGTGATAGTGTGCAACCTGCGGTTCCGCCGAACTCGCGGCCCTGTTCCCATGCACGGAGGGAATTGAAACGCAGTGCTGGCCTCAAGTTCGCAATCGCTATCCGTTCAAAGCCGCCCTGCGTGAAGGCGCATTTCGATCTCTTCGAGGGTGAGGTTTTGCGTTTCTGGCAAGCGAAGATAAAGAAAGAGCAACCCGGCCAGACAGATCGCGGCATAGGTGAAGAAGACCCCCGCGGTGCTGAGCGCTACATTGAGCAGCGGGAACGTGTAGGTGAGGACGAAGCAGGCGATCCAGAGCGAAGTAACGGCGATGGAAACGGCGCTGCTGCGGATGCGGTTCGGGAAGATCTCTGAGATCACCACCCAAGTGACCGGTGCGAGCGACATCGAATAGGCGGCGATGGCGGCGAGAACCAGTACCAGCATGGGAACGCCCGTGAAGTGAAGCCTGTAAAGTACGCCAAGCGCAATGTAGATGGCGGCAAGAGCCGTGATGCCGGTGATCAGCAGGAACCGCCTGCCAAAGCGGTCGATGACAGAGAGAGCGACAATCGTGAAGGCCACGTTGACCGCGCCCGTGATCACAATATTGAAGAGAATGCCGGAGATTTGATATCCAGCGGCAGCGAAGATCTCCTGCGCGTAATTGAAGATGACGTTGATGCCGCACCACTGCTGGAGAACAGCCAGGACAACTCCAAGGACCAGCGCGCGGGCGACACCGGAGTGCGCCAGCTCGCGAAGCGGCGAAACTCGTGGCGCAGTCGATTCCTCGCCGCTGGCAGATCGGAGCTCTTCGAGAACTTTACGTGCATAGACTGCACCACCGAGGCGATCGAGCACCCGCAGCGCCTGCAGCTCACGGCCTTTGGTGGCGAGCCAGCGCGGACTCTCAGGAACCAGAAGCGCGGCAACGAAGAAAAGCAGCGAGGGAATCGCTGTGACGCCAAACATGTAGCGCCACGCGTATTGTCCGTTCCATGAGGCTAGAATTGCAGCGGGCGTGGCTCCAGCGGGAACCGGGTGCGCAATGAGCCAGTTCACCACCTGAGCCATCAGAATGCCAATTACGATAGCCATTTGATTCAGCGAGACGAGGCGTCCGCGAAGATGCGCAGGTGAAATCTCCGCGATGTACATGGGCGAAACGCCGGAGGCAAGGCCGATCGCGAATCCGCCAAGGATGCGCCACGTGACGAAGATGACGAACCGCGCCGCGAGCGCTGTGCCGAACGAGGACATCACGAAGACAAGCGAAGCCACAATGAGCAGCGGCTTGCGTCCGAAACGATCGCTGAGGGATCCAGCGGCGACAGCCCCGATCAAACAGCCAATCAGCGCACAACTCATGGCCCATCCCTGCCATTCGGGTGAAACGAGATGAAAATAGACCTCGTAAAAAGGTTTGGCGCCGCCGATAACCACCCAATCGTAGCCGAAGAGCAGTCCTCCCAGCGCGCCGGATGCAGCGACGAACCAGAGATACCCTGTGCGCGGCGATGCGTTGCCTTGCAGCGTGGTCGTGGACGCGGGAGAGTGTATGGGGGTGGTCATAACTTGCCTCGAGTTGCTTTCATTGCAGGCGCGAACTTTGCAGCGGTCCTGATCTAGTTTGCCATTCCCGCATCGGCAAGGCTTGCGAGCAGGTCGGCCGAGAAAAGAACGTCACGTGAAGCCTCCACAAGAGGAGTTGCAGCGAACGATGCGGGACAGGACGGACAAGGAGCTTTATTGCCTCTTGTACGGTGACGCGCAGAGTTACACTCCTGATGCCATCGATGCCGCCAGAGAGGAATTCAGTCGAAGGCAGTTGAACGGGCAGACGATGCGCAGCCTTGTGGAGGCTGAGAGGATTTCGTCGGCAAAGCGCAACGGTCAGCATGGCCTCCCTGCGGGGAGAGCCTTAAGTGCTGCTAAAGAATGGCGTAGAAGATGAGCTTGAATTTTGCGCGAGCCGGGAGCCCTGCACGGCCGATAGCCAGGAAACCGTCGCGACGCCTTTCCGGCTACTCGGTCGAGGCCGGTCCTGGTTTCTTGTCGTCTTCGATGGCTTTTTGCAGCGTGTGCCAGGCGAGCGTGGCGCACTTAACGCGCGCGGGAAACTTGGAGACACCTGCAAAGACGGCCATCTTGCCAAGTTCTTCTTGAGCGGCGGCTTCGTCTTTGCCCGTGACGAGGTTGTGGAACTGCTCGAAGAGCTCGGCAGCCTCGGCTTTGGTCTTGCCCTTGACCATCTGCGTCATCATCGATGCCGATGCACGCGAGATGGCGCAGCCTGAGCCCTGGAAGCCAATCTCCTTGATTGCGTCGCCTTCCATGTCGATGTAGACCGAGCAGCGGTCGCCGCACAGCGGATTGTAGCCGTCGGCCTCGTGGTTCGCCGAAGCAGGACGGCGAAAATTCCGTGGCGCCTTGCTATGTTCCAGAATCACTTCCTGATAAAGTTCGCCAAGTTCTGTGCTCACCGAAACACCTCAAGCGCCTTGCGGATTCCTGTCACCAGCGCGTCAATCTCTTCTCGCGTGTTGTAGACGCCAAACGACGCGCGTGCGGTGGCGGAGATTTGGTAACGATCCATCACCGGCTGGGCGCAGTGGTGGCCGGTGCGGATGGCGACGCCCTCGCGATCGAGGATCGTGCCCAGATCGTGTGGATGCACGTTGTCCATCACAAACGAGAGTACTCCGGCGCGCTCCTGCGCGGTTCCAATCAGTTGTACGCCAGGCAAAGCGCCGACCTTTTCTGTGGCGTAGGCGAGCAGATCCCGCTCGTGCGCCGCGATGTTCTTGAGGCCCAGCTTGCCAACGTACTGGAGAGCCACACCGAGGGCGATGGCGCCGCAGATGTCGGGCGTGCCGGCTTCGAACTTGTAGGGCAGTTCGTTGTAGATCGTCTTCTCAAAGGTGACGGAGCTGATCATGTCGCCGCCACCCTGGTAAGGCGGCATGGTATCAAGGAACGCACGCTTGCCGTAGAGCACGCCAATTCCCGTAGGCCCATAGACCTTGTGGCCGCTGAAGGCGTAGAAGTCGCAGTCGAGCGCCTGCACATCGACCGCAAAGTGCGGCGCGGCCTGCGCGCCATCCACCAGCACGGGAACACCCTGGCGGTGGGCGAGATCGATCATCTGGCCGAGCGGAGTCACCGTGCCGAGCGCGTTGGAGACCTGGGTCACTGCAACCAGCTTTGTGCGCGGGCCGATCAGCCGGGCAAATTCGTCAAGCAGCAGTTCGCCGCGATCGTCGATGGGCGCAACGCGGAGATGCGCGCCTTTTTCTTCGCACACGATCTGCCAGGGCACGATGTTCGAGTGGTGCTCCATGGCCGTGATGAGCACTTCGTCGCCGGCGCCAATGCTGGCGCGGCCGAAGGTCTGAGCCACAAGATTGATGGCCTCGGTGGCGCCGCGCACGAAGATGATCTCGCTTGTGTCGGCGGCGTTGAGGAAGCGGCGCACGGTTTCGCGCGCGGCGTCGTGCGCCTCGGTGGCGCGTTCGCTGAGCGCATGCACGCCGCGATGGATGTTGGCGTTGACGTGCTCGTAGTAGTGCGTGATGGCGTCGATCACCGCGCGCGGCTTTTGCGTGGTGGCCGCATTGTCTAGATAGACGAGCTGCTTGCCGTGAATGCGCTCGGCGAGGATGGGAAAATCCGCGCGAATCTTCGCGAGATCGCTATCCGAGAATCCACCCGCCGCGGTTTTGCCGCGCAAAGGCTCGTGAACTCCGCGTTCAACGACGGCTGTCATCCCAGCTCCTCCCGGTTCTGCGCTTTCCGTTCGTCCGTTGTGGCGAGCGCTGCATTCTTCGCGGCGCTCGCCAGTTCCTGCAGCCGCTCGCGGATGAGTTTTTCCGCGAAGTCGCGCGCTGCGGGATTCTTCATGCGGTCGAGGCACTCGGCCGCGAAGGCGTAAAGCAGCAGGTTGCGCGCGTCGGCCAGGGCCAGCCCGCGTGAGCGCAGATAAAAGAGCTGAGTTTCATCGATCTGGCCGATGGTTGCGCCGTGCGTGCACTTTACGTCGTCGGCGTAGATTTCCAGTTGCGGCTTGGTGTCGACGCGTGCGTTGTCACCGAGCAGCAGGTTGCGATTGGTCTGCTTGGCGTCGGTC
Organism: Acidobacteriota bacterium; assembly: GCA_021790995.1. GTDB lineage: Bacteria > Acidobacteriota > Terriglobia > Terriglobales > Acidobacteriaceae > Telmatobacter. The sequence continues at coordinate 13,329 of JAJYFA010000079.1, forward strand.
TTTTGCGCATCCTTTGCCACCACGATGCGGCCGTGGAAGACGCCGTGCGCCTGGCCGGCGAGGATGCCGTTGTAAAACTGGCGGCTATTGCAGTGTGGGCTTGCGTGCTCGACCAGCATGTAGTTGTCCATATGCTGGGCACCAGCGCCGGCGAAGAGGCCGTTGATGAGGCACTCCGCTCCTTCGCCGTTGAGCACGGGATGCACGTTGTTGCGCACCAGTCCGCCACCCAGAAGAATCGAGTGCGAATCGACCTGTGCGCTGCGCGAGTGCTCGATGCGCAATGTGGAAACGTTGAACGAGGCAGTGTTCTCACGCTCCACGAGGAAATGCGAGATGACAGCATTCTGGCCTGCGGCAAGTTCGGTGACCGCGTTCGAGAATGCAGCTTCGCTGCCCAGCGAGACGTAGTCTTCGATGATCGATGCCTGGCTCGCGTCTTCCGCAATGATGAGCGTCCGCGGATGGGTTGCAATCTCTGCGCCGGCGCCGGCCGAGACGTAAAGGAGATGAATCGGCTGCTCCAGCACGACGCCGCGGTGGATACGCAAGTACGCGCCGTCTTCCCATAGCGCCGTGTTCAGCGCGGTAAAGGCGTCGCGGCTCATGTCTGCGTAGCGGCCAAGATGCTGCTCAATGCCCTCGGGAGCACAGCCTTCGCGGCCGCAATCGATGGCGCGCTTGAGCGAGCAGACCAGCAAGCCATCGGGCAGGCTGCCGAGATCGGAAAGCTCGGGAGAGAAGTGGCCGTTGACGAAGACGAGTTGGCAGGCCGCGCCGTCCACACCATACGGAGCGATCTGCGATGCGGAAACAAAAACCTCGCCCGCCGCCGCGCGGTGGAAGGGCGTTTTTGCCAGTGCGGCGAGGTTGGTAAAACGCCAGTCCTCGTCGTGCGTCGTGGGAAATCCCTTGGCGCTGAAGCGCGCCCAGCCGTCTTCGCGCAACTGCCCGAGCCACACCGGCTCGCGTTCGCTCGCTTGTGCGCGGACCGCTTCATAAGCCTTGTGATAATTGCTCAACCGATCGGTTTCCGTTGCCATTGCCTTCCCGTCCCTCTTCGCTCTTGCGCTGTGCCTATGCGTGCTGCGCCTGCAGTGCCTCGGCTTCCGCCGATCCGTATCCGGTTTTCTCAAGCTCAATCGCCAGTTCCGGCCCGCCCGAGCGCGCGATCTTGCCGTCCACCAGCACGTGCACAAAGTCGGGCTTGATGTAGTCGAGCAGGCGCTGGTAGTGCGTGATCACAAGGAACGCACGGTCCGGGCCGCGCATGGCGTTCACACCCCGCGACACAATGCGCAGCGCGTCGATGTCGAGGCCGGAGTCGGTCTCGTCCAGAATGGCGAGCTTCGGCTCCAGCATGGCCAACTGCAGAATCTCGTTGCGCTTCTTTTCGCCACCTGAGAAACCTTCGTTCACCGAGCGGCTCATAAACTTCTCGTCGATTTCGAGCAGCTTCATGCGCTCCTTGTAGAGCGGCAGAAAGTCCATCGCGTCCAGCTCGTCCTGACCGTGGTGCTTGCGGATGGCATTCATGGCCGAGCGCAGAAAGTACGCGTTGCCGATGCCGGGAATCTCCACCGGGTACTGGAAAGCCAGAAACACACCTTCGCAGGCGGCTTCTTCGGGCTCCATTGCGAGCAGGTCCTTGCCATTGAGCAGGACACTGCCACCTGTGACCTCATAGGTGGCACGGCGCGCCAGCACCGCCGAGAGCGTGCTCTTGCCCGAGCCGTTCGGCCCCATGATGGAATGCACCTCGCCCGCATTCACCGTCAAATTCACGCCTTTGAGGATTTCTTGCCCGTCGACCGAGGCGTGCAGATCCTTGATCTCTAACAATGCCATTCGATTCTTCTCTCCGTTCGTGCTTTTGGGAAGTTGCGCCGGGGCTAAAGCCCGCGCTATATTCGCCTTGCAAAACAAACTAGGCTCACCTGCCGGCTTCCAGATCCCTGTCCCCTGAAACCTGAAACCTGAAACCTGAAACCTCGTTTATCCCACGCTGCCTTCCAGGCTTACTCCCAGCAGCTTCTGCGCCTCGACGGCAAACTCCATGGGCAGTTCCTTGAAGACCGTCTTGCAAAATCCGTTCACAATCATCGAGACCGCGTCTTCGGCCTTGAGGCCGCGCTGGCGCAGATAAAAGAGCTGGTCCTCGCCAATCTTTGAAGTGGAAGCCTCGTGCTCCATCTTCGCCGTCGAGTTGCGCACGTCGATGTACGGGAAGGTGTGCGCTCCGCACTTGTCCCCGATCAGCAGCGAGTCGCACTGCGTATAATTGCGCGCGTTGGTTGCGCCCTTCAGAATCTTCACCTGCCCGCGATAGGTGTTCTGCCCGTGGCCGGCCGAGATGCCCTTGGAGACGATCGTCGAGCGCGTGTTCTTGCCGATGTGGATCATCTTGGTGCCGGTATCGGCCTGCTGGCGGTTGTTGGTGAGCGCCACCGAATAGAACTCGCCCACCGAACCATCGCCCTGCAGAATGCAGCTTGGGTACTTCCACGTGATCGCGGAGCCGGTTTCCACCTGCGTCCAGGAGATCTTGGAGTTGCGGCCGGCGCACTTGCCGCGCTTGGTGACAAAGTTATAAATGCCGCCGCGGCCTTCCTTGTCGCCGGGGTACCAGTTCTGCACCGTCGAGTACTTGATCTGAGCGTTGTCGAGCGCGATGAGCTCGACCACCGCGGCATGAAGCTGGTTCGTATCGCGAATGGGCGCCGTGCAGCCTTCGAGATAGCTCACATGGGAGCCTTCGTCGGCCACGATCAGCGTGCGCTCGAACTGGCCCGTCTCCGCCGCGTTGATGCGGAAGTATGTGGAAAGCTCCATGGGGCAGCGCACGCCCTTCGGCACGTAGACAAACGAACCGTCGGTGAAGACGGCGGCGTTCAAGGCCGCGTAGAAGTTGTCGGTGTGCGGAACGACAGAGCCCAGGTACTTCTTCACCAGGCCGGGATGGTTCTTGACCGCCTCGGAAAACGAGCAGAAGATCACGCCCATCTCGGCGAGCTTGTCCTTGAACGTTGTCGCCACGGAAACCGAGTCAAACACCGCGTCAACGGCCACGCCCGCCAGCCGCTTCCGCTCTTCAAGCGGGATGCCGAGCTTCTCGTAAGTCTTCACGATCTCGGGATCGACCTGGTCGAGGCTCTCGATCGTGGGCTTCTTCTTCGGCGCCGAGTAGTAGACGATGTCCTGGTAATCGACAGGAGGGAACTTGACGTTGGCCCACTTCGGCTCGCCCTGTTCGCGCGCCATCTGGAACCAGTGGCGCAGGGCGTTCAGGCGCCACTCGAGCATCCACTCCGGCTCGCCTTTGCGCGCCGAGATCAGGCGCACAATGTCTTCATTGAGCCCCTTGGGCACGCGATCCTCGTCAACCTCAGTGACAAAGCCCCATTTGTAGTCCTGCCGGGCGAGGTCGCGAATGGTATCAACTGTCGAACTCATGGTTCCTCCACGGGGGTGCGGCGGCTCTCTTCGATGCGTCCACTGAACCCATCGCCATTTCCGATGGGATCTGGCGCCTGCCGCTCTCAAGGCGGATGAGCGTGCACCGCCTCTGCTTTTCATATCGGACCGTTTTGGTCCTATATCTAGCTTGAGTGTACCCCGAGTGCTCTTTCTTTTCAAGAGCAACTGCGAGAATCGTCAATTTTCAGCGGGTTTTCTGAAAAAGTGGCGGAGTCCACTGCTCAATGGATGATCCAGACGCGATGAGGATGCAGGAAGATCGAAAGATGTTTTGGCGGCGCATCATCGGGGGCTCATTGCCCAAATCGCACAGGATCTCACTGATTCTTCATGCGATGGTGCGAGTGATGCAAACGTACGCGGCTGGCCTCAAAGCTCACGATCTTCCAAACTCCCTGCGCATTGCGGACGTAGACGCGGGTGTAGCGGTAGCTGCCTGTCAATGGGCCGTCCGGGGTGGTGGCCTGAACGTTGGCGAGCGACGTAACCAGGGCAGTGCTTCCGTAGAAGCGAACCTTACGATCGGTCACGGTGAGCGAGGTGAAATGCGTGCGGCCGGATTTCAGGTTCTGCAACGTCTCGTCACGCGACTGGAGAGTGCCTGAAGGAGTGACGGCCATGTAGTCTTCCGCCATCAACGAATCCATCGTTTTGGTGTCGCCGCTCAGAATGGCGTTGCGCCACTCGTCTTCAAGCTGATCGATCTCGTGCCGATGTTCGTGTTTCTGCGCCAGGGAAAGCCCGCCGGCGAAGAGAGGAGCCGCAACGGACACCAGAAGGAGAACCACGGCCATAACCCACCGGGGATCCGTCCGGCTAAAGCGACAAGAGATCAATGGATAGTTCGACGAACCGGGCATACGCGTCCACGGTATTACCGAAGCGGTGCGATGGTCAAATCGAATTCTCTTGAAAAGCCATGTAGCAGCTTCCACGGTGGGTTTACCGTTGCTTTCCCGGGCAAAGCATTGGACGAAAATCGAACCGGAAAGGAGAGCCGGAAAACTAGCGAATCGGCTGGACAAGCGCCCAGCTTGCGAGATTGGGTGATGCGGCAAAGGCCGTTTCTTGTTGACTCACTGACCTGCTCGCAGTTCATTACGAGTGGATGCTTTCGAGCGCGGCGGCAAACTCCGGCAGGACGATGGTCTGATCGCGGTCGGGACCGGTCGAGACCATGCCGATCTTCGCTCCGCTCTCGCGCTGCTGGAAGGCGAGGTAGTCGCGCGCAGCCTGAGGCAGCTTGTCGTGCTGCGTGATGCCCAATGTGGGTTGGCGCCAGCCCTTGAGCGTGGTGTAGACGGGCTTGATGGATTCGAGTCCGCGTGCGTCTGCGGGAATCTCGTCCGTCACCTTGCCATCGATCTCGTAGCCGGTGCAGACGGGAATCTCTTCGAGTTCGTCGAGCACGTCGAGCTTGGTGACAACGAGCCACTGGGTGCTGTTCACCTGGTTTGAGTAGCGCAGGAGCGGCAGATCGAGCCAGCCGCAGCGGCGCGGACGGCCTGTGACGGCGCCATACTCGTGGCCGCGCGCGCG